>JBDTVO010000042.1:0-14534 GCA_040007135.1 Devosia sp. | reverse complement strand
CGGATCGACGGCGTTCGCCGCACCGTGCCGGCCCGCTTCGACGCGAGCCTCGAAGCCGGGTTGGACAACGGCTGGCTGGAACTGTGGTACCAGCCCAAGATCGATCTCCGCTCGCGACTGGTGTGCGGCGCCGAAGCTCTGATCCGGCTGCGGCATCCGGTGCACGGCGTGCTTTCGCCCGACCGCTTCCTGCCGGCGCCGAGCGACCCGCTGTATCGACCGCTGACCGATTTCATCGTCGAGCGCTCGCTCAAAGACTGGGTTCGGTTTGCCAGCGAAAAAATGACCAGCCGGCTGGCGATCAATGTTCCCGCCTCGGTGCTGCAGCGCCCCGATTTCGTCTCGCACCTGCGCCGGCATTTGCCGGACGATCCGCGCTTCCCGGGCCTGATCGTCGAGATCACCGAGGATGAAGCGATCAGCGATCCCGACCTGGCGCGTGAAGTCGCGGTGCAACTCAAGCTCTACAACGTCCAGGTCTCGATCGACGATTTCGGCTCCGGCTATTCCTCGCTGGCGCGGCTCAAGGAGCTGCCCTTTGCCGAGGTCAAGCTCGACCGCAGCTTTGTCAGCGGCTGCTCGCAGGACAAGACCAAGCGGGCGATGTGCGAGGCCGTCGTCGATCTCGCCCGCCGCTTTAACATCACGTCGGTAGCCGAAGGTGTGGAAACGACCGAGGACCTTCGGGTCCTCGTCGAAACCGGCTACGACATCGCCCAGGGCTTCCTCTTTGCGCCGCCGCTGATGAGCGACGACTTCATCCGCATGGTGCAATCGCGCGCCATAAACCGCTCCGACCTCGCATGAACGAGCAGGCGCCCCTGGGCAGAGCCGCAGCGCGACTGCCTGATTTCAAGGCGCTGTTCGAGTCGACCCCCAACCTCTATCTGGTCCTCGATCCACGCTTGCAGATCGTCGCGGTCAACGACGCCTATTGCGCCGCCACCATGACGGTGCGCGAACAGATCGTTGGGCGCGGCCTGTTCGAGGTGTTTCCCGACAACCCCGACGATCCGCAGGCCACCGGCGCCAGCAATCTGCGAGCGTCGCTGCAGCGCGTGCTGAGCCAGCACAAGCCCGACCGCATGCCGCAGCAGAAATACGACATCGCCCGCCCGGCCGCGGAGGGCGGCGGCTTCGAGGTGCGGTACTGGAGCCCGTTGAACGCTCCGGTGCTCGATCTTGCCGGCAGGCTGCTGTGGATCATCCACCGCGTCGAGGACGTCACCGAGTTTGCCCGCCTCGAGGCCGAGGGGCGGCTCTCGGAGCGCACCATCTCGCAGCTGCGCGAGGCCAACCAGAGTCTCGCCGACAGGAACGCCGAAAACCTCGCTTTGCAGCGTGACCTGGAGGCACAGACTATCGCGCTCCGCGAGACGACTGCCTTCTTCGACACCGTGATCGAAAACATCCCCGCGATGATCGCGGTCAAGGATGCGGCCGACCTGCGCTTCGTGCTGTTCAATCGCGCCGGCGAGCAGCTGACAGGCATCTCGCGTGAAGAACTGCTCGGCCGCAACGATTTCGACGTCTTCCCGCGAGCCGAGGCGGAGCACTTCACCGCCCGCGACCGCGAGGTGCTCGAGGCCGGCAAGCTGCAGGTCATCGACGAGGAGACCATCTCGACCCGTAGCGGCGACAAACGCTATCTCACCACCCACAAGGTGCCGGTGCGCGACGAGAAGGGCGTGCCGAAATACCTGATGGCGATGTCCACCGACATCACCGAGCAGAAGCGCGGCGCCTCACGGCTGCAGGCAAGCGAGGCGATGACCGGCAGCCTGATGGCTGCCAATCCTGACGCCGTCATCGCCGTCAACGGGAATGGTCATATCGTTCATGCCAACGAGCGGGTGCGCGCGACGCACGGCTACGCTCCGGCCGAACTCATCGGCAGGCACGCCTCGATCCTCATTCCCCCCGCCTCGGTCGAGGCCGACATGGACCGCATCCGCAAGGCGCTCGCCGGTCCGTCCGACAATGGGGCGCGGATCATCCACGACCTCGAAGGTCTGCGGCAGGACGGCACGACCTTCCCGACCGAAGTCAGCGTCAGCGAACACCAGACCGACAGTGGCCGCGTCATCGTGCTGGCGATCCGCGACGTCACCGCCCGCCGCGCCGTCGAAGGGCAGTTGCGCCAGGCCATGAAGATGGAGGCGATCGGCAACCTAACTGGTGGCCTCGCCCACGATTTCAACAATCTGCTCAGCATCGTCATCGGCAACCTCGACCTGCTGCGCGAACAGTTGACGCGCGGCGATGGCCGCGACGAACTGGCTGGCGAGGCCCTGTCGGCTGCGTTGCGCGGCGCTGAACTGACCCGGCGTCTGCTCGCCTTCGCCCGTCGGCAGCCGCTTCAGCCCAAGGTTGTCGACGTCGTCGATCTCGTGCGCGGCGTCAGCCGGCTGCTCGGCCGTACGCTCGGCGAAAACGTGCAGATCGACTTTCGTCCGCTCGAATCGACCTGGCCGGTGACCGTCGACCCGGTCCAGCTCGAAGCCTGCCTGATGAACCTTGCAACCAATGCGCGCGATGCCATGCCCGGCGGTGGGAGGGTCGAGATCTCGACCGATAACCGGCACCTCGACGTGGACTACGCCGGCCTCCACCCGGGGCTCGAGCCTGGCGACTTCACGCTCATCCAGGTGACCGACAGCGGCACCGGCATTCCACGCGAGGTCATGGACAAGATCTTCGAGCCGTTCTTCACCACCAAGCAGGAGGGCCGCGGCACGGGCCTCGGACTCAGCATGGTGTTCGGCTTCATGAAGCAGTCCGGCGGACACATCAACGTCTACAGCGAGGAAGGCGTCGGAACGACGTTCCGCCTGTATTTGCCACGCGCGCAGCAGGCTCTCGATTCAACCGCGATTCCCGATACCGGCTTTGCCCTTGGCGGCGCAGAGACGATCCTCGCGGTCGAGGACAATCCGGGGCTGCGCGACCTGGTGGTTCGCCAGCTGAAGCAACTGGGCTATCGCTGCTTCGAGGCGGCGGACGGGCCGTCGGCCGTGGCGATCCTCGAAACCCAGCGTATCGACCTGCTGTTCTCCGATGTCATCATGCCCGGCGGCATGAGCGGCTACGAACTCGGACGCCTCGCCCGCACCCGCTGGCCGCACATCCGCGTCCTGCTCACCTCCGGCTTCCCCGAGGAAAAGCTCAACGGCAATGGCGGGCCGCCGTGGAACATGCGCCTGCTGATAAAGCCGTATCGCAAGGAAGATCTCGCGTTGGCGCTGCGCGAGGTTCTCGCCGGATAGGCGGCCGCAGCCCCGATCGCGCTAGTGCGTCTTGAGCCCGTTGACCATCAGGCGCACCGAATAGAGCGAGCTCGAGGCGCAGATGTAGAGCACGTTGTATTTCGACCCGCCGAAGCAGCAGTTTGCCACTGGCTCGGGCACGTTCACCTTGCCGATCAGCGTGCCGTCGGGCGTGATGCAATGGATGCCGTCCGCCGCGCTGCTCCAGATACGGCCGTCGCTGTCGAGGCGGAATCCGTCAAAGAACCCGTTGTCGCAGAGCGCGAACTGGCGGCCCTCGGCCACCCTGTCGCCGGCAACCTTGAAGACGCGCATCTCCGCCGGATGGTCCGGCTTGTGCGTCCGCCCGGTGTCGGCGACGTAGAGCAGGCTTTCGTCCGGCGAGAACGCCAGCCCGTTCGGCCGCTCCATGTCGGTGATCACGGCGGCGATGGCTCCCGATTGCGGGTCGACGCGATAGACGTTGCAGCGGCCGATCTCGCTGTCGCCCTTGTTGCCCTCGAAATCGGTATCGATGCCGTAGGCGGGGTCGGTGAACCAGATGGAATTGTCGGTCTTGACCACGACGTCGTTGGGAGAATTGAGGCGCTTGCCTTCGAAGCGGTCGGCGATGACGGTGATGCTGCCATCGTGCTCGGTGCGGGTCACCCGGCGATTGCCATGCTCACAGCTCAGCAGCCGACCCTGCCGGTCGACAGTATGGCCGTTGGTATTGCCCGAGGGCTGGCGGAACACCGACACGCTGTCGTCGGTCTCATCGAACCGCATGATCCGGTTAGCCGGAATGTCGGACCACACGAGGTAGCGACCACCGCCGAACCAGGCCGGGCCTTCGGCCCACTGGCAGCCGGAATACAGCCGCTTCACCTGTGCTGCGCCGTTGAACAGCCGTCCAAACTGCGGATCGATGATTTCGTAGTAGTCCTGCCAAGCCATTGCCTGCTCCCCTCGTGCACGCGCCAGAAATGCAAAAGGCGCCAGAGGCGCCCACACTATCCGATTGCCATTGGTTGCGGGGACAGGATTTGAACCTGTGACCTTCAGGTTATGAGCCTGACGAGCTACCGGGCTGCTCCACCCCGCGCCAATGTCGTGATGCACCGTGCAGGGCAAGCCGCCGCCAAGCGCAAGCCGGGTATATAGAGGTCCGGGCTTCAGACCTCAAGGCGAAAAGCGGCCGGCGACGACAGTTTTTTGACAGCGCGACGCGCCGAGCCGGCCTCGCCTTGGCAGGGCCGACCGGCTAGCATCGCAGCGCGGAGGAAGGCTCGGCGTATGACGCTGTTTGCATCGATTTTCCCGATCCTGTGCTGGGTGGCCTACAACTACGCGGTGCCGCTGGTCGAGAGCCGCTATCCCTCGCTCTCTGCGATCATGAGCATGCAGCGCCGACGCTGGGTCGCCAATGCGGCGAAGCGCGAAACGCCGCTCGATGCGATCCTGTCGGGCAACATCATGCAGTCGGTGAGCTTTCTGGCCTCGACCTCGGTGCTGCTCATTCTTGCCATCGTCGCGACCCTGGGACAGGTGGGCCAACTGATGAGCGCGCTCGCCACCCTCGGGCTCGGTCGCGACTACTCCGCCTCCGACATGCAGGTGCACCTCCTCGTGCTGCTGTCGATCTTCGTGATGAGCTTTTTCTCGTTCACCCTGTCGCTGCGCCAGTTCAATCATTTCTGCATCATGATCGGCGCCCTGCCGCACGACACGCCCGCGACCGAAGCCGAGATCGACGCCATCGCGATGCTGAATTCGCTGGCCGCCAAGAACTTCAACAACGGCATCCGCGCCTACTACTTCGCGGTGCCGGTGGTGGCGTGGTTTGCCTCGAACTGGCTCGCCATTGCGGTCACCGTGCTGACCGTCGCCTTCATCATCCATCGCGAGTTTCTGTCGCGGGCGCACCGCCTGGCGGCATCCGTCGCGGTGATCGCCAGCCGGCGCGAGCACGGAGCTGAGCCATGATGCGCATCGTTGCCGCGGTCGTGTTTGCCTTTGCGGCGCTGCCGGCGCACGCGGCGCTGGCCCCCAAGGCGTCGATCGCCGAGCCGGCGCTGCAGCAATGCATCGAGGGCATCATAGCCCAGCGCGGAAGCGGCGAGGACAGCGGCAGCAGTACCGCCCTCCTGACCGACTGCATCGGGGTTGGCACCAATGCCTGCCAGAACGACGTCGGCGACGTTTCGGCCAAGGTGCTGGTCGCCTGCGACGAGAACGAGCGGGCCTTCTGGGCAATGCTCGCGGGCTATGCCCTTGGTGAGCTCAGGACCTCGCTCCGCGGCGCCGGCCTTGCCGGCCTCGAGCACGAGGAGGCCGCCTGGCCACCCTGGCTCAAGGCCCGCTGCGACTTCGTGCGCCTCAGCATTGCCGATCCCGAGCAGTCCCAGCTCGAGAGCTCGTGGTGCGTCATGGAGACAACCGGCGAGCACGCCATCGATCTCGTGCTGGCTTTGCCCGGCCTGTCCTAAAGCCGGTTACGGCTGACGCGTTGCTGGCGTGTAGCCAGTGCCGACGTAAAGCTCGTAGGTGTCGATCGGCCGGCCGTAGCCGCTGACCTCGACGCCGCCAACTGCGGTCACCTCGGCAAAGCGGGCGCGGATCTCGGCCGACAACGGCCGCCAATGGTCGGCGACGATCAGTGCGGTCTTTCCCGTCATCGCGTCGGCATCGAACCAGAAATCATAGGCATCCGTGCGCGTCGCAAGGCTGGTGACGTCCTTGTCCTCGAGGGCCCAGCCCAGCGCGGCCGCCAGCGTGTAGTCGGTTCCGGCGACAAAGCCGATCGGCTGGCTCGCTTCGATCTGCCTGACCCGCGCTGCCACTCCGTCCCAGCCATAGCCCCACGAACTCGCCTGATCGTTGAAGCCGAACACTGCCGCCAGTGGAACGGCCGCGTAGTTGACCGTGCCGAGCACGACAATCACCGCCGCATAGGTGAAATGGGTGAGCGCCAGCAGCCGCGAACGGATGAACCCGGCAAGGAACGGCAGCACGGCGGCATAGGCCGCGAGGTTCCAGTGGATGATGGTCCTGACGAACACGGACGCCACGAGGAACGCCAGCGTCGAAGTCCAGAAGATGCCGCGTGAGACCGCAAGGGAAGGCTGCCGGGCAAAGCCAAAGCGAAGCATCGGCACGATGAGGAACGGCGAGACGATGAGGAGCATGTCGAGCAGGTAGCCGAGCACGCCGCGCAGTTCGAACGGGTGCTCCAGATGGCCGTGCCCACCCACGACAAACCCCACACCCGCGTAGTTGTTCTGGATGTTCCAGATGAGGCTCGGCGCCTGCAGTGCAAGGGCGAGCGCCGCTGCGAGATAGAGATGCGGCGAGCGCAGGAGCCCGCGGTAACGTGGCATCGCCAGCACCGTCAGCGCCAGCCCGACCCCGACCAGCCCGCCGTAGTATTTGGCGAGCACGGCGCACCCGATCGCCGTCGCGCCGGCATAGAGCAGGCGCCATCGCGGGCTGCCGGCATCGAGGCTGAGGAAGAATCCCTGCAGCAGATAGGCCGCTGCGAGCGTCGCCAGCAGCAGCAAATGGTCGGGCAAGCCGAACATCGTCGCGACGACGAAGATCGGCATGCTCACGAACAGGGCAAGCGCCGGCCAGAACCAGCGCGGCCACGACGCGCCGCCCATGCGGCGCGCAAACAGATACAGCAGCCACACATCGGCCAGCTCGGTCAGCAGCACCGGCAACCGGAGTGCGACGAGGTTCCAGCCCAGCAGCGTGGCGGAGAGGCCCTGCACCCAGCCGACGAGGCCGGGATGATCGTAATAGGACAGCGCCGGGTGCTGACCCCAGATGAAATAGTAGGCCTCGTCCATGAACGGATGGGCGAAGACGAGAAGGCCGAGCTTGACGCCGACGAAGAGCCCGACGGCGATCTGCAGCGGCCGGAGCCCGGAGGTCCCCAGCCACGGCCATGGCTCAGCTGCTGCGGTGTCGCTCAGTGCCCGAGCCTCCCCCACCCCGCAACCTCACGAGCGCGGGGTGACGGTCCCTACACTGTCCGCGCGACGATCGCCACTGCCCGAGGCCTCGGGCTACTGGAAGCCACCTGGCGGCCGCGGTGCGTACGCCGCCTCGAGGGCCTTGATATCGTCGGGCGAGAGCTGCACATCGAGCGCTCCGACGGCGTCGGTGAGCTGCTCGAGCCTGGTAACGCCGATGATCGGCGCCGTCACCGGCTGCTTCTGCAGCACCCAGGCCAGCGCCACCTGCGCCATGGTCTTGCCCTTGGCTTTAGCCACCGCCGCGACGGCATCGTTGATCTTCTCGTCAACCGCCGCGTGCGCGTCATAGAGGCTGTTCTGGAACGGGTCCGTCCCGAACCGCTTGGTGACCTCGCCCCAGGGCCGCGCCACACGCCCGCGCGCCAGCGGCGACCACGGGATGACGCCGATACCTTCGGCCACACACAGCGGCAGCATCTCGCGCTCTTCCTCGCGATAGATGAGGTTGAGCTGGTTCTGCATCGAGACGAACCGCGACCAGCCGTTGGCGCGCTGCGTGTCGAGCATCTGCATGAACTGCCAGGCCCACATCGACGAAGCGCCGATGTAGCGGGCCTTGCCCGACTTCACCACTTCGTCGAGTGCCTCGAGCGTCTCTTCGATCGGCGTGATCGGGTCGAACCGGTGGATCTGATAGAGGTCGACATAGTCGGTCTTGAGGCGCCTGAGCGAATGGTCGATCTCGCTGAGGATCGCCTTCCGCGACAGCCCCCTGCCGTTCGGACCCTTGCGCATTTCGCCATGCACCTTGGTGGCCAGCACCACCTCGTCGCGGGACGCCAGTTCCCATAGCACCGTGCCGGTGATCTCCTCGCTGGTGCCGGCGGAATAGACATTGGCCGTATCGTAGAAATTGATCCCCGCCTCCCACGCCGCCCGAATGATCGGACGTGCCCGATCGAGGCCGAGCACCCATTCGCGCCCCTTGGTCGGATCGCCGAACGACATCATGCCGAGGCAGATGCGGGAGACTTCGAGGCCGCTGCGGCCGAGGTGGGTATAGTGCATGGACGAGTTCCCTTGCGTCTGGCGTGCCGGCGATGTGCGGAGGAGCGATGCGGCGAGCCTAGGACTCATCGTCACGCCGCGTCAACGCGACCGCTAGTTCATGTTGGAGCGGTGCGAGTCGTCGTCGATCGGGCTGAACAGCGCCTCGATCCTGCTGACAGTGGTTTGCAGATCGCCCATGCCCTCGGGCGGCGCCGGGGTAAACACCGGACGCGGCACGCCGCTCGGGAATGCGCCGAACTGCGTGAAAAAGCTGACCACATCCTGCAGCACCGGCGCCCGCCACCGCCAGAGCGCACCCAGCGCAAACACCGCGTCCATGTGGCCGACCGTGTCGTAGTATTTGGTGGTGACCCAGTCGCCGGCGCCCTGGAGCTTGGCCGCCAGGTGTTCGGTGTTCTGTACCCGCACGATCGGATCGATGCGGCCCGACGCCAGCAGCATCGGCGGCACGTCGGCGGTCACGAGGTTGATCGGCTGCGTGCCTTCGGGATTGTCGGTGTGGCCAAAGGTGTTGCGCACCTGGTCATACTCGAACGGGTAGAAATCGTACGGCCCCGAGATCGCGGCAATGGCCCGGATCGGCATGGTGACGTGGTACTCGTTGAGGAACGAGTGGTCGAGCGCCAGCATCACCGCGTTGTAGGCGCCCGCCGAATGGCCGGCGATGAAGAAGCGCGAGGTGTCGCCGCCATAGCTGCCGATATGATCCTCGATCCATTTGACCGCGGCGGCGTTGTCCTCGAGAAAGGCCGGATAGGTGACTTCCGGATAGACCCGATAGTCGGGGATGACGACGACGAAGCCGTTGGCGGCCAGCGCGTGGCCGACGAACTGATAGGTGGCGCGGTCGCCGCTCTGCCACGCCCCGCCATAGATGAACATGACCACCGGCGCCGGGCCGGCCTGGTCCTTGGGCCCGTAGATATCGAGCTTCATGCGGTCGCCATCGGCGAAGGCAATGCCCTGCCCCAGCACCGCCGCATCGTCCATTGCCGGCCCCGCATTGAACGGGTCGGCAATATCGAGAGCCGCGGCGGGGGCGGACGAAGCGAGGGCGAGAGCCAGGGCGAAAATCAGGGGGCGCATGAGGCACTTGGGTGAGGGATCGACTGCCCGCGTCAGTGGCGGTCAAACCTGAAGATTGTGTGTCCTCAGCCGCGACCCTGCGTCGCGCACCAGAGGCGCCACATGCCGCGCATGGCGTCCTCGAAATTGCGGGCAAAGCGCGGGCCATCGAACAGCGGCGACGCCAGCATCCGCGCCCGCATGCCGGCACGCAGAACCGCCAGCGCCTCGAGATCGGCGGCCTTTGCCGCGCCGAGCCCGGCATAGGCCACCTCGTCGGGGGCGATCCAGTCGGCGAGACCGGCATTGTGGAGGATGCTCTCGCCCATATGCGCCACATAGCGATCGCCGGCCCGCACCAGCACCGGCACGCCCATGTAGAGCGCCTCCACCGTCGTCGTGCCGCCATTGTAGGGAAAGGGATCGAGCGCGATGTCGATCTCGTCGTAGCTCTTGAGGTGCGCGGCGTAGCCGTAGATGCGCGGATCGACACGGACCCGGGCAAGATCGATGCCGTGGGCCACGAGCGACGATTCGAGGGTGCGCACCTTCTGGTCCCGGTCGATGCCGGAGGAGCGAAGGATCAACCGCGAGTTGGGCACCTGCGCCATCAACGCGCCCCACGCGGCGAGGGTCCGTTCGCTGATCTTGTCGAAGCTGTTGAAGCACCCGAAGGTGAGCTGGCCCGTGCTCAGCGCCGGCAGCGGGCCGGGCTGCGGCGCATCGGGCGGCGCGGTGAAACAGAGATAGGTGTCGGGCAGGCGCCACGGCTTTTCGACCCACTGCGGCTCTTCGGCCTCGGGAACCACCCAGCGGTTGGCGAGCACGTAGTCGATCTCGGGGAACCCGGTGGTTGCGAAATAACCGAGCCAGGTGAACGCCACCGGCGCCGGCTTCTCCGCAAACGCCGCGAGCCGGCGGCTGCCGGTGTAGCCGGAAAGATCGACCGCGATATCGATGCGATCCTCGACCATCAGCCGCGCCACATCCGCGTCGCTGACATCGAGCGTCTCGCGCCAGTCGGTGCAGCCCGCCTTGATGGTCTCGGTGAGCTCGTCGGAGCGGCGCGAGTCCGAGTAGCCGACGAACGCCACCTTCTGCCGGTCGATGTTTGACAGCAGCGCGACGAGGAACCGGCCCACCGGATGCGTCTTGAAGTCGCCGGAGACGAGGCCGACGCACAGCGTGCGCTCGGGATCGCGGTCGTTGTCGTGGTGAGTGCGGGCCCGCACCTGCCGGCGCACCAGCTCGGCATATTCGACGGCGTCGGCCTTGAGCAGTTGCGGATCGGCTTCGGCGAGATAGTTGGTGCCGAAGATCATCGACACCCGCGGCCCGAGCCGCTCCGGCGCCAGCGCAATGGCGCGGCGCGAACTGGCGACGCCCTCGCGCGTCATCCCCGCTTCGAGTTGCGTCTGCGACAGGTTGGTCCAGAACTCGGCCGAATTGGGCGACAGCGCCACCGCCTGCTCGAGCGCGTCGATCGCCTCGGCATGCCGCTCGAGCGCCCTCAGCGCGATGCCGTAGTTGGAGAGGGCGATGTCGTGCCGCGGCTGCGCCTTGAGCGATTTGCCGATGAACTCGACCGCCGTGGCGTAGTCGTGCTTTTGCAGCGCCAGCACGCCCTTGAGGTGCAGCGCGCCATAGTGCCCGGGCCGCATCTTCAGCAGTTCGTCGTAGGCGCGGCCGGCCGCGACGGCACGACCGGACTGATGCAACTGGATGGCGGCGCGATAGAGATCGTCGAACTTGGGCGGCACGGCCGGACCATACTGACTTGGTCGCAGGGCTCAACGTTTTTTCGCGGGCGCTGCCTGTCGCGATGCGCGCCGAGGCATCCGGCGGCCAGCGGCCCCGGAGTTTCGGCAGTCGGCTCCACCTGAGTGGAGCGGCACGGCGGGACCTCTTGTCCAGCCGGTCGTCCGGCACAAAAAGGGACCAGAGGTCCCGCCGTGCGGCCGGGTGTTTCGATCTCGGGCAGTGCGCCCCGGCCACCTTGACCGCGGATGCGCGCCGGGTCCGCCACGCGCCGCCAAAGCCGGCGACGCAGACGATCCCCGCAGGGCGGCATTGCCCCACGGGCGGCGCGGGTCCCGGACCCAGGGTTGCTGGTCCGCGGGATAGCCCTGCCCGGACCTCCGCCTGGCCGACGCCAGACGAACCCGGTCTTCGCCGCCGGTCACTCGTCATGACCCGCTCCCGACGGCGAATGGACGAATATTACTCCCCCGCCAGTGAGCGGGGATAAGTTTCGTTCGGGCCGTATTTCGGCTGGTGCAGCAGGGGCTTGAACAGGGCGACCGCGCGCATCGTGGCGACGAACACATCGACCATCTGCGCCCGGCGCGTGAGCGACGACGCGGCACCGGCGATCGCGATGTTTTCGGGCAGCAGCCGGACGAGCGCGTTGAGCACGCGCCGCACCTCACCGCGCAGGGCAGCCGGCGCGGGGCCGCGATGCGGGAGGATTTCGAACTGATCGACGACGGCGACGAGGCGATCACCGAGGGCGATGAGCTGGGTGTGTTGGGTGGGGGAGAGGGGGTGAGGCATCGGCGGCTCCGT
The DNA here is from genome assembly GCA_040007135.1 of Devosia sp. Lineage (GTDB taxonomy): Bacteria > Pseudomonadota > Alphaproteobacteria > Rhizobiales > Devosiaceae > Devosia_A. The sequence goes on along the minus strand of JBDTVO010000042.1, from coordinate 2,608 downwards.
GAGTGGGAGCCGCGAGGATAAGGCAGGTGGGAGGGGGTGGGGATAACGTTGGTCGTCTAGATCGCAATGACCTAGAAACGTGAGACATGGCGCTGTCAGTCGGCGAGTTCGATATCCACGAAAAGTAGACGACCCTTCCCCTTCCTTGACACCCTGATTAAGACCTCGTGGTTCACCATCGGGCCGATGACGTCGTCCACGACTTCGCTTACCCCAGTCACGTGGTACGGATTGTCATCGATCGTAATGTCCAACCAGTCCTTATCTAAATGGACCGCCCGCAGTATTCCACGTAGCGTTTCTTGGGTCTGCGAACCCTGCAGTTTAGTTGCCAAGTCTGTGCTCGCCTTTATGATGTCGCGACTATGCTGGAACAAGACAACTGGCTGCTCTACGTTGGACCCTGAAAGTTCGATCTGATCCGCCGACTTTCCGTTCGGGCTTAGGTTTCGCACCATCTTTAGGAATACAGACCGATAGCCCTCGTCTCGCACTATCTTTGGGAGCTGTTCACTAGGACTCTCTGCTGACGCCCGGACGATCTCTAAGAACGTCTCAGTTATTTGGGCAGGTCCAAAGTGCGACAAGCCAAAGAGCTCCGCTTGTGCAGGACGCTCTATTGATACCGCGAACTGATAGCTGCCCGGAGGGCTCTGAAAGAGCCAGGGACGGTAGTTATCGCGAACTTCAACGGAGGGCACTCCGCGACGTCGGAGCGGCTGGTTGCCCAAGTACTCTATGGTCCGAAAAAGGAGACTTTGCACGCCGGTGGCCTTCTCAATGATGAGGTCCAATGGCGCACCGCCGCTGACCACTTGGCCCCCCCGGACTGAGACTTGAACTTGACCAGGTGCAAAAGTGACCTTGGATTCTGCGCGCGCGCGCGCAGAATCCATATCGCCTGCAGCAACCCACGAAGCTGCTTTTGAGCGAATTCCGGCAGCGTGCTGATTGCCGCCGATCGATGGGCTTGCTGCTCAGCTAACTCGAGGTCGCCGGCTTTGTATCGAAGGGCCACAGCGCTCACGGAGGTGATGCCGAGAGTTCTCGACTTCGCTGCATCCAAGGCTGATAGGGCTCTCTCTTCGTTCTCTGCGGCTAATCGAAAGAAATTGGCGGCGGCCTGATCTTCACCCCGCCGAGTCGCTTCCGCGGCTTCGGATGCCAACCGCTCGCTGGCGCGGTGAAACTCAGCCCAAGTCATCGTCAAACCACATCTTGCAGACGGATCAGTTTTTCAGCGAATCCGACAACTGCGGCGACTGCGGGGAGGTCTGATTTTCCATCCTTCGCCTGCTGAATCTTCTGCGCGAGCCGCGCTGCGACGGTCGCAACGCCTCCGTGATCCGTGCCTGAAACCTCTAACCGAAGACTCCCTTCCAAGTCGTCTGATTGTGACCCAACGGGCGCCAGATAGTAGTCCGCTCCGGTTAGAGTTTCGGCGCGACCCACTGCGACAACCGATCGTGTAAGCTCGATAGCCGCCAGCGCAAGACAATATGCACCTGCCTCAGTCGCATCGATATCGTTGTGATGCGCGGCGCGTTCCCTATCGCTAGGGACTCGCCACGAAGCTGTCGCTGTCGTGAGAGTTGCATTGTCATTGAGAGATATGTCGGTAGGCGAGACATTATGCCTGCTCAAGCATACTCGGGCCGCTTCTTCAAAATAGGCAGAAACACCAGGAGTTATGCCGTAATGCCGACGATACAGGTCGGAAAATTGTAACTGACTCACCATTGAACCATAACCCCCAGCGCATAGTATATCCTGGGAATAGTGCAAAGGCGAACGGTCTACTAGCATCGTGGAAACACAATCAGTGGAATTGGTCCCCGTCCTCGGTGGCGCATCGCTCAACACCATGATCCACCTCGACCGCTTTCCCGAGCCGCGCCCGCAGACGATCCTTCACACCCGCTCGCGCGTCGCGGCGGGATCGACGGGGATCGGCAAGGCGCTGGCGCTCAGGGCGCTGGGGCATGCGCCGGTGCTGCATGCGACGCTTGGGGACGATGCCGAGGGCGCGGCGATCCGGGCGTTTCTGGCGCAGCGGGGGATCGCGGCGCGGCTCGATATCGACCCGGGCGGCACGTCGCGGCACGTCAATCTGATGAACGCGGCGGGCGAGCGCATCTCGATCTTTTTGTTCAACGGCTCCCCGGAGCCGCCGGTGGACACTGCGGCGATGGCGCCGGCGATCGGCGCGGCTGGAACGGTGTTCCTCAACATCACGGCGTCGTCGATCCCGCTGCTGCCGCTGCTCGATGCGGCGCGCGCCGAAGTGTGGGTGGACCTCCACGACTGGGACGGGGCGAACCCCTGGTATGAGCAGTTCATCGCCCGCGCCGATGTGATCCAGCTCAGCGACGAGGCTTTGGCCGAGCCGCGCGCCGCGATGCAGCGTCTGGCGGAGCGGGCGCGGCTGGTGGTTTTGACGCGCGGCCGGCACGGGGCGCTGGCGCTGGCCGGCGGGCAATGGCTCGAGGTGCCGCCGGCGCCGGCCCGGCTGGTCGACAGCAACGGCGCCGGCGACACCTTCATGGTGGCGCTGTGGCACGCCGAGGGGCTGGGCATGAGCCTGCCCGAGGCGCTGCGCTTTGCGGCG
>JBDTVO010000041.1:0-14607 GCA_040007135.1 Devosia sp. | reverse complement strand
TTGCCGAGAAGGGCTACACGATCGCGGTTCACAACCGCACGGCCAGCAAGATCGATGACTTCATGGTGACGGCCAAGGAGCAGGGCCTCGCCGCCCGCTGCGTGCCCGAGGCGGACATCAAGGCCTTCATCGCCTCGGTGAAGCGCCCGCGCTCGATTATCATCATGGTCAAGGCCGGCCAGCCGGTCGATGACATGATCGCGCAACTGCTGCCCATGCTCGAAAAGGGCGACGCCATCCTCGAATGCGGCAACTCGCTCTACACCGACACCCAGCGCCGCTTCGATGCGCTGCAGCCCAAGGGCATCGGTTACCTCGGCATCGGCGTCTCCGGTGGCGAGGAGGGCGCGCGGCATGGCCCCTCGATCATGGTCGGCGGTGCCGAGGCGCAGTGGAAGAACGCCCAGCCGATCCTCGAGGCGATCGCCGCCAAGTTCAACGGCGAGCCGTGCTGTGCCTATCTCGGCGAAGGCGGCGCGGGCCACTTCGTCAAGACCATCCACAACGGCATCGAATACGGCGACATGCAGATGATCGCCGAGGTCTACGGCGTGATGCGCGACGGGCTGGGGATGAACCCGAAGGCCGCCTCGGACGTGTTCAAGCAGTGGAACGCCGGGCCGCTGAACTCCTACCTCATCGAGATCACCGGCTATGTGCTTGAAGCGGTCGAGCCCAAAACGGGCAAGCCTCTCGTCGACCTGATTCTCGACAAGGCAGGCCAGAAGGGCACCGGCATGTGGTCGGTGATCGCCGCCCAGCAGCTCGGCGTGCCGGCCACCGCCATCGAGGGCGCCGTGGCCGCCCGCTCGATCTCCTCGCGCAAGGACGAGCGTGTCGCCGCCGAGGCCGCCTACGGCAAGCCCGGTGGCAGCAAGGCCGATGTCGCCCTCGCCGATCTCGAGAAGGCGCTGCTTGCTGGCAAGATCGTCTCGTACGCGCAGGGTTTTGCCGTGCTGCAGAAGGCCAGCGACGAGAACGGCTGGAACCTGCCGCTGGCGACGATCGCCAGGATCTGGCGCGCCGGCTGCATCATCCGCTCGCGCTTCCTCGACCAGATGTCTGCGGCCTATGCCAAGGGCGAAGCCAAGAACCTGCTGATGGTGCCCGACTTCGTCGCCATCATGAAGGACGCACACAAGTCACTGCGCAAGATCGTCGCCGAGGGCGCGATGGGAGAGTTCCCGCTGATCTGCCTCAGTGCGTCGCTGGCCTATTTCGACAGCTACCGACAGTCGCGCGGCACCGCCAACCTGACGCAGGGCCAGCGCGATTTCTTCGGCGCCCACGGCTTCGAACTGATGGATCGCCCAGACGAGCAGCATGGCACCTGGCCGTCGACGCTGGGCAAGTAGCACTCGCCGAGACCGCTGCTAAAGCACTGTAAACGTTACATTAAAGTTTTTGCGCGAAGGCTTCCCGGAAGGAGGACGACTCGTTTCTTCTCTCTCTGGCAAGGAGACTTTGCGATGCCCGACCCCGAGACTTTGGCTGGATACGGCCTGACGACGGCGCAGATCGTCTACCGCGTTCCAGACCATCTCGCACTGCTGCAGGAGTTCGTCTGGCAGAAGTTCGACGTGTTCCCCAAATTCCCGGTGCTCGGCAAGTTCCTCGCCTTCTGGGAAGACAAGATCGAGGGCCCGATCCATTCGGTCACCGTGGCACATGCGCGGCTGATCACGCCCGCCGATCTCTACGCCATGCGCCAGCGGCTGCACTGAGCCTCAGTTCGGCGGCTGGATCGTATCGTCGTCGAGGCGCTGCTTGCTCGGATTGGGCACGTGGACCTGCCCAGGCGGCGCCATTTCGGGCGTCCGCGGGTGTTCGGCGATGCTGGGCTTGTGGCCGAGATCGAAGCGAACGGCCACCGCGGTAAACAACACCAACGCCACGACGCAGATGATTGCCGCAGCGACGAACGGCGCCCCTGGGAAGTAGCCGGGCGATCCTTCACCGTAGGTGAAATACGCAAAGATCTGCGTTGCCGCCAGCGGGCCGATGATGGTGGCGAGCGAGTTGGCGGCGTTCACCGCGCCCTGCAGTTCGCCCTGCGCATTGTCGGGCACCTGCCGCGACAGCACGCCGTTGATCGCGGGCGCCGCCAGCCCGCTCATCGCGCCGATCGAGATGTAGAAATATACCCAGTTCGGATCGTGGATGAAGGCGATGCCGGTGAAGGCAATCAGCGCCGCGATGATCCCTGCTGCCACAACCGGCGTCTCCGTGAATCGCTTGACCAGCGGGCCGACCAGAAATCCCTGGAACACGGCGAACACGATGCCGAACAGGCCAAGGGTGCGGCCGATCTGCGATGACGAGAAGTGGAAGACCTCGATCGTGAAGTAGTTGTAGACCGAAGGAAACGCCTGCGCGGCCGTGGTGAAGCAGAACAGCGCCAGCATCAGCCACAGCACCACAGGGTAGCGGCGGAGCGAGATCAGCGCGCCGAAGGGATTGGCGCGCTTCAGCTCGAACTTGCGCCGCCGTTCCTTGTGCAGCGACTCCGGCAGCACGAACAGGCCGAAGAGGAAATTGGCAAAGGCGACGAACGCTGCGGCATAGAAGGGCACTCGAGGCCCGAACTCGCCGAGTTCGCCGCCGATCACCGGGCCGACGATGAAGCCGAGCCCGAAGGCTGCGCCGATGAGTCCGAAGCGCTGCGTGCGCTTGGCGGGAGTCGTGATGTCCGCCATGTAGGCCGTCGCCGTCGCCACCGAGCCTCCGGCGACGCCCGCGACGAACCGGCCGATGAACAGGTACCAGACCACCGGCGTGAAGCACATCATCAGGTAGTCGAAGGTCATGCCAAGGAGGGCGCCGAGCAGGATCGGCCGGCGACCGAAGCGATCGCTCAGATTGCCCAGCACCGGTGAGAACACGAACTGCATCGAGGCATAGACGAACACCAGCCAGCCGCCGAAAACGGCCGCCTCGGCGACGCCTCCTCCGGTCAGCTCCTTGATCAGCTCAGGCAGCACCGGAACGATGATGCCGTAACCCACCAGATCCAAAAAGATGGTGGTCAGGATGCAGATGAGGGTGAGGCGCGACTGTTTGCCGGTAGGTTCCATGAAGCTCTTCGTCAGGGGTGGGGCAGTTGACACAGCGGGTAGGGGCGACGCAAGCGCCAAGCCCCTGCGCCGTCAGCTCTCCTCCGCCCGTTGCGGCGGCGGCAGGGCCGGATCGGCCGCGGCTGAATACCCATACAGCCAGTCGAGCCGTCGCAGATGTCCCCGGCTTCCCTGGGCCCACAGCACGGCGTTTCGCGCCAGGCTGAACGGCCACTCCATGTGGTAGGCAAAACCGTTGAAGTCTGTGGTCTTTTTCACCCGCTCGACGCGCCGCCGCCGCATCTGCTCGAAGCGCATGAAGGCGGATGCCGAATCCGGCTCGGTCATCAGCAGCGGCGCGAGGATGGCAGCGTCCTCGATGGCCATCGCCGCGCCCTGCGCCTGGAACGGTAGCATGGCGTGCGCGGCATCGCCGATGAGCCCGATGCCGGCGTCCGACCATGTCGGCGCCTCGACGGTGTCGACGATCCAGTAGCCCCACGCGCCCTTTGCCGCGGAGCGGATGGCCTCGAATGCCGGCGAGGGCAGGGCGGCCCACGGCAGCTTCGGTTCGGAGGGAGGCGCCTTGCCCGACATCCGGGCTTCGGGCTCCTTGCAGAACAGCGCGATGTTGACCTGCTTGCGCTGCGGCAGCGGGTAGCAGACCGCGTGATAGCCCGGCCCGAGCAGTAGCGTCGTGCGGTCACGGGCGATGGTGTCACCGAGCAAGTCCTCGCTGACGCTGGCCCGCCACGCGACGTAGCCCGAATAGTTCGCCGCCGGCCCGCCCAGGACGCGCGTGCGCGTTTCCGAGTTGACCCCGTCGGCACCGACGAAGGCGAAGACGCGCGCCGTCCGACCGGTGCCGTCAGCCTCGTCGACGGTGAGGGAGATGCCCTTGGCGTGCGTGACGGCATCGAAATTGCGCACGCCGAACACCAGGTCGATGTTGGCGAAGCGCCGGCATGCCTTGTAGAGAATGTCGGCGAGGTCGGCCCTGTGCATCACCGCGTACGGTGCGCCATACCGTTCGCGCATGACGTCGCCGAGATCGAGCCGCACCAGAGGCCGCTTAGCGCGGAACGGATAGACGTCGATGCCCTTGGGTTCGAAGCTCTTCTGGGCGATGGCGCGCTCGAGGCCGAGCTGGTCCAGCACATGGCGCGCGTTCGGACTGAGCTGCAGGCCGGCCCCAACCTCCTGCACCCGCTTGTTGCGCTCGAGGACCACCAACGTCGCGCCGAACTTCGCCAGCGCCAGCGCCAGCGTCATGCCCGCGATGCCTGCTCCCGCGATGTAGATGGTGCGGCCAGTGTTGGCCATCGGCTCAGGCGTGATCGGCCTGGTACACCGCCGAAAGCGGTTGCGATGTGCCCGCCGGCAGCGCCGCGTTGAACACGTAGTGCGTCGAGCAGTACGAGCAGACGATCTCGTCGTCTTTGCCCATGTCGATGAAAATGTGCGGATGATCGAACGGCGGCAGCGCCCCGATGCACATGAATTCCTTCGACCCGATCTCGATGCGCTTGAGGCCCTCGGTGTTGTGGAAATGCGGGGTCTCGGTGTGCGCCATCGTCTGCCTGGAGTCGTCGGTTGGGGGAGCGGCGCGGACCATACCGGAGGGCCCTGCCCAAGCCAAGGAGGCAGGTGGCGGACTCATGGGTTTCCGGCCCGGAGACATTGGACGGCGCAGCGCGGGATGCTAGGCACGGACATGCCGACTTTCCTCTCTGCCGGGATCGAGATTGCCTATGAGGTGCACGGGGAGGGCCGTCCGATTCTCCTCATCCACGGCTTCGCCTCCTCGGGCGCCATCAACTGGGTCGGCACCGGCTGGGTGGAGGCACTGTTGGCGGCCGGATGGGGTCCGGTCACGATCGACAATCGCGGCCACGGCGGATCGCGCAAGCTCTACGACCCAAAGCTCTATTTCGCCCACCAGATGGCCGACGACGCCGCACGGCTCCTCGATCTGCTGGGGCACGCAATTGTGCCCGTGATGGGCTACTCGATGGGGGCGCGCATCTGCGCCTATCTCGCGCTCAACCATCCCCACCGGGTTCGCTGTGCCGTGTGGGGCGGCATGGGCATCAACCTCGTCACCGGGCTCGAGGATTCAGAAGAGATCATCGCCGCTCTGACGGCGGATTCTCTGGATGAGGTGAAGGGCGCAACCGGCCGCCAGTTCCGGATATTCGCCGATCACTCGAAGGCCGACCGCGCCGCGCTCGCCGCCTGCATGATCTCCTCGCGCGAGCCGATGCCAGAAGGCGACGTGCGCCGCATCGTGCAGCCGACGCTCGTGGCGGCCGGCGCGGCCGACGACATGGCCGGCGATCCGAATGCCCTGGCGACCCTGCTGCCGCACGGCGAGGCCTTCGTGATCCCCAAGCGAAACCACATGCTTGCGACCGGCGACCGGCATTTCAAGGCGGCGGCGCTGGACTTCCTCGCGCTCCACGGCTGACCCGCCGGTAGCCCAAATGTGAACCATTTTTCCGCTTGGGACTTGGTTCGGGAGCACCGGATGCCTTATATCGGCAGCCTGCGATGGAGGCCTTTATGAACGTGCCGCTCAAGTCCACGGCCCAGATCAAGTCGATGGATCCGGTCTGGGACGCGATCCGCGCCAATGCGCAGCAGGTCCTCGACAGCGAGCCGGCCCTTGCCTCAATGGTGATGGCCAATATCCTCAATCACGCGACGTTCGAAGCGGCGCTCGCCCACCGGCTGGCCGAGCGGCTGGGCGACCAGGACGTCTCGTCCGATCTCATCCGCCAGGCGTTCCACGACGTGCTCGCCGTTCGGCCCGACCTCGGCGCCGAGTCGCGCGCCGACCTTGCGGCGACCATCGATCGCGACCCTGCGGCGCACCGGGCGATCGTGCCGTTCCTGTATTTCAAGGGCTACCAGGCGATCCAGACGCACCGCTTCGCGTTCGCGCTGTGGAACATGGGTCGCCACGATTTCGCGCTGTTCCTGCAGAGCCGCTCGAGCCAGGTGTTCCAGGTGGACATCAATCCGCGCTGCCGCATCGGCAAGGGCATCATGCTTGACCACGCCACCGGCTTTGTCGCCGGCGAGACGGCGGTGATCGGCGACAATTGCTCGATCCTGCAGGGCGTTACCCTGGGCGGCACCGGCAAGGCCGACGAGGACCGCCACCCCAAGATCGGCAACGGCGTCCTCATCGGCGCCGGCGCCAAGGTCATCGGCAACATCACCATTGGCGAATGCGCCCGCATCGGCGCAGGCTCCGTTGTGATCAGGGACGTGCCGCCAAGGGTCACCGTGGTCGGCGTTCCGGCCCGTATCGTCGGCGAAGCCCCGCCCGCTTCGGCCATGGATCAGGTGGTCCTCGACGCCTCCGGCTGACCTCCGGCCTCGGTTTTTCCGCATTCTGTCGCCGTGAGGGCATTGCCGCGCCCGATTGGATGCCTATTGTGGCCGCGATTTCCCGAACCGCGAGCCCGTCCCCTTGAACCACGCCGAGATCATCAAGCTGCAGAAATACCTGCAGTCCAAGTTCAGCAACCGCGGCATCGACGTCCGGCCGCGCGACCGCCAGAACGACAGCGTCGAGGTCTATCTGGGCGAAGAGTTCCTCGGCCTGATCTATGTCGACGACGAAGACGGCGACAAATCCTACAATTTCCAGATGGCCATCCTCGAGGAAGACCTCGCCGACGTGCAGTGACATGATCGTGGTCACCACCAACGATCTGCCCGGCTACCGCGTCGTCCGCGTCATCGGGCTGGTGCGCGGCATCACCGTGCGCTCGCGTAGCGTCCTCGGCACCATCGGCGGCGCGCTGCAGTCGCTGGTGGGCGGCAACGTCACGCTGTTTACGAGCCTCGCCGAGACTTCGCGCCAAGAGGCTCTCGACCTGATGATCCGGCATGCCGAGGACAGGGGGGCCAATGCCGTGATCGGCATGCGCTACTCGGGCAACGAGATCACCGACGGCATTACCGAGATGCTCGCCTACGGCACCGCCGTCGTCGTCGAGCCTGCGGCCTAGAGGGCGCCGATTTTCGCCAGCAGCGGGTGCAGCTCGGCGTCGAACTTCTTCCAGTTCACCAGCACATCGTCGTCGAAGCCGTAAACCGCGGCGATGCCGGGCCCCAGATAGACCGTACGGAGGCACCGGCCTGGCTGTCCGTCGGCGATCGGGGCCGAGCATTTCGCGACGAACGGCGACGGGTTGATCGGGTCGTACCACACGGTCTCGTTCTCATAGCCGTCGCGCGCCTCGAGCGGCTTGCCGATGAGCCCGACCGGGCCGCTGAGCTGCGCCGGCTGGAACTGGTGCAGGTAAACGCCATCGAGCAGCGACGCGCTCGGGCGAACCCGGCTGCGCTGCGTCAGCGTCACGTCGATCCGCCGCGGTGCTCCCTCGGCGCCGATGGGGATGCTGATGGCAAGGTCGATCTGCCGCGCAAAGCTCGAATCGTCGCCCGGGTCCGAGGCGAGCCAGGCCGCTGGGATGGTGAGAGGCGTCTCGCCCAGCGTGCGCACCACTACGCTGGCACTGTCCGCGCGCCTCGCGGCCCGCCCCACCGCATCGATGATGTAGGCAAGGCCCGTCGCCCCCACCGCCACGCACAGCGCAATCACGCCCAGCGTAAAGCCGATCGAATGGACCGGGCGGTGAGCAGCCGTGGCATGCGAGGACATCAGCGTTAACCAGTCGCGCGTCCGGGAGATGACAGCCGATAAGGCACTCCATATGCTTAATGAAGTCTTAACCAATCTGCCGCGAGCCGGCGCGATGTGGGGCGTAGTAGCATGGCGTTCGAGTTGCTTCTGGCGGGCTTCATCATGGCAGTCGGCCTCGCGATGGCCGGCACCGGCACCTATTTTTATCAATGGATGATCGGCCAGGACGCGATGCTGCGCTTCGACGGCAAGACCTTCGTCCACACCGTCGGCCACCTGTTCATGAGCTTCGTCTGCGGCCCCTACATCATGCTGCAGATGGGCTGGAAGCAGCAGGACGACGGCACCCTGTCGATGGGCTCGGTGCTGGTCTCGGCGCTCGTCGCCTTCGGCTGGAGCTTCATCACTGGCCTGTTGGCCATGGGCATCTATTTCGCCATCGTGGGTTGACCTCCACGTAAAACGGCGGGGCCGGTCCCGGGGGGAGGGAACCGGCCCCTTTTTCCTCGGGCGGGTGTCAGGGGGAAGCCCGAGGGAACTGGAACAGTGCTCTCGCTAGTTGCTGGCGGCGATCACCATCGGGCGGTCGTCGTTGAGGGCGACCCACTTGCCGGCATCGGCCTGCGACTGGCGCTTGACGAATTCATATGCAGTGTCGCTCCACAGCAGGATCCGTGGATCCTGGTTGTCGAGCATCATGTCGCCGCGATCGGTACGGACCATGAGCAGGGCGTGCCCTTCGCCGCTCTTCTCGCGCACGACCGTCATCAGCAGCGTGCTCGGATCCCAGCCTGCAGCGACGAGCTCGCGGCGCTTTTCGAGCGCGATGTCTTCACAGTCGCCGCGTCCGTTGGCCGGATAGGTCCAGTATTCGGCGACGTGGTAGTTGTCCTCGTCGGTTTCGGGCACGACTGTCGCGTTGACGTTGTCGTTGATGGCGATGAGCTGCTGCCAGCTCGCCTGGCTCAGCCTCTCGGCATCGACCACCTGCGCGGTCGGCCGGCAATCGTCGCGATGCGCCTTGCAGAAATCGGCGGCGCCGATTGGAATGCTGGTCGGGCCCGACGTCGGCGCAAATGCCGCATTGGTGAAGTCGACCGGTGTCACCGAAGCGGCGGGCGAGGCCGCGGCCGGCGACGAGAACATGGCGAACGCGATCAGCGTGCCGCCGAGCGTGATCGAAATGGTGTTGGACATGATTGAGCTCCCCTGACGGAGCCACAATCGCGCCACCGGATTGCCTCAGTCGGAAAAAGCTCGGCGAGTTTTGATATGTGTTTTAGCGGATCCGGTAAGGTCTGGTTAACCACCCGGGCCAGTCAGGCGCGCGCCAACGAGATCCCACGCTTGGGCCGCTCCAGCCTAGAATGGAACTCTAGTTAATCCGCAGGTTCTGCTGCACGACGGTGAGCATCTCCTGCGCCGACGCGAATTCCACCGCGACGCCGTCCTGGAAATGCCGGACCACCCTGGCGCGCATCCGCCCCAGCGTCACCGGCGTGCCCATCGCCGGGCGCACCGCCAGCTCGATCGCCGCCCCGGAGAGCGAGATGTCGATGATCTTGCAGTTGTAGCGCCGACCATCGTCGAGCACGACGGTGGAATGGCGGTTGTCCGGCACCACGCGCTCGTGCCGGCGATCCTCGGGCAGGTTGAGGATGTCCTTGTTGGCGAGCCAGGTGAGTTGCGCCGCCATCTTGTCGCGCTTGCGCGGCGAGGCGGCGAGATCCATGGCAAAGCCGCCATCGATTGAATCCGTAATCTGTCCTTCGACGCGCCCGATATGGTCGAGATAGGCGATGACCTTCTCACCTGGATTGCCGGCCACGGGGGCAATCACCACCGCGTCGCCCGGCGACATCTCGAGCACCTGGCACGGGAACTCGCGCCGGTCGGCCAGCATGTAGCGGCCGAGCACCGACACCTTGACGCGCTGGAAGCGCGGCATCTGCGCATAGGCACGCGCCGGGCGCGTGCTGCGTTGAGGCGTGGGGTTATCGGTCAGCATCGGCCGCGACACTCAGTTCGACATGTCGAACGCTAACCATCTTTGGTTAATCGATTGTAAGGAATCGCCGCGGAAACGCCGGCGAAACGTTGGAATTCAGTGGCGGCCGCCGTCGATGACCGACAGATGCGCGTAGCGGCGGGCGTGGCGACCGAAGACGGTCGCTGACATCGGCGTCAGCGACGGGCCGGACGCAATGGCAAAGATCACGTCCTGCGGTACCGCCGCCGCAACGTCGCGGGCAATTTCGGCCTGTGTCGTGTCGTCGGGCCAGATCAGGCGGAGGCCGGTGATGCGCTGTTCGACGATCGGCTGCACGCCGAACCAGTAGGGCTCCTCGATCGCCGTCATGGCGCCGAGCAGCCGGACTTGCGTCGAGCCGTTGTGCCGGACCGGGAGCAGGATCGCCTCGACCGGCATGCGGGTGTTGATGGCGGTCATGCCGGAAAACGTCACCAGCGCCACGGCATGGTCTTCGGTCACCGCGCGGATCAGCGTGTCCATGGCGTCGCGGTCCCGCGGATGCCAGAGGCGCGTGAACGAGCGGCCCTTGAGCTCGCGCGAGTAGGCGGCACAGATATGCGAGCCGGCAAGGCGGAAATCGAACTCGCGGCTGTCGTTCAGCTCGAGGATGAAGGTGTTGGCGAGCGCCGTGCGAATCTTGGTGGGGTCGATGTCGCGTCGGTCGGGTGCGCTGCGGGAGCCGCGAAGGGCGTTCCAATAGTCATAGAGCGCTTTTGTGCTCTGTTTTTGCATTGACGCCAACCTACATCCAAGCTTCGGCAGGCATCCCCGAATGCACGCCCCGCCGCCCGTGGTCACACTCTCAAAATGGACGGCCAAAATCGCCCTTAAACCTTTCTTAAGGTTAATGTCGGGGTGTGGTGTGAATAAGTCGGTGAACAGGGTGCGAAACGGCCGCCGCACGGGGAGCAGTCAATGAGCGACGACGAGAAACCTGAGGCAAACCGGGCGCCTGCCACGGCCGCGGGCCGCGAGCCGGTGTTCCTGCTGCCGCTGCCCGTGCTGGTCCTCGGCGGCCTGTTGCTCGCGACCCAGCTTGCCTCCGACCTCGTTCTTAACGATTCCGGGCGCGAGGCACTCCTCACCTGGTTCGCCTTCATCCCCTATCGCCTGATCGATCCGGCCGGCATCGACGGTGGTCTCTGGCCGCTGCTGTGGACGCCCGTGACGCATGCCTTCCTTCATTCCGGCTGGGAGCACGTGGGGCTCAATACCGTCTGGCTCGCGATCTTTGCGACGCCGGTGACGCAGCGCTACGGCGGGGTGCGCATGACCGTGCTGTTCCTGGTCGGTGCCGCGCTTGGCGCCATCGCTTTTGCCGCAACAACTCTGCCGAATGTCCAGGTGCTGCTCGGCGCCGCCGGCGGCGTGGCGGCGCTCACCGGGGCCGCCACGCGTTTCATCTTCCAGCCGCCGGTGATCGTCGTCGATGAGTTGACCGGCGAGCGCCGCTTCCTCGGCCGCCAGCTCGCCACGATCTCGCAGTTCGTCCGCGACGGCCGCGCGCGATTCTTTGCGCTGATGTGGATCGTCCTCAACGGCCTCGTGCCGCTGGTCCCGGCGTTCTTTGGCGGCGGCGGCGTGCAGATCGCCTGGCAGACCCACATTGCCGGATTTCTCGCCGGCTTCCTGCTGGTGCCGCTGCTGGAAAGGAAGCCGCGATGAACGACGCCAAGCGGCTCGACGCGCTGGAGATGACCGTCGCCTACCAGGAGCAGGCGATCGAGGACCTCAACAAGACCATCCTCGCGCAGTCGCGCGAGATCGACGAATTGAAGCGCCTTGTCGCCAATGTCGGCGAACGGCTGCGCCAGATCGCCGACAACCCGGCTCTGGCCGACGGCCCGGAACCACCGCCACCGCACTACTGACGGACGTAGTGGAGCTCCTGGAATCGCCGCCGGTAGGCTGCGGTGCGTGCGGCGACCGTCGTCGGATCGTTGGCGCGAAGGCCCTCGGCGATCAGCTTCGCCAGCGCCGGCATGTCCGCTTCGGTCATGCCCCAGCGCACCAGTTCCGGCGTGCCGATCCGCAGGCCATTCATGTCGCCCTCGACCGTGCGCCCGGGCAGGCCGATACCGCAGGCGAGGAAGCCGGCCTTGCGCAGTTTCTTTGCGGCCGTCTGCCCGCCGCCGAAGGGCACGGCGTCGAGCGCGAACTGATGCGAGCGGGTGAAGCCCCGCTCGCCGCCGAACACGGCAAGACCCTCGGCCGCGAGTGCCGCCGCCAGCGCCTGCGCCGTCGCCACCATGCGCTCAGCATAGGCGCGCCCGTACTCGCGCCAGTCGAGCAGGGTGATCGCCAGCGCCGCTGACTTGGCTGCGTCGAAATTGGCAGTGAGACCCGGATAAGCGATGGCGTCGAGGCGCTGGGCAATGGCCGCGTCGCGGGTCACGATCAGGCCACCGGCGGGCCCGCCGAGGCTCTTGTACGTGCTCATCGTCATCAGATGCGCGCCCTCGGCCAGCGGATTGGGGAACGTGCCGCCGGCGATCATGCCGCACTGGTGCGCGGCGTCGAACATCACCTTGGCGCCAATTTCGTCGGCAATCGCCCGAATCTCGCGCACCGGATGCGGGAACAGATTCAGCGAGCCACCGACCGTGATCATCACCGGCCGAACCTCGGTCGCCAGCTCGCGCAGCGCCGTGATGTCGATGCTGTAGTTGGCGGCATCGACCGGCGCATCGATGGTGTTGAGCCCATAGAGGCCGGCGCAGCCGTCCTTGTGGTGCGTGACGTGGCCGCCGATCGAGGCGGGCGGCGCGATGATGGTATCTCCCGGCCGGCTGAGCGCCATGAAGCCATAGAGGTTGGCGAGCGCTCCCGAGCCGACGCGGATTTCCGCGAACGTCGCGCCGAAGATTTCCGCCGCCAACTCAGCGGCGATGACTTCGATCTCCCCGATGGCCTCGAGGCCCATCTCGTATTTGTCGCCCGGATAGCCGAGCGACGGCCGCGATCCGAGCTTGCGGCTGAGCGCCGCCTCGGCCCGCGGGTTCATCACGTTGGTGGCGGGGTTGAGGTTGAAGCACTCGCGCTCGTGGATGTCCTCGTTGCGGCGGATCAGCTCGTCGATGCGGGTGTCGACCTCGGCACTCGTCTCCGCCGCCGTGCGCGTTGCCACCGACTGCACGTAGTCTTCGGTCGGGACCCAGGAACGGGCGGTGAGGGCGCTCATCGATAGACCTCCTTCGGATCGAACAGCCGCGGCTCGCCGCCGTCGACCAGCTTGCCGTCCTTCAAGACCCGGTAAAAACAGCTCTTGCGGCCGGTGTGGCAGGCCGCGCCGCGGCCGGTCTGCTCGACCGTCAGCAGAAGCGTGTCCTGGTCGCAATCGACCGAGAGCGTGACGAGCTTCTGGATTTCGCCCGAGGTCTCGCCCTTCTTCCACAGCGCCTTGCGCGAGCGCGAGTAATAATGCGCCTCGCCGGTCTCGATCGTCAGCCGCAGCGCCTCGACGTTCATGTGCGCGACCATCAGCACGCGCCCGGAGCCTACCTCCTGGGTGACGGCAGTGATCAGCCCGTGCGCGTCGAAGCGGGGCGCGAACGTTTCTCCCTCTTCGAGGTCGGCGTGGGTCAGCGTGGCGGCGTCGGCGAACTGTGGGCTCATGGCCTCTTCATTAGCCGGGGCTCAGATCGCTTGCCAGAGGCCCGGGCCGGCTGACCCACGAGCAGGCCGGCGACTGCCTACGGTTAGCAATCTAATCATTTTGTTCACAATTCGATGCGACATCTTATCGAATGGAGGGCTGATCGATGGATTTCAGGACTTTTGCTGTCGTCACCGTGCTCGCGAGTTTTCCCGCGACGGCCGCGTTCGCGCAGGATGCCGGCGACGTCGACTGGAGCGGGTTCTATGTGGGCGGCAACGCCGGCTACAGCGTGACTGACGGCAATGCCGTCTTCATCAATTCCCCGCTGACGACCATCGCCATCCCCTCGGGCCAGCAGGGTCTGCTCGGTGGGATCCAGGCCGGCGCCAACTTCCAGGCCGGAAGCATCGTCCTTGGCATCGAAGGCAACGCCACGGTCAGCACCATCTCTTCGACCTATGCTGACCCGCTTATCGGCATGGGAGCCCCGATCGGCAGCACCGTGACATCGGGGTCCGACTATCAGGGCGCGCTACTGGTCCGCGGCGGCCTTGGGATTGGAAATTTCCTGCCCTATGTGACGGCCGGCGCCGCCTTTGCCCACGTGTACAGCACCGCAACTGCCGGAGGGGCGGACGACGACGGCCTGTTCACCGGCTATGCCTATGGCGCCGGCGTAGAAGTCGCGTTCGACGACAACTGGTCGTTGAATGCCCGCTACCTCCACACCGAACTGACCGGTCCGAACTTCAACGCCGGACTGCCTTACGAGACCAGCGCGGCGCCCTCGAGCAACACCCTGACGGTCGGGATGAACGTCCGCTTCTAGCGATCTGGCCGCCGCGGAATCGAATTCGAGGACGCGCCCGGCAACAGTCCGTCGTCAGGCGCCGCGCTTCCCGATCATCGCAAAGAAGCGATCCTGCTCGGCCTTTTCTTCGGCGAACACTCCGGTGAACCGCTGCGTCACGGTTTGTGCCCCGTGCGCGTGTACGCCGCGGATCGACATGCACATGTGCTCGGCCTCGAGCATCACCGCGGCGCCGCGCGGGTTGAGGTGCTCGTTGATGGCGTCGATGATCTGCGCCGTCAGGTTCTCCTGCACCTGGAGGCGCTTCGAGAACACCTCGACCAGCCGCGCCAGCTTGGAAATGCCGACCACCCCGTCGTGCGGCAGGTAGGCGATGTGCGCCTTGCCCACGAACGGCACCATGTGGTGCTCGCAGTGCGACGAGAACGGGATGTCCCTGACCAGCACGACGTC
>JBDTVO010000040.1:0-14672 GCA_040007135.1 Devosia sp. | reverse complement strand
ACGCAGGTGGCGCCGAAATGGTGGGCGTTGTCGATGCAGTCCTTCCAGCCCTGCAGCGTCTGGCGGTCGAGGTCCTGGTCCTCGAGCGGATTGCCGAACATACCGAGCGTCGAAATCGTGATGTCGCGGTTGCCGATCGACTCGCGGCTGCGCTTGCCGAGTTCGGCGAGGTCCTGCCCCTTGGTCGTCTGCCAGAAGAACGGCTCAAAACTCTCAAAGCCCAGATCGGCGATCTCGGCGATCCGCGCCGCGGCATGGCCGCTGGTGGCGTTGATCATGGTGCCGATGCGTACGGCTTTGGCAGGGTCAGTCATGTGGTCTCTCCAAGCTTGATGGCGACGCGCTGTCCGGCGCGTGCGCTCTCGATCGCCCCGAACACCATGGCGAGGCTCTTGATGTTGTCGTCGCCCGCGGTCTCAGGCGACCGGCCGGACTCGATGGCGTCGAGGAAATCGGCGATGACGCTGGCGTGGCCATGCGTCTCCGCCGCATCGGCCGGCGGCGGCACCTCGATCGGCTGCAGCGGCCGGAAGAAGCCGCTGTCGCCGTCGACAACATTGGCCTCGAAGCGCTCGGCGCCGTCCCACAGCAGCGTGCCGCGCGTGCCGACGATGCGCCAGGCGCTCTCCCAGCTGGTGTTGGCGCCCTCGGCGGCCCATGAGCCGCGATAGGTGAACACGGCGCCACCGGCGAGCTCGAAGATGGCGTTGGCGGCAGCACCGTGCGCGTACCACGAGCCTTTCGGGTTGTTTTCGTAGCAATAGACCGCCAGCGGATCGGCGCCGGCCATGAAGCGCGCCGCATCGAGCGTGTGGATGGCCATGTCGAGCAACAGCACATCGTCCATCTCGTCGCGGAAGCCGCCGAAATGCGCGCCGATGAAGAAGTCGGCGTGCAGCGCGGTGAGCTCGCCCAGCACACCGCTCTCGACGAGGCGGCGGATGCGGCGGACGCCGGGGATGAAGCGGCGGTTCTGCACCACGGCGTGGACGCGGCCGGCGGTCTTTGCCGCGGCGATGATGTCGCGGGCTTCGGCCAATGAGGCCGCCATCGGCTTTTCGGTGAGCACGTGGCAGCCGTGGGCGAGGCCCGTCAGAACGATGTTCTTGCGGGCCGACGGCACGACGATGTCGAACAGCAGGTCGGGCTTGGTGGTGGCGAGCATCGGCGCGAGGTCGGTGCCGACGGGAGCCGTGAGGCGGAACGCGTCGCGCAGCCGCTCGGCGGCGCCGAGGTCACTGTCGACCAGCCCGACGATCTCGACGCGCCCGGCGAGCGCCGACGATTCCTCGAGGGCCTTCAACCAGCCCTTGGCCATGTTTCCACAGCCGACGAGTACGGCGCGAAAGACCATCCCTGCTCCCCTTCACCGGAGCACCGGTTCGCTCGCGCGTCCGGCGTCTTCGGGCTCCTCCCAGAGCCCTTCAAACTCGACAGGAAACGTTTCCGTTGTCAATTGCCGTTCGGCGCAATTTGAGCGGCAGCGGAGGTCAGAACGAAAAAGATGAGGCGTCGCAGTGGTTTGGACTTGCCCCTAGGCGATGTCCGCTGGGGGATGCACTCCAGTCACAGCCGTGTTACCGCTTTTGCAGCGGGGTTCGTGCGGGTCGCACGGACATGGGCGGACGTTGGTGGGAGTGGGCCATGACGTCGCGACTTACGGACTATGTTTCTCGTCGCCTTGCCGTTCCTGCCGCCGTCGCGGTCGCAGGACTGCTGGCGATGTCCTGGCCGGCGTTCGCAGCCGGGCCCGTGCTCTCCCCGGGCGATTCGATCGTCACCGGCTTTTCGGGCGTCGTGGCCCCCGATGCACCGCCGCCGGCGACCGACCCCCTCGATCGCACCTTCATCGACCTCGATGGCAATTCCGTCGTCATCCAGCGCCTGGCGCCCGATGGGCTGCCGACTGGCGACCTCATCGACGCCACCGTCAAGTTCAGCGCCACGGCGCAGGAGGTCGGGCAGGTTCGCGCCATCGCCCTCGACGATGCGCAGCAGACCACCGGCGCCGACGCGCCCAACATCTATGTCGCCGCCACCTCGGCCTATGGCCTCAACCTCGTGGTGCCCGGCCCCGACGGCAACCCGGTGCGCAGCAAGACCGGAGCCGCCGACGCGACCTTCATGGAGGGCCAGTGGGGCGCCGCCGACGGCGCTGAAGGCTATCCCGGCAGCATCTGGAGGATCGACGGGGTGACCGGCGCGGTGTCGCTGTTCACCACCATCGCTGACGACAGCGGCGCCGGCATCGGCGACCTGGTGTTTGATCCGGCAAGCCAGCAGTTCTTCGCGTCCGATCTCGACAGCGGCCTGATCTATCGGCTCGCCGCCGACGGCACGATCATCGACAGCTTCGACCATGGCGTCGACGGCCGGCCCACGCACGGCCTCAGCGCCGTGGCCGACGACGGCAGCGCCATCGACATCACCGATCCGGCGTTCGACACCGAAGATCCGCTGACCTGGGGCATCACCCAGGCCGAGCGCAAGGTCACCGGCCTCGGCCTCCGCGGCGGCCGGCTCTACTACGCCGCCAATGCGCAGATCTCGTCGGTGCGGCTCAATTCCGACGGCAGCTTCGGCACCGCCCGCTGGGAGCTCGACCTCGACGGCGCGCCCTCGGTCGACGAGGTCACCCACATCGTTTTCGACCCGGCCGGGCGGATGATTTTGGCGCAGCGCGGGGCGCTGACGGCGAGCTACGACTATTCGGCGTTTGTCGCTCCCGGCACCGCCTCGGTGCTGCGCTACGCCCATGAATTTCCCGACGATCCGTCGACGCCGGGCACCTGGCTCGAAGCCCCCGAGACCTACGCCATCGGCTTTGCCTCGGACGGCGCCAACGCCGCCGGCGGCGTGGCGTTGGGCTATGGCTACGACAAGGCCAGCAACGGCTTCAACGGCTCGTGCAGCGTAACGCTGTGGGCCACCGGCGACAGTCTGCGCGACGATCCCTCGGCGAGCCTCGACCCGCCGGCGCAGGTCGCCGGCCTGCAGGGCATGGCGCGCAGCCTGGTGCGGCCGGCCAATGATCCGCCGAGCAAGGCGTTCTTCGTCGATTACGACGGCAACACCGAGGACAGCGAAGCCGCCAATGTCGGCCATGTCGGCAGCGTCGCCATCTGGCAGGACTGCTCGGGCAGCTATGTGGCGCCCGAGATGCTGCCGCCGCCGCACTACACGCCGCCCGAGGACTACAATCTGTCGCTCGACAAATGGGCGAGCCCGCACATCTGCTTTGATGGCGGCGCCGACTGGTGGTGCAGCTTCACCATCCGCGTCGAGAACACTGGAACAGTCCCCTACTGGGGCCCGGTGGTGGTCGACGACAATCTGCCCGACTCCAATCCCGGCGCCGTGCAGCATTTCTGGCCGCAGCCGCCGTGGTCGTGTGGGCCCACTGGTCCGGATTCGTCGCAGTGCAGCACCGGCCCGACCCTGCTGTTCCCCGGCGATGGCATCGACCTGCACGAGGTGGTGCAGTTGCCCAAGGCGATGACCACCGCCTGCGATCTCACCAATTTCGCGTCGCTCGGCTGGCCGTTCTGGAGCCACGACGACGACGCCTCCGACGATTTCGGCTTTGCCAACGCCGTCATTCCGGGCGCGCCGTGCGCCACCACCGGCTCCGACCTCGTACTGCACAAGACGGCGTGGCCGACGGCCTGCGTCGATGCCGGGCTCACCTGGGACTGCACCTATGCGGTCTGGGTGCAGAACGCCGGCCCCGGCGCCTACTCCGGGCCGATCACCGTCAAGGACACGCTCGGCGTCAATGCGCCGGCGACCTTCGCCGGCCCCTGGGCCTGCGGCCAGGTCGGGCCGGTCGTCACCTGTTCGATCGTGGCGCCGCCGATAGCCGCGCCGCCGGGCTGGAGCTCGGGCTTTTTCGTCACCGCCCACGTCAAGAAGAATGTCGGACCGCCGCTCTGCAGCCTCGACAACAAGGCCAACATCGCGCTCCCGGCCGGCGGCTCGCCCACCAATGCGCTGCCGGGCAACGATTTCGACGACGCCACGACCACCATCGCCGACCCGGGCTGCCTCGTGCCGCAACCGCACACCGACCTTGAGGTCACCAAGGCCGCCACCGGCTGCAGCGCGCTCGTCTACCTCGGCGTGCCCGGCTATGCCTGCGGCTGGACGCTGACGGTCACCGATGTGGGCCCGGACAATTACAGCGGCCCGCTGACCTTCAAGGACGCATCGGCCGGCGCCACCGCCAGCTCGCTGCAGGGCGTGCCGGTGTGCAGCGGCCCGGCGACGATCCAGACCTGCGTCATCCCGAGCGTCTCGCTGACGGCGGGGGTGCCCTCGCCGCTCAACATCGCGATGTTCTATCCCGATGGGCCGGCGGTGTGCTCGGTCACCAACAACGTCTCGATCCTCGCGCCCAATCCGGGCTCGCCGCAAAATCCGGCGGGCAACGATTCGTCGACCACCGGCCAGATCGTTCCCAACCCGGCGTGCAACTTCGCCGCCCCGGCGCTCAACATCCAGAAGACCGGCACCGGCTGTGCCTCCGATCCTTCCAGCACCGACTGGCTCTGTGGCTTCGACATCAAGGTCACCAACTACGGCGGCAGCCCGCAGCCTGCGCCGATCGTGGTCACCGACCAAAACGACAAGCCGACGACCTTCACCGGCGCCGCGTGCGTCCCGTCCGGGCCCAACCTCTACAGTTGCACCCGGTTCGCGCCGCTCAATGCCGGCCTCAGCTGGAATTTCGCCGCAACCTCGCATGTCGATCCGACCGGCGTGACGCTGGCCGACTGCGACGTGGTCAACACCGTCAAGATCACCACGCCGGCTTCGGCCGACCCGGGCTATCTGGCGCAGGCCTCCGAGAAGGTGCCGCAGCTGTTCATCAATGTCGGCCCGGGACCGGTGGCCGTCTACTGCGATCCACCCAGCCTCAAGCTGAAGAAGACCGCCGGCGCCTGCGTGCCCTCGAGCGGCGGCTTCGACTGCAGTTTCACCGTCAACGCGCTGTCGACCGGGCCCGATCCCTATCACGGCACGGTCGAGCTCGACGAGCAGCTGCCAGCCGGATCGAGCTTCAAGTCGAGCGACTGGACCTGCGTTCCAACCACCGGCAACGACGTCCACTGTTCATCGCCCTATTACGACCTCGCGGTCGGCGACGGCGTCGACATGAAGATCACGGTGTTCGTGCCCAAGGCCGCCGCGGCGCGGAGCTGCGACGTGACCAACGTCGTCAATGCCGCGATCTCGGCCGAGGTGCTGCACTCCGACGCCGGCGCGCAATACACCGCTTCGGCGACGGCCAAGCTGCCGGCGTCGTCGTGCAGCAAGCCGCCCGCCTGTCCCAAGGACCAGGTGAAGCCGGGCGGCGGCTGCTGCGATACGGGCCTCCGCTGGGACGGCAAGAAGTGCGTGCCGCCGGTGGTGGTGAAGCCCTGCGCCAAGGACAGCACCCGCAACAGCGACGGCGCCTGCGAGTGCAGGGACGGGACGCACGGAACGCCCGGCCGGTGCATTCCGGATGCGCCGGTCTGCGCCCGCGACAGCATCCCCGTCGACGGCGTCTGCGAGTGCCGCGACGGCACCCACGGCCGGCCGGGCAAGTGCGTGCCCGATCAGCAGGTGTGCACCCCCGACAGCCATCCGGTCGGCGACAGCTGCGTCTGCGACCGCGGCACGCACGGCACCCCCGGACGCTGCGTCCCCGACCAGCTCGTCTGCGCGCCCGACAGCCACCCCGCTGGCAACTCCTGCGCCTGCAACAAGGGAACCCACGGAACGCCCGGCCGCTGCGTCCCCGACGCGCTCGTCTGCGCTCCCGACAGCCACCCGGCCGGCAAGAGCTGCGCCTGCAACGAGGGCACGCATGGGACGCCCGGCCGCTGCGTGCCCGACGTGCTCGTCTGTGCTCCCGACAGCCATGCCGTCGGCAGCCGCTGCGCCTGCAACGACGGCACCCACGGCGCGCCCGGTCGCTGCGTCCCGGACAAGAAGCCGGAACCGAAGCCGTCGAGGGACTGCCCCGATGACAGCCACTTCGACAAGCGCGCCAAGGCCTGCGTCTGCAACCCGCCGCTGGTCGGCGACCCCGGTGCCTGCACGGCGCAAATCCTGCTGCAGCCGCTGACCATCAACTAGGGCTGCGGCGTCGCGCAAGATGTTGATCGACCGCGTCGCGCGACAGGTCCGTCGTCCGGACCTCATGGCCGCAGCCGTTTTCCTCGTCCGACAAGGCCGACTCCCGCCGCGATTTCTGCAGGAGCTTCAGACACCTCGAACCCTGAGCGTCGCCGACAGATCACCCATTGCAAAGCCCCATCGCATATGCGATCAACCTTGGGAAAAGCTTTTCCCACAAACAGCAGCTGCATGAACTCAGCGCGTCGACCTAAGCTAGGAAAAGCTTTTCCCGCGTCGGACTGGACGCGTTGCAACCGGGAGGAGACCCAATGAAACTACTTAAGTTGACCAGGCTGGCGATAGCCGCTGGCGCGCTGGCCCTGATGACCGCGGGCGCGACGTTTGCGGCCGATCCGCTCGGCACGGACGATGGAACCCAGCTCTCGATGTGGGTGCGTGCCGGCCTCAAGATCCGCGTCGATCCGCTCGTTGACGCATACAACGCCTCGCACAAGAACCACATCAACCTGACCTACATCCCCACCGACGACTACCAGGCGAAGGTCGGCGCCGCGGCGGCTGCCAATGCTCTGCCGGATGTGTTCTCGGCCGACGTGGTGCTGATGCCGAACTGGGGGTCGGCAGGATTGTTCCAGGACCTGACGTCCCGCATCAACGCCCTGCCCAACATCGACAAGGTGGCGCAGGCGGCGATCGACGTTTCGACGTGGGACGGCAAGAAATACGGCATGCCGTTTATCGCCGATCTATCCATATGGGTCTGGAACAAGAAGCTGTTCAAGGCAGCGGGCCTCGACCCCGAGAAGGGGCCGACGTCGCTGGCAGAGTTTGCGGCTGACGCACGTGCCGTGGCCAAGCTCGGCAACGGTGTTTCCGGCACCTTCTGGGGCGGCAGCTGCGGTGGCTGTGAATTCTTCACTTGGTTCCCGATCGCCTGGGCCAGCGGCGGCGACATCATGAACCTCGAAGGCACGGAGTCGCATGCCAACAGCGACATCTGGCAGGAAATCTACAAGACCTTCCGCAGCATGGCCGAAGATGGCACCGCGCTGATGCCGGACACCAAGACGGAACTCGGCCCGACTTGGACGTCGTATTTCGGCAAAGGCAACATCGGCGTCATGCCGATGCCGGCCAGCTTTAGCGACATAACGGGCGGCTCGTTGCCGCTCGAGGATTTCGGCGTCACGCCAATCTCGGGCCTGAAGGATGGACAGTCCACTCTCGTGGGTGGCGACGCCATCGGCGTTTCGCGCGACAGCAAGCTCACAGACGCGGCCTGGAACTTCATCGCGTGGATTCAAAGCGATGCGGCCCAGATCGACGTCGTCGCCAAGAATGGCGGGGTCGTGACTCGATCGGATCTCGCCGACAACAAATACAGCGCCGCCGACCCGCGTCTGGTGATCTTCAACCAGGTCATCGGGAAGGGCCAGACTCCGAAGTCGCTGAACGTCGGCCCGAGTTTCCTTGACGGTCAGGGCCCGTGGGTCCAGCTGTTGCAGGACATGGTGTTCGGCGATGCCAGCAAGCTCGAGGCTGACAACGCGGCGATAAACGACTCGCTCAACCCGTAAGACGACACGGCGGCGCGGACCCCAGTGCGGGCGCCGCGCCGCCTCTCCCCAAAGACGAGTATTGCCGTGAGCACTGCACCTATGACCTCTGGGATGGTGGCTGTCGTCCCGCGGCGACGGACCGGTTTTTTCGTGCGCCGCCAATTGACCGGGTTCGCCTACACGATCCCCACGGTGGTGCTGGTGATCGTGCTTTTCGTCACGCCGCTGCTGCTCGCCGCGCGAATGTCGCTGAGCACCTGGGGACTCTTGACCGGCCCCGGGGCTATCAATTTCCCGAAGAATTTTCTGTCGATCGGCAAGAGTCCGCTGTTCTGGCCATCGGTGATCTTCACCCTCGAATATACGGTACTGGTCACCATCCTGCTGCTCGGCTTTGGGCTGGGGCTGGCGTTGCTGGTGCAGGTGCAGAGCCGGTGGGCAAATCTGATGCGAACGGTGTTCCTGCTGCCGGTATCGCTCGGTCTGGCTGCGGCGTCACTGCTGGCCTACGGCTTTGTTTCTCCCACGATCGGGCCGATCGGGCCGTCGCTTGAGCTGCTGGGTTTTCCGCATGGAATGATCCAGTTTCTCGGCACGCCGCTCAACGCGCTGTTGACCACGACCTTTCTAATCGTCTGGAAGTACGCCGGCTTCTACATGCTCGTCCTGGTGGTCGGGCTCCAGGGCATCCCGGACGATCTGTACGAGGCCGCGTCTCTTGATGGGGCCAACGCCCGCCAGACCTTCCGCTACGTAACGCTGCCTCTACTTCGGCCATCGCTGTCTCTGGCACTCATTTTGTGCGTGACGGGCTCGTTGCTGGCCTTTGACCAGTTTTTCATTTTGACCAAGGGCGCGCCAAACAACTCCACTGTCACGGTCGTGCAGCTCATCTATCGCGAGGCGTTCCAGCGGCAGAACCTCGGCACCGCCGCGGCCCTGTCGGTCATTGTGCTGGCAATCCTCGTGGTGCTCAATTCCCTGCAGTTTTTCTACCTGCGCGGTCCGGATCGGGAATAGAAGTCATGAGCGCTGCGCAACGCAATCCTATGGGACCCACCCCGTACTACGTGCTCACCGGCGGGCTGGCGATCATCTTCCTGTTTCCGCTGCTGTGGAGCGCCCTCGCCTCGGTCAGCCCGCAGGTGTCCACGGCACAACCCATCGGCTACGGCTTGGGTAACTATGCGACGCTGTATGTCTTTGGCCCGGGGCTGCCGCAGGTCGCCTACAACAGCATCATGATGTCGTTGATGACCGTGGCCCTGACTGTCGTCCTGTCGGCGCTTGGCGGCTACGCGTTCGCGCGGTTCAGATTCCCAGGCAAGGATGCGCTGTTCCTGCTGACACTGTCGGTCCTGATGGTGCCGTTCGCGACGCTGATCATTCCGCTCTATGTGATGCTCAACTCGGTCGGTCTTGCCAACTCTTTGCTCGGTGTGGCGCTCATCGTGTCGCTTTTCCAGCTGCCATTCGCTACCTACATGATGCGCATCTCGTTTGAGGCGGTGCCGCGCGACCTGGAAGAGTCGGCGCTCATTGACGGCTGCAGCACCTTTGACGTGTTATGGCGCATCATGCTGCCCTCGGTCGTTCCCGGCCTCGTCACGGTCGGTCTGTTTGCCTTCCTTGCGGCCTGGAACGAGTTCTTCGCGCCGCTGATCATGCTGACCGATCCCACCAAGCAGACGCTGCCGGTGGTGGTGGCAAACCTCAGGCAGCAGACCATGGGGGCGATCGACTACGGCGCGACCCAAGCGGGCGTAGTGGCGATGGCCATTCCCTGTGTGGTGCTGTTTCTGCTGCTGCAGCGGTACTATATCCGCGGCTTCATGTCCGGCGCCGTCAAGGGCTGAGGCAATGGCGAAGTCCCCGATCCGGCCGGCAAGGGTGCAGCCCGCAGTGCCGACTATCCGCGATGTGGCGCGGCTGGCCGACGTGTCGATCGGCACCGCCAGCAAGGCGCTCAACGCCAACGGCCGGCTGAAACAGGAGACACGGGCCAAGGTGCTGGCCGCCGCCAGGCAGATCGGCTATCGGCCCAACGATCTGGCGCAGAGCCTTCATCGCACGCGCTCGATGACCGTCGGCATCATCTCGAACGATTCCTTCGGCCGGTTCACCCTCCCCATCGTCGAGGCGCTCGAGCAGCAGCTCGCCGACGAAGGGATCGCGATCTTCATGTGCAACGCCACCGACGATCCGGAGCGCGAGCGCCAGCACATCGACCAATTGCTGGGAAAGCGCATCGACGGGCTGGTGGTGACGAGCCGCCGGGCGGACGAGCGCGCGCCCGTCGGGCCCCTGCCGCAGGGACTGCCGACGATCTACGTCTACAGCCAGCCCAACGATCACAGTGCGCTATCCTTGGTTCCCGACGACGAGGGTGGGGCGCGGCTTGCCGTACGCCACCTGCTTGACCTCGGACGGACGAGCATCGCTCACATCAGCGGGCCCGAGCGGTTCGAGGCCGTGCGGCTGCGGCATCGCGGCTATTGCAATGAACTCGCCGACGCCGGCATTGCGCCGGTTGCGTCACACTACCTCTCGGGCAGTTGGTCGGAGGAGTGGGGACGCGACGCGGTCGGCCGATTGTTCGATCAGCAGAGCCAGCGGCCTGATGCCATCTTCTGCGGCAACGACCAAATCGCCCGCGGAGCGGTCGATGCCCTGCACGAACGTGGAATTTCCGTGCCGGAGGCGGTCGCCATCGTCGGCTTCGACAACTGGAACGTCATGACAGACGCGGCGCGCCCGCCGCTCTCCAGCATCGACATGAATCTCAGCGCGCTCGGCCGCGAGGCCGGACGCGCGCTGCTCGCCATGATCGGCGGCGAAAGTGCCAGCGGCACGCAGCGCCTTCCTTGTACCCTTGTGGTCCGCAGCTCGTCGCGGATCGCCGGTTGACTGCCCTGGAGTTGTCCGTGACGTCCTACACACCGCTGCGCTTCGTCAACGTCCGGCTCGAGGGCGCGTTCTGGAAGGAGCGTCTCGACACGGTGCTTCGCACCACCATTCCGAGCCAGCACCAAAAGCTCGCCGAATATGGCTATCTCGGCTCGTTGAAGCTGCCGCAGCCGCCGCCACCTTTACGCTTTCCGCGGCACCCGAACGGCTTTTCCGTGCAGGTGTTCTGGGATTCCGATGTCGGCAAGTGGATCGAGGCGGCGAGCTACGCCCTGTCGCATCGCCGCGACGCCGGCATCGAGGCGCAAATCGAGGCCATCGTCGACGATTTCGACGCGGCGCAGCAGCCCGACGGCTACCTCAACTGCTGGTATCTCGACCGCGAGCCGGACAATCGCTGGACCAACCTCAGGGACAACCACGAGCTCTACAACGCCGGCCACATGCTGGAAGGCGCCATCGCCTATTTCGAGACCACCGGGCGGCGACGCTGGCTCGACATCATGGAGCGCTACGTCGCCCTGATCGGCAAGACCTTCGGCCCGGGGCCCGACCAGAAGCATGGCTACTGCGGCCATCCCGAGATCGAGCTGGCGCTGATGAAGCTCTATCGGCTCACCGGCGAGCGGGCACACCTCGATCTCGCCGCCTATTTCATCAACGAGCGCGGGCAGCAGCCGCACTACTTCGACATCGAGAAAGCGGAGCGCGAGCGGCGTGGCCTCGTCGAGCAGCGCTACCCCTATGCCAGCTACGAATACAGCCAGTCGCACCGGCCGGTTCGCACGCAGGACAAGGTCGTCGGCCACGCGGTGCGGGCGATGTATCTCTACACCGCCATGGCTGATCTCGCCTTCGAGACCGGCGATGCCGAGCTCAAGCGTGCGCTCGAGGTGCTGTGGTCCGACGTCATGGACACCAAGATGTATGTGACGGCGGGCCTCGGGCCGTCGGCGCACAACGAGGGCTTCACCCACGACTACGACCTGCCCAACGAGACCGCCTATGCCGAGACCTGCGCCTCGGTGGCGCTGGTGTTCTGGGCGCAGCGCATGCTGCACCTGGAGCTCGATGGCAAATATGCCGACATCCTCGAGCAGGCGCTGTTCAACGGTGCGCTGTCCGGCCTCAGCCGCGATGGCGCGCACTATTTCTACGCCAACCCGCTGGAATCAACCGGGTCGGCCGAGCGCTGGGCCTGGCACACCTGCCCCTGCTGCACCATGAACGTCAGCCGCCTCGTGGCCTCGGTCGGCGGCTATTTTCTGTCGACCGCGCTCGATGGAATCGCGTTCCACCTGTATGGGGGCGTGGCAACCGAAGTGACCGTCGCCGGCACCAGCGTGGCGGTGCGCGAGAGTTCGACCTATCCGTGGGACGGCGATATCGATATCGCCGTCGATCCCGAGCGGCCGGTGGTGTTCGACCTCAAGCTGAGGATTCCCGGCTGGTGCAAGAGCTGGCGGCTCGCCGTCAACGGCAGTCCGGTCGAGGCCGAGCCCGTCGCCGGCTATGTCACCATCCGCCGCTCCTGGCAGCGCGGCGATCGGGTGCGGCTGCTGCTCGACATGCCGGCCGAGCGGCTCTACGCGCACCCGGCGGTGATTGCGGACAGCTTCCGTGTCGCCCTCAGGCGCGGCCCGCTGGTCTATTGCCTCGAGGAGGCCGACAATCCCGGCGGCATCGTGCAGCGGCTGCGCATCGGCCGCGACGCCGCCCTTGAAACTGTGCCGCGCGACGATCTCCTGGGCGGCATCGTCACCCTCAGCGCCGCGGGCACCGCGATTTCCGTCGACGACGGGCAGAGCCTGTACACCACCGCCCGCCCGCACGAGGCGCCGGCGACGCTCACCGCAGTGCCCTACTACCTCTGGGCCAATCGCGGACGGGGCTCGATGCTGGTCTGGGTGCCGGAGGCCTGAGCCGCAGCCTCCGCGTCGCTGCCACATTTGGCGTCGCGGCGGGGCGATGCTATGTGGCGGCATCGTTGCGTTGCGGCAGGATGATGCGGTGCGGTTTGGCGTTGTGAGCGGAGTGGCGTGCGCGGTGGGTCTCGTGGCCCTCGCCGGCTGTGCCAGTCCCGGGATCAGCCGGGTCAGTGTGGTCGAGGTGCCGGTGAGCGTCGTGGTCACCGAGGCGCGCAGCGTCGATGGCCTCATCGGCAAATACGCGGCGCTGTACCAGGTCCCGGAGCAGCTTATCCGCCGCATCATCGTGCGCGAATCCGGCTACAATCCCCGGGCTCGCAACGGCCCTTACTGGGGCCTCATGCAGATCCGCTACGACACGGCGAAATCCATGGGCTATCGCGGCCCGGCGTCGGGCCTGCTCGATGCCGACACCAACCTCCGCTACGGCGTCAAATACCTGGCCGGCGCCTACATGGTCGCCGGCGGCAGCGCCGACCGAGCGATGCATTTTTACGCCTCGGGCTACTACTACGACGCCAAGCGGCAGGGCCTGCTCGAGGACGTGGGACTCAGGTAACGCCGCGTTCCCGCCACTGCGCCGGCGATTGTCCCAGGTGGCGGTGGAAGGCGCGGCTGAACGCGGCCTCCGAGCCGTATCCCGAGCGCTCGGCGATCTCAATCAGCTTCAGGCTGGTCGAGCGCAGCAGGTCCGCCGCAAGCTGCATCCGCCATTCGACCAGATAGCGGATCGGCGATTGCCCGAGCAGCGCCTTGAAGCGTTCGCCCAGCACCGAGCGCGAGGTGTTGGCGCGCCGCGCCAGTTCGTCGGCGCTCCAGTCACGGCCGGGCTCATCGTGGACGAGCTTGAGGGCGCGGCTCACCACGGGATCGGCAGTTGCCCGCAGCCATCCCGTCGCCTCGGCTTCGTCCTCGGAATAGAGCCGCAGCACTTCCGACAGCAGCAACTCGTTGATGTGGGCGAGGGCCGTGACACCGCCGCTCCGCGAACCGTCCTCGACGGCGTAGGCGATGGCCGCTTCGAGCAGCGCCGCCGCCTTGCCCGCGGGTTGCACGGCAAACACCGGCGGCAGCTGGCGAAAGAAGGCGTTGAACACCAGCTCGTCGCAGCGAAAATAGCCGCAGACAAGTTCGGCGGCCTCGCCGCCGCCGTCGAGGCGCAACGTCGGAATGTCGGTCCACGGCCCCGGCGGCAGCAGCCCGGCAATGGCAACAGGCGTTCCGGCGTCGGGGCTGCCGACGATGTGGCTGTGAGCGTGCGGCAACACCGCGACGTCGCCCGGCGCGAGATCGGCGGTGACGCCACCGGCGCTGACACGAAGGTGGCCTTTGCGGACCGCGTGAAAGACGATCAGCCGTTCGGTCTCGGGTGCCAGCAGGTCGATGAGCTCGCAATTGGCGGGCGACTCGACGGCCCACGGCGCGCTGTAGCAGCCGCGCAAGAACAGCGCTCCAGAAAGCCGGATGTGCGAGAGGACGTCGGCGAGAAGTACGGCGCGATAGTCGGCATTGCCGTCGGGCGGCGTTTCGATCAGCAGGCCCGGTGTTTGGATCATAGGCATTTTGGGTGGACCGAATATTTGGTTGCCCCCACCGCGACCGGTTGATGCCGCGGCGACCTGCAATTCGTCAAGACGAGGTATCGATGCAAAATTTTGATAAGGCGCGGAATAAAGTGGCAAGCACTGGTGTTGCCGGGGCCGACCTGCGGCACGCGGTGCACACGCCGATCCGGCACCGCACATCCATCGCCGGGCTGCTGCTGGTGCCGCTGCTCTGCGGCACGGCCATGGCGCACGACACGGGTGCCGCCGTGACCATGGGCAATCCGCTGGCCGAGGCCGTCGCCAAGGCCGATGCGCGCTTTGCCGACGTGGCCCAGGCATGGGCCGAGGGCTACGCGCCGATCCCCTGCGTCTCCGGGATCGAGGGAGGCGCCATGGGCATCCATTTCGTCAACCAGAAGCTGATCGAAGATCCGGCGGTCGACATCGGCCATCCCGAGGCGGTCATGTATGAGCCGCAGCCCGACGGGTCGATGCAGCTCATCGCCGTCGAGTACATCACGCCCAAGGGACCGGCGGCGCTCAACGGGCAGCTGTTCAGCTTCACCAACGCCCCCAACCGCTACGGCCTGCCGGCCTTCTACGAG
>JBDTVO010000039.1:0-14963 GCA_040007135.1 Devosia sp. | reverse complement strand
CAACACCGGCCTGATGCGCGAAGAGCAGCGTCCGACGGCGCCGGTTATCCCCATCGCTCCGAGCCTGCGCGTCGAGAAATTGCCGGGCCCATCTTCCGACTCAGCTACAACCGCGACCGGCGACAGCGGCGGACATCCTCGGTTTGCGAGCAGGAAACGGTTCTTCGGGAGCTTACCGCGCGACGAGCGGAGCTAGCTCCACCCGCCGCCTGCTGCTGCTTGGTCTCGCCGCCGCAGCACTCCTGATCCTCCCTGCTGCAGCCCAGGCTCAGGACGTCTCCGTCAATTTCGGCGACAACCAGACGCTCACCGAACGGGCCGTCCAGCTCATCGGCCTCATCACCGTGCTGGCGCTGGCGCCATCGATCCTGGTGATGGTGACGAGCTTCACCCGCATCGTCGTCGTCCTGTCGCTGCTGCGCACCGCGCTCGGCCTGCAGTCGGCGCCGCCCAACTCGGTGATGATCTCGCTGTCGCTGTTTTTGACCTTCTTCATCATGCAACCGACGCTGCAGTCCGCTTACGACGTCGGCATCGCGCCGCTGCTCGCGGGCCAGATCCAGGTGCAGGAGGCGTTCGACAAGGGCAGCGTGCCGCTGCACGATTTCATGGCCGCGAACACCCGCGCCGAGGACTTGCAGCTGTTCTACGACATGAGCAGCGAGACGGCGCCGGCGGACGCCGAGACTATTCCGCTCAAGATTCTCATCCCGGCCTTCATGATCTCCGAGCTTCGCCGGGCCTTCGAGATCGGCTTCCTGCTGTTCCTGCCCTTCGTCATCATCGACATGGTCGTGGCCTCGGTGCTGATGTCGATGGGCATGATGATGCTGCCGCCGGTCGTCATCTCGCTGCCGTTCAAGCTGATCTTCTTCGTGCTGGTCGACGGCTGGCATCTCGTCGCCGGCTCGCTGATCCGCAGCTTCGCCGGGGCCGGAGGCTAGCTCACACCTGCGACTTGGTCGCCGCCTGCGCCGGTGCGAGACCTTCGTCCACCGGGTAGGCCTGCCGATAGGCGCCGAGGAATGCCGTCAGCGAATCGATCCCCGACACTGCCTTGGCGGCCGCCTTGAACTCCATGCCGGCCGGCGACACTTTGGGGCCGGTGATGTAGTCGAACATCGCCCATTGCGGCGTCTGCGCCAGGCGGTCGGCGAACTTGCTGCGCAGCCGGCTGAGGCCGAGCTGGTCGTCGGTCAGCACCAGCGCCACCGCCGCCTTGACCAGACTCATCCGCGCCGTGTCGCCCAGCGGCTCGCTGGGATCGGCCGAATAGACCGTCTCGATGACATCGGACGCCGCGGCATAGTTCTTGGCCTTCCAGTAGCCATCGACGCGCAACAGGTCGGCGTCGCGCCCGGTGACCCGCGACAGCAGGTCGAGTGCCAGGTCCTCGCGGTCGGCATCGATCAGTGCCCGCGCCTCGAGGATGCGCCGCTCGCGGTCGAGCGTTGGCGGCAGGTCGTCCATCCGCGTCTGGTTGAGGGCGCGGAGCGCCGCTTCCGGGTTGTGGTTGGCGATACGGATCAGCGCCAGGTCGGCGGCGACCTGCGCCTGCGCCACGCCCTTCAGCCGGCTGTCGATCTGGTACTGCAGGAGGTCTGCGGCCTGCCCGAGCAGGTCGACCTTCACCAGTCGCCGCGCCAGGTTGCGGATCATCTCGTCGCCTTTGGCCCCGGGCGGGGTCAACTGCCGGAAATCGTAGTAGAGGCTGAGCGCGTCGAGGTCCGAAAGCTGGTCGGCGGCGCCGTTGAGGAAGAGATCGCCGAACTGCGCCTGCGCCTCGTCGGTCAGCGCCACCACCGCCTTGCTCTCAGGGTTGTGCTGCGCCGACGCCTTGGCGATCTCGAACCCGTAGCGATAGTCCTTGTGGGCGAAATACAGCTCCGCCAGCAGCTTCTGCATGTCGACTTCGAGCGGGTTGCCGCGCCACAGCATCGCCTCGGCCGAGAGCGTCTCGGTCGCCTTGGCGAGGTCGATCTTGCCGGTCTGGCGCAAGACGAGGAGGGTCCGGTACACCGCCTCGCCGCGGGTCGGGCGGACATCGGCGGCGATCACCTGCCCGTAAGCGTCGAGCGCCGCCTGCGTCTGGCCCTGCGCTTCGGCCAGCCGGCCCTGGAGCAACTGATACAGCGTCACGTCATCGGGCGAGAGCTGCGCGAAGGCGATCTGCTTGAGGTAGAGCGCCGCCGTCGTCACGTCGGACGTTTCGAGCGCCGCCCGCACGGCCGCGAACAGGAACCGCTGCTGCACCCACACCGGATAGCTCGACATGGCCGAATCCGACGCCAGCGCATCCGTCCTCGCGCCGACGAAATCGTAGGCATCGGTGCGGGCAATGGCGCGCCACATCACGGCATCGACCTCGTCCCCGAAGGCCGGCCCATTGAGGATGGCGAGCGCATCGCCGGGCCGGGCCGCCAACACATCGGCGATGGCGGTGGTGAGCTTGACCTTCTTGCGCAGCTCGTCGGTCTTGAGATCGTCCTCCAGCACCTTGAGCACGCCGATCGCTTCCACGGCGAACTGGTTGGCAACGAGGTACTGCGCCAGCGCCAGCCGCGCCACCTCGCGCGCAGCGCCTTCCTTCTGGGCGGCATCGGCGGCGAGCGCCTCGTTCCTTTTCTCGAACGTCCCCGGATTGTCCTCCTTGAGCGCCGAGAAATCGACGAAGCTGTCGCGCAGCGCCGAGGCCGTCCCTGCGTCGAGCTTTCGCGGCGCGTCCTGATCGGACAGCGTCAAGCCCTCCGGCACGCTTATGGTCGCGCCGTTGTCGGCCAGCGCGATCGACAGCCCCGGATTGTCGGCCCGCACCACCAGTCCCTGCACCGAGGTCAGCGCGTCGAAATCGACGTAGCTCAGGTCACGGACGGCGCCATGCGCCGGCGGATAGGAGGTCACCACCTGCAGCAGGTCGCCGACGATCGGATCACGGAAGGCGTGAACCTTGCTGGCCTTGCCGAGGTCGGCGGTCATCTCGAACCTGCCGTCCTGGTCGCGCGTCCGCTTCAGCTCGATCGGCACGGTGCTGTTGAGCAGCACGTCGCCGATCGACAGCACCCACGACCGGCCTTCCGAGGCCAGCGTTGCAAGCTTGGTGGTCGCCAGGTCGAGACGGATGATCTGCGTATCGCCCGCCGGAATCGTGGTGAACCCCGAGGCCACCGAGGCAAGCGTCTCCGACGCTGGCGGCGCGTTGACTGCGGTCGGCGTGTCGAACAGCAGCCACAGCGCATCGGCGCGCCGGAACACGGCCGCCGGCGTGTCGCGATCGAAGGGGAAGGCGATGCGGACCGTGCCGGCGACGTCGTCGACTTTCGCGGTGATGGCGGGGAGCGGCGGCTGCGTCGATACCGGCTGCACGGGCGAGCCCGATTGCGTCTCCGAAGTCAGCGCCGCCGCGGCCGCGGCCTTGGCCGCCGCCACGATATCCTCCTCGGCCTTTTTGGCCGCCTCTTCGGCGGTGGCCTGGTTGGCCCCGACTTCCCCGTCGGTCAGGTCGACATCGAGGGTGAACTGCGTGCGGCTGTCGCTGTAAAAGCGCGGCGTCACACCCGGAGCCAGCGTCAGGACGATCTTGCTGCCCGCGGTGCTGACCGAGTTGGTAGCGCCCGTGATCTCTGCCGGCAGGTTCGCCTTGAGCGCGTAAAGGTCGACGGCGACCGGCCAGTCGAAGGTGAGCGTCGCGGTCGTGCCGTCCTGCACGTACTTGGCCTCAGTGGGCACGCTCCAGTCGAACTCGGTCCGCATGAAGCTCGGGTTGCGCCCGACCTTCAGCGAGGCGACCGGGTTAAGCCGCAGCGCCTCGTCGGCCTTGCGCTTTTGTTCGGCGAGGTCAGCCGCGCGCTTCGCCCGATCCGTGAGCCCGGCGACGACTTCCGGCGGCAGGCTCGGCGGCAGCCCCTGCCAGCTCGGCGGCATCAGGTCGATGAACAGCTGCTCGCCGGCCTCCATCGAGTGGACGGTGAAAGCCGAACGGAGGCCGAAGCGCACGCCCTTGCCGTCGGGGTCGACGCGCCCGGCCGTGAGATAGGTCGGCAGGGTCGCCGTGACGTCAGGCAACGGCATGCTGACGGGGCTGTCGAAGGTGATGGCGAGGACGCCGTTATCGAAGGCGATCTTGTACGGCGGCAGGTCGAGCCGGCCGGTGAACTCGAGCACGAGGCGCCCAAATCCCGCCTCGGCGGTTGCCGCGACCTGCACCCGCTCCTCGGCGAGCCCGGCGACGGCAGACAACGCCCAGAGCAGCCCGGCCAGCACCAGCCGTGCCCCACTCCATGGCCGAGGCCCGAACAAACTCATCGCCGCCGCTACTCAACGCTCACGCAAACACCCGTTAAGCATAAGCGGGCCGGCTTAACGGGCGCTTACGAAACCGGGGCTTTGGGGCGGCTAGTGACCGACGATCTGGGGCAGCGCGGCCGGATTTGTTCCCGCGTCGGCCACAGTGTTGACGGGGTTGGTATCTGCCAGCGCCGTGGTCAGAATCTGCGCCTGTCCGGCGCTCATCGCTGCGAGGATCGGCGCCATCTTCCGCGGGTTGATGGCCCGGGCCACCTTGATCAGCACATTCGGATCGAGCGTGTCGAAGATCTTGGCCGCGTCCTTGGGCTTCATCGTCTCATACATGCTGACCACCGACTTGAAGCCTTCGTCCTCGGCGGCCTGCTTCTGGTCGACCAGGGCGTTGACCTCGGCCTGCAGGTCCTGCAGCGCCTTGGTGCGTTCTTCGAGCCTCGCCTCGGCTGCCGCCACCGTCGCTTCGCGGATGGCGATATCGCCCTCGCGCTTGTCGAGTTCGGTCCGCCGTTCGGCTAGCCGCTGCAGGATTGCCGGCTCGCTGTTGTCGCCGGTGACCACCTCGAGCGGCACGATCTTGCCGTTGCCGTCCTTGGTCATGGGCAGCGCGTCGCCATGTTCGTTGACCGGATTGGGTGGCGGCGGGCATCCGGACGCCAGCGCGTTGCCGATGCGGTCGTTGAGCCCCGGCTCGCCATGCGCCGCGCTGGCCGGCTTCGGCGCCTCGGGACAGACATCTTCGGCGACAGCTGCCTGCGACGACGGGGACGGCACCCCCTCGGAGCTCGACATGGCTGCACTGGAGGGTGCCGGCGCGCCGTGTTCGCCGGCTGCACTGCTGCTCGATGGAGGCGCCTCAACCCGGGCGGCCATCGTCGGCGCCACATCCCCCATCACCGGGCTCGTATCCATCGCCGTCGGCTCCGACGGAACGGCGCTCTCGCCGCCCTCTTCCGCCGCAACCACCGCCACCGGACCGAGGACGTAGCCGCCGGTCGTGACCAGCGCCACGCCCTTGAACAGCAGCAGCGCGACCGCGGCGAAGATGACGACAGGAAGGAGGCGGATCGACTTCAAGCGGCCCTGCCCCCGATCCCCGGGCGCATCGCCAGTTGCTGCAACGCGGCATGCAGCCGGCTCTGCGGCTCGGAATCGGCCATCGTGGATTGCTCCTCGGGCGCGCTGGGTGCCTCGACGATCACCGGCTGCGGCCGTGCCACCGAGGTGATCCGCGCAAGCTTTTCGATGAGCTGCGTGCCGTTTACGACCTGCGCCTTGAGCTCCGCATCAAGTTCGGCAGCTTCAGTGAGCCGCTGGTCGAGGCTGCCCTCGACTTCAAGCGCCGCGGTCTTCAGTTCCTTGATCGCACCGTTGGCGAGCACGGTCGCCTGCACCAGATCGCCAATCATTTTGGCGAGCACGTCGCGGTCGGCGTGCAGCCGCTTGAGGCGCGTGTTGAGGATGATGCAATAGCCGATCGTCACCGCCAGCAGCACCGCCACCGAGCCCTCGACGATCATTCCCAGGCTCAGTGTCATCAGCGATGGTCTCCCTGCTTATCGATGGCCTCGAAGGCAGCCATCGTGACTTTTGGCGGATTGAGGCGGCGGCCGACGCGCACCGAGACGTGGTTGCCGATATGGCCCATCGCGCCCTCAGTCAGGTCGACGTCGCCGCAGCGGAGCTTGACCGGCTCCGACGGCGAGCGGTCGAACATGATGGTTTCGCCCGGCTGTAGCGCCAGCACCCGGCTGAGCGGCATGTCGAACTCGTGCAGCACCGCCTCGACCGTGGCGTCGGCAGCAAAGATTTCCGTCGCGAGGTGGCCTTCCCAGATCGGGTCGCGGCCGAACTTCTCGCCCATGTACATCTGCAGCAGTTGCTCGCGGATGGGCTCGATGGTGGCGTAGGGCAGGAGGATCTCGATCCTGCCGCCGCGCTCGTCCATCTCGATCCTCAGCTCGATCAGGATCGCTGCGTTGGCGGGCCGCGAGATAGCGGCAAACCGTGGATTGGTCTCGAGCCGTTCGAGCTTGAAGCTGACCTCGGTGACTGGCGCGAAGGCACGATGCGTGTCATCGAGGATCACCTCGATCATCCGCCGCGCCAGCGCCATCTCGATGGTCGTATAGGGCCGCCCCTCGACCCTGATCTGCCCGCCTGCCCGCCGGCCGCCAAGCAGCACGTCGATCATCGAGTAGATGAGGTTGCTGTCGACCGTCAGGAGGCCGAAATTGTCCCACTCCTCGGCCTTGATGACGCTGAGGATGGCCGGCAGCGGAATGGAGTTGAGATAGTCGCCGAAGCGCACCGACGAAATGGACTCCAGCGACACCTCGACATTGTCCGAGGTGAAGTTGCGAAGGCTCGTGGTCGCCAGCCGCACCAGTCGGTCGAACACGATCTCGAGCATCGGCAGGCGCTCATACGACACCAGCGCCGAATTGATCAGCGCCTGGACGCCCGTCAGCTCGACGCTGCTGGCGGTATTGGGATCAAAGCCGAGCAGGCTGTCGATCTCGTCCTGGTTGAGGACGCGGTCGGCGCTCTCGGTGAGCGGCGGCTTGGTCCCTTCGCCCTCGAGCACCGCCGCCCAGTCGCCGCTCAGCGGCTCGGCGCCACCCGTGGGGTTCCAGTTTTCGGCGAGCTTGTCGTCTTCCGGCCCCGCCATCACTGCACCAGCAGTTCCTTGAACAGGATGCCGTCGATCTGGGCCGGAAAGATCGCGACGTTCACCCGCCGCCGCAGCTCTTCCTTCAGCCGATAGATGCCGGCGGACCCCTCGAGGTCGGACTTGCGCAACTCGCGCAGATACACCTGAAACGCGTCGACGACCTTGGCCATGCGCGGCTGGATGTCCTTCATCACCCCTTCATTGGCGACTTCGAGCGCGATCGTGACCTTGAGAAACTGGTCACCCGCGGCGCCGTCGTCGTTGAGGTTCACGGTCATCGTGGGGAGGTTGAAGATGAACGTCTCGGGCACCGCCTCGACCGCCGCCGGTGTCTTGGCCGTATCGGCGCCATGCCCGGCAAAAACCAGAAAGTAGAGGGCGCCCGCGGCGGCCAGCAGCACCACCAGTCCGGCCGCGCCGATGATCAGCAGCCGGCGTGGAATGCCCTTCTTCTTGGGCGCCGCCTCGCCATCCTCTGCGAGTTCAATATCGGCCTCGACGCTCATGGCGGAAATCCCCGCAGACCAGACGATTCCAGCCTCACGACCAGCTAATCGTCGCATGGTTAATGATCCCTTACTGCAATCGGCCCGGCGGCAGATTTTGCCGGGTCAGGATTGCCGCCCGACCTGCACGGGCTTGCTTCCCGATCCCGGCAAATCCGCGACAACATTGAGATTGCTGGGTTTTCTCGTCTGGCATGGTTTTCGCAACGTAAACACCGGAGCCGGACGCATGGGGATGCGGAGGGCTCCGGGGATACTCACGGGGACGCCTGCGGATGGAAAATACGCAGCTCATTTCGCTCTCGCGCCAGATGGCGTTGCAGCGGCAGATGGATGTCGTGGCGAACAATCTCGCCAACATCTCGACCACCGGCTTCAAGGCCGAGAGCGTGCTGTTCGAGGACTATATGATGCCCGGCGCATCGGACAGCGCCTTCCAGGGCTCCGACCAGAAGCTCCACTACACGCAGGACTGGTCGACACTGCACGACATGACGAACGGCTCGATCGAGCCGACCAGCAATCCACTTGACCTCGCCCTCGACGGCAACGGCTTTCTCAGCATCGAGACCCCGGCCGGCGAGCGCTACACGCGCAACGGCGAATTGCAGCTCGATGCCAGCGGCACGCTGGTCGACGTCAACGGCAACGCCGTGCTCACCGAAGCCGGCCCGGTGCATTTCGATGCCAAGGACGGCACCATCTCGATCGCCGGCGACGGCAGCATCTCCACCAGCCGCGGCGCCAAGGGCAAGCTCAAGCTGACGGAGTTCGACGACCCGCAGGTGCTCGCCCGCGAAGGCGCGAACTACTACTCGGGGCCCGAGGGTAACCCAGCAACATCGACGCAGGTCGTGCAGGGGGCGCTCGAACGCTCCAACGTCTCCGGCGTCGGGGCGATGGTCGACATGATCCGCGTCGAGCGCGCCTACCAGACCCTCGCCAACATCATCGAACGCCAGGACACGCTCCGCTCCACAGCGGTGCAGCGCCTCGCCGACGTCAACGCCTGAACGGAGGCCGACAATGAAAGCCCTCTACATCGCCTCCACCGGCATGGCCGCTCAGGAGCGCAACGTCGAAGTCATTTCCAACAACATCGCCAACATGCGCACCACTGGCTACAAGCGCCAGCGCGTCGAGTTCCAGGATTTGCTCTATCAGGCCTACCGCCGGGCCGGCGAGCAGACCTCCGACCAGGGCACCCAGGCGCCGATCGGCATCGAGGTCGGCTCGGGCGTCAAGACCTCCGGCACCCCGCGCATCATGAGCCAGGGCACGGTAACCCCCACGGAAAAGGACCTCGACGTGGCCGTGCGCGGCGAGGGTTTCTTCGGCGTGCAACTGCCGGATGGCCGCGTCGGCTACAGCCGCGACGGCTCGTTCGAACGCGATTCCACTGGCCAGCTGGTCAACAGCAACGGCTACAAGGTGATGCCCGGCATCACCATCCCCGACGGCGCGCAGCAGATTTCGATCAGCGCCGACGGCATCGTGCAGGCGTATCTGGGAACCTCCTCGACGCCCACCCAGCTTGGCCAGTTGCAGACCTACCGCTTCGTCAACAAGGAAGGTCTTGAGTCCATCGGCGACAACAACTTCGTCGAAACCGCCGCCAGCGGCGCACCGCAGGCGGGCATCCCCAACACCGACGGCATGGGCGATGTGATGCAGGGCTATCTCGAGGAAGCCAACGTCAACCCGGTCACCGAGATCGCCGACCTGATCGCTGCCCAGCGCGCCTACGAAATGAATGCCCGCGTCATCACCGGCGCCGACGAGATGCTCTCGTCGATCAGCCAGATGCGCTGAGGAGGTTGATGATGAACGCCCTTCCCCTCGCTCTCGCCGCCCTGCTCGCGCTCGTCGGCCCTGCCTTTGCCAGCCCTGTGCTCAGGGGCGATGTCACCGTCACCCATCCCGTCGTCACGATCGGCGATGTCTTCGACGACGCCGGCGACCTTGCCGGTACCGCGATCTTCCGGGCGCCGGCGCCCGGCACCACCGGCACCGTCGCCCTCGCCGACCTCACCCGCGCCGCGCGCAGCGTAGGCCTCACCGAATTCGACGCCCTCGGCCGCACCACCATCCAGGTCGCCCGGGCCACCACCGTTGTCGATGGCACGATGCTCGGCTCGCTCATTTCTACCGAGCTCGCGGCCCGCGGCCTGCTGGTCGACGGTCTCACTGCCGACACCCGCTTCGACGTCGCCGACCTCAGCCTCTACGCCGAGCGCTCCGATGCGCCGGCAAAACTGGTAACGCTCCGCTACGCTCCCGGCAGTTCCGCCTTTGCCGCACGCTTCCTCGTCACCGGCATCGACAAGCCGGTCGACCTCACCGGCACCATCCAGCTAATGACCAGCGTGCCGCGGCTCAACGCCAACATCGCCGCTGGCGCTATCCTCGCGGCAGACGACTTTGACGTCGTGCAGGTGGCGCTCTCGACGGCGCAGGCCGGTGGCTACGCTGATCTCGAGCAGTTGGTCGGCAAGCAGCTGCTGCGGCAGAGCCGCTCGGGCATCATGCTGAAGCCCACCGACGTCTCCGATCCGGTGGTCGTGACCCGCAGCGCCATGGTGACCGTGCTCTTTCGCTCCGGCGCGATGACGCTTTCAGTGAAGGGCCAGGCGCTCGGCAACGCCGCCGCCGGCCAGCCGGTCGATGTGATGAACACCCTGACCAAGAAGATCCTCCACGGCATCGCCCAGCCCGATGGCTCGGTCGCCGTTACCACCTTGACCACCGTTGCAGCCCTCTAGCCGGAGAGACCGATGACTCCCACAAAACTCCTCTCCACGGCGCTGCTCGTGAGCCTCCTAGGCGGCTGCGCCACCTTCGACCAGTTGGCCCGTGTCGGCGACGAGCCAAAACTCACCGCCATCGCCGATCCGACGGCGCAGCCCGGCTATCGCCCCATCAAC
Organism: Devosia sp.; assembly: GCA_040007135.1. Taxonomy (GTDB): domain Bacteria; phylum Pseudomonadota; class Alphaproteobacteria; order Rhizobiales; family Devosiaceae; genus Devosia_A. The sequence goes on along the minus strand of JBDTVO010000039.1, from coordinate 4,560 downwards.
ATGCCGATGCCCGAAATCGTGCCGGCGAGCTACCAGCCCAACTCGCTGTTCTCGACCGATGCCCGCGGCTTCTTCAAGGACCAGCGCGCCCACAAGGTCGGCGACATCCTCACCGTGTTCGTCACCATCGACGACAGCGCGCAGATTTCGAACGCCACGAGCCGCAAGCGCGAGTCCGACAACACCGCCAATGTCGGCACAACGCTCGGCTCGCTGTTCGGCACCAAGGCCCCCGGCGTCGACGTCAGCCCGTCGGGCGGCATCACCACCGGCGGCTCGCTCAGCGATGGCGGCACCGGCAGTGTCGACCGCAAGGAAAGCCTCCAGACCAACGTCGCCGTCGTCGTCACCCAGACCCTGCCCAATGGCAACCTCGTGATCGAGGGGCACCAGGAGGTGCGCGTCAACTACGAGATCCGCGACCTCGTGGTGCAGGGCATCGTCCGGCCCGAGGACATCCAGTCCGACAACACCATTCTCTCCGAAAAGATCGCCGAGGCCCGCATCTCGTACGGCGGCCGCGGCCAGATCACCGACATGCAGCAGCCGCGCTACGGCCAGCAGATCGCCGACGCCATCCTGCCGTTCTAAGCCAACGGCAGTCCCAGATACCGGCCGCGCAATCCCCCATTGGCGCGTCCGGTCCCGAACGGAGTCCAGAAGGGCCCGTTTTTTGGGGCGCAGTCTCCCCGGCTGCGCCCCATCCCCTTTTTGCAACACACCCACCGGGTCATTCCCGCGAAAGCGGGAACCCCTGTTTGCCGCCGCCGTGATCCGTAACGGAGGTTCCCGCTTTCGCGGGAATGACTCCGTGGTAAGAGGCGGCATCCCACTCGAGAACTCGCCCATGCCGTCTCCCAATTCCGCCTTCGACAGTCTCGACGACCTGGGCCGCAAGCTCGAGGCCCTCGAGCATGCCCAATCCATGCTCAGCGTCGACGAGGCCGTGATGATGCCGGTGGGCGGCGGCGAGAAGCGCGCCGAGTCGATGGCGATGCTCGCCGGCATGTACCACGAGATGGCGACCGCGCCCGAGGTCGGCGACTGGCTCGCCGCTGCGGCGGAGGAGCCGCTCGACGACATGCAGCGCGCCGCCCTGCGCGAACAGGCCCGCGTCCACACCAACATGACCTGCCTCAGCGCCGATTTCGTCCGCCGCCAGGTCACCGCCCGGGTCCGCTCCGAGCAGCTCTGGCGCGAACTGCGCGCCAAGAACGACTGGGCCGGCTTCCTCCCCGCCTTCGAGGGCGTCGTCGCCATTGCGCGGGAAGAGGCCGAGCTTCGCTCCAAAGCCCTCGGCCTCGCGCCCTACGACGCGATGATGGAACAGTACGACCCCGGCAACCGCGCCGCCGACATCTCGCCGATCTTCGAGCGCCTCAAGACCTTCCTCAAGGACTTCGTCCCCGCGGCCATCACGCGCCAGGACGAAAAGCGCGCCGCCCGTCCGCTGAAGCCGCTCAACGCTCCCTTCCCCATCGACAAGCAGAAAGCGCTCGGCCTCGCCGTGATGGAGGCTCTCGGCTTCGACTTCGCGCATGGCCGCCTCGATGTCTCGCACCACCCCTTCTGCGGCGGCGTGCCCACCGACGTGCGCATGACCACCCGCTACACCGAGAGCGAATTCCTCTCCTCGCTCATGGGCATCATCCACGAGACCGGCCACGGCCTCTACGAGCAGGGCCTGCCCAAGGAGTGGTCGCACTGGGCCATCGGCAGAGCGCGCGGCATGGCTATCCACGAAAGCCAGAGCCTGTTCGTCGAAAAGCAGATCGGCCGCTCTCCCGAGTTCTGGGAGTGGACCATGCCACTGATCCGCGAGCACCTCGGCGACGACTCGATCCGCGGCTGGGACATCGAGGACCTGCTGCTGCACGTGCATGAGGTGCGCACCGGCCTCATCCGCGTCGACGCCGACGAGGCCACCTACCCGCTGCACGTCATCCTCCGCTACGAAATCGAGGAGGGCCTGATCGACGGCGCCATCCTGCCGCGCGATGTTCCCGGCGAATGGCACGACCGCATGGTTGCCTATCTCGGCCTCGAAACCCGCGACACCTACAAGGATGGCCCGATGCAGGACGTGCATTGGCCCAGCGGCGCCTTCGGCTACTTCCCGAGCTATACGCTCGGCGCGATGATCGCCGCCCAGCTCTGGGCGGCGCTTGAGAAGGAACACCCGGCCGCCCGAGACGATTTACGCCACGGCCGCTTCGTTGCCATCAACGACTGGCGGCGCGACCACATCTGGTCCGAGGCCTCGCGCTGGTCGACGCCCGAATTGCTGGTCAAGGCGACGGGCGAAAAGCTCAATGGCAAATATTTCGAAGAGCACCTGAAGCGGCGCTACCTAGCCTAGCTACGCCGAGATCACGTGCCCCGTGCCGATCAGCACGATCGACGCGCGGCCCTGCAGCGGTGCGTCGGCACTTGGCACTTTCATCGTAAAGCTCAGCGGCCCGGCCCGGAACGTCACCACCGTAACCGGCCCCTCGAACGAGGCCGAGCGGATTTCCGCGGTGGGCGTTCCTTCGCTCCAGGTAACGAGCCGAATCTGCTCGGGTCTGAGCATGATCCGGCTCATCCCCTCGCGCATCGCCCGGCCGACGCGCACCCGGCCGAGCGGCGTCTCCGCCTCGCCGCCGGCGACGACCGCGTCCAGCATCAGCGTATCGCCGAGGAACCGCGCCAGCATTTCCGTGCGCGGCTGCAGGTAAAGTTCGCGCGGCGTCCCCGCCTGCACCACCCGCCCCTCCTCCAGCACGGCGAGCTGGTCGGCAAAGCTCAGCGCCTCCTGCTGGTCGTGCGTCACGAGGATACCCGTCACGCCTTCGGCATTGAGCCGCCGCTTCACCATTTCGCGCATGCTGGTGCGGAGGCCTGCGTCGAGCGCCGAGAACGGCTCGTCCAGGAGCATCAGTTTCGGCCGCCGCGCCAGTGCCCGCGCCAGCGCCACGCGCTGCTGCTGGCCACCGCTCAATTCGTGCGGCATGCGGGACGCGAGGTCCGGCTCCAGCTCGACCGCCCGCAGCAGCTCCGCCACCGCATCGCTGGAACGCGACTCCATGCCGAACGCGATGTTCCCGCCGACGCTCATATGCGGGAACAGTGCACCCTCCTGCATCACCAGCCCGATACCGCGCTTGTGTGCGGGCGTCAGCCGGATCGGGCCGGCAATCTCCAGCGCATCGAACTGGATGCTGCCCTCGTCCGGCGCCTCGAATCCCGCGATCAGCCGCAACAGCGTCGTCTTGCCAGAGCCCGAGGCGCCCACGACCGCCGTCAGCGTCCCTGGCGCGAACGACAGCGTGGCCCGCTCCAACGCCCGCACCGCACCGTAGCGCTTGCTGACCTTGCTGAGGGTGAGGAGGCTCATTTCGACAGCACCCGGTCGGCCTGTCGCCGCAGCAAAACCGTCAGCGGCAGCGACAGCACGATCAGCAGCAGCGCATAGGGCGCCGCCGCGACGTAGTCGAGCTCGCTGGTGTACGCCCAGAACTGCGTCGCCAGCGTCCGTGTGCCGTTGGGCGCCAGCAGCAGCGTGCCGGTCAGCTCGTTTCCGATCCCCAGGGCGCAGAGCGCCACGCTCGCCGCGACACCGGGCGCTGCGAGCCGCATGGTTGTCCGCCACACCGCACTCAGCGGCGGCCGCCCGAGACTCGCCGCGGCGCGTTCCAGTTCCACCGGCGCCTGCGCCATCGATGAGCGGAGCCCGGTCAGCGCCCGCGGCAGGAACATCAGCGCGTAGGCGAGGATCAGCGTCGCCGCCGTCTGGTACAGCGGCAGCATCATCCGCACCGTGATCGCCACCAGCGCCAGCGCGATGATGAGACCGGGCAGCGCCCCGGCATAGAGATGCGCACCCTCCAGCCAGCGCGTCGCCCGGCCCGGCGAACGCACGCTGAGCCAGGCCATCGGCACCGCCAACAGGGTGGTCAGGATGGCCCCGATCAGCGACAGTCCAATCGTCTGCCCCAGCGCCGCCCACAACTGGCCCGGCAGCCAGACCGCGCTGCCCCCGAGCCACAGCCAGCGCAGCAGCACGGCCAGTGTCACACCGAGAGCCAGCACTGTGATGAGCCCGAGCAGCGCCAGCGCCGGCAGCGACCAGTACCCGAGTTCGCGGCGTTCAGCCGGGCGCGCCGCGCCGGTGCCGAGGCGTGCGTAGCGGCGATCGCCGCGCACCAGCGCGTCGATCCCGAACAGCAGCGCACAACAGAGCACCAGCACACCGCCCATCAGGCTCGCCGACGGGCCGTTGAAGGCCGACTGGAACTGATCGACGATCGCCGTCGCAAACGTGTCGTAGCGCACCAGGACGAACAGTCCGTACTCGCCGAGAAGATGCAGCCCGACCAGTAGCGCCCCGGCGGAGATCGGCAGCCGCAGCTGCGGCAGCACCACGCGCCAGAACACCGCCGCCGGCGCCTGTCCCAGCGCCGCCGCGCTGTCCTCCAGCGCCGGATCGAGCCGCCGTAGCTGTGCCGCGACCGGCAGGTAGACGAACGGCAGGTATGAGATCAACGCAATGGTCACCGCCCCGCCCAGCCCATGCAGTTG
>JBDTVO010000038.1:0-14977 GCA_040007135.1 Devosia sp. | reverse complement strand
GAGGTGAGGGGGGCGCTCATCCCCAACCAGTCTCTGGCCGAGATGACGACGCTGCGCGTCGGCGGTCCGGCGCAACTGTTCTTCCGGCCGGCCGACGAGGCCGATCTCAGTTTCTTTCTCAGGCACCTGCCTGCCGAGATCAGGGTAACCGTCGTGGGGTTGGGCTCCAACCTCCTCATCCGCGAGGGTGGCCTCGATGGCGTGGTGATCCGTCTCCCGGCCAAGGGCTTCGGCGACATCGAGATCCTCGACGGCCATCGCGTGCGGGTCGGCACCGCGGTGCCCGACGTGAAGGTCGCGACCGCGGCGGCGGAGGCTGGCATTGATGGACTGTGGTTCTATCGCGGCATCCCCGGCGGCATTGGCGGCGCGCTCTACATGAATGCCGGCTGCTACAAGACCGAGACGCGCGACCGGATGGTCGAATTGCGCGCCGTGCTGCGCAACGGCGAGATCGCCACGCTCAGCAATGCCGACATGGGCTACCTCTATCGCAAGTCGAACGGCCCGCGCGACGCGGTGTTCGTCTCAGGGACGTATCAAGGTTTCCCCGGCGAGGCGCAGCGCATCATTGAGGAGATGCGAACCGTTACCGAGCGCCGCGAGAGCACGCAGCCGACCAAGGCCAAGACCGCCGGCTCGACCTTCAAGAACCCGGACGGCCAGTCGAGCTGGAAGCTGATCGACGAGGCCGGTGGCCGCGGCTTCAGTTTCGGCCGCGCGATGATGAGCGAGATGCACTCCAACTTCCTCATAAACACCGGCGAGGCCGACGCTTTTGAAGTCGAGACGGTGGGCGAAAGCATCCGACAGAAGGTGCGCGACATGCATGGCATCGAATTGCGTTGGGAGGTTCGCCGCATGGGCTATTTCATCCCCGGCCGCGAGGTTCGCGAGTTCATGGATGGCGTGCCTTTCACAGGGTTGGTGTGATGGCCAAACATGTTGCAGTTCTCTTGGGCGGTGTCTCCAACGAGCGGGAGGTGTCGCTCCGCTCGGGCGACGAATGCGCCAAGGCGCTCCGCAACGCGGGCTTCACCGTTACCGAGATCGACGTCGGTTTCGACATCAGCGAGAAGCTCGCGGCGCTCCGGCCGGAAGTCGTCTTCAACGCCCTCCATGGCCGCTACGGCGAGGACGGCACCATCCAGGGCGTGCTCGAGTATCTGCGCATCCCCTACACGCATTCGGGCGTGCTGGCTTCGGCGCTGGCAATGGACAAGCACCAGGCCAAGATCACGTTCAAGTCGGCTGGCATTCCGGTCACCGATCACGTGATCGCAAGTCGCGCCGAGGTTGGACGGAGCCATGTCATGCCGCCGCCCTATGTAGTGAAGCCGGTGGCCGATGGCTCGTCGAACGGCATCATCATCGTCAAGACCGACCAGTCGCATCCGCCGCAGGAAATCCTCGGGGCTGACTGGAAGGGTGGCGAGGTGCTGATGGTCGAGCGCTACATTCCCGGCCGCGAGCTCACGGTCGCGGTGATGGGTGACGTTGCGCTGGGCGTCACCGAGATCGTCACCGATCTTGCCTTCTACAATTATGAGGCAAAATACGCCTCGGGCGGGTCGCGCCACATCGTTCCGGCGCAGGTGCAACCGAAAATTTACGACAAGGCGCAGAAAATGGCCCTGAAGGCGCATGCTGCGCTGGGGTGCCGTGGCGTATCGCGGACGGATTTCCGCTTCAACGACCGGGCGGGCGAAGACGGCGAGCTCGTCTGCCTGGAAATCAACACCCAGCCAGGAATGACCGAGACTTCTCTGGTCCCCGAACAGGCCCGCGTCGCGGGTCACTCGTTCGAGGAACTGGTCACCTGGATGGTGGAGGACGCGAGTTGCAACAGGTAGCTGCCAGGGCTTTCGCCGACGCTCAGCTCGTCGACCCCCGCCAGCTTCCCGTTCCACTCAAACATCTCGGCAAGCAGACACGCTTCGGTCTGGCACGCGCCTGGATTCTGCATCGCAAGGCGATCCTGCGCGGCGCGGCGGCCGGAGTGGTGCTCGCCGGAGCCCTCGGCGCCTATCAGGCGCGGGATGCCATTGGCGCCGGCGCCACCGCGCTGGCAGGCGTCGCGCAGGGGCAGGTGGTTCGTGCCGGCTTCGGTGTCGGCAAGATCAATATCACCGGGCAGGTGCTGACCCGCGAAGGCAGCGTCCTCAATGCCCTCGCCATCACGCCGGATATGTCGACCCTCAATTTCGATGCCGAGGCGGCGCTCCAGCGCATCCTCGATATCCCCTCGATCAAGTCCGCCAACATCCGCAAGGTCTATCCGGACAAGCTCGAGGTGAGCATCGTCGAACGCGAGCCGATGGCGCGCTGGCGGATCGGCGACAAGACGTGGCTGGTCGACGAGGACGGCCACCCGATCATCGCCGATGACGGCTCCTTCCGCTCGCTGCCACTGGTGGTGGGTGAGGGGGCGGCCGACGATGCCAAGGTCATGGTGCGGGCCCTCGACCGCTATCCGGCGATCACCGAGGATCTCGCGGCGCTGAGCCGCATCGGCGAGCGCCGCTGGGACCTGATCTTCTATTCCGGACTGCGGGTCGAGCTTCCCGAGATCGGCGTGGCACAGGCGCTGGCCGCGCTCGATCAGGACCAGCGCGATGGGCAGTTGCTGGACCGGGACGTCACCGTCATCGACATGCGCGTACCGGGCATGGTGTCGCTGAAGCTCGGCGATCTCGCCGCCAAGGCCTGGGCTGACGAAAAGAAGAAGACCAAGCGCGTCACCAAGGGTGATGCCGAGTATGAAACCGCGACTGAGCGCGCGGCAGAGAGCAAACCGCAATGATGACCGATATGATGACGGCCAGGCTGAAGCCGGTGCAGCAGGGCAAGACCACGCTGGTGTCGGTGCTCGACATCGGCTCGACCAAGATCTGCTGCGTCATCGCGCGCCTGGCGCCGCGCCCCGAGGGCAAGTCGCTGCGCGGCCGCACCCACGTCGCCGAGGTCATCGGTTTCGGCTACGGCGCCTCCGCCGGCATCAAGAGCGGCGTCGTCACCGATCTGGCGCAGGCCGAGCAGGCGATCCGTACTGTGGTTGGCATGGCCGAGCGCGGGGCGGGCGTCACCGTGCAGTCCGTTGTGGTCAATGTCACGGCGGGCCGGCTTGGGTCGGAGACCTTCTCCGCCGCCGTCGATCTTGGCGGGCAGGAGGTCGAGACCGCCGATATCCAGCGGGTGCTGAAGGCGGTCAACGGGCGTTCGGTGCGCCCCGAGCGCTCCATCGTCCACGCTTTGCCGATCGGCTACGCTATCGATGGCCAGAAGGGCGTGCGCGATCCGCGCGGCCTCGTCGGCGCGGCGTTGTCGGTCGATGTCGCGGTCATCAGTGCCGAGACGCTGGCGATGCGAAACATCGAGCTGGTTCTCAATCGCTGCCACCTGCAGATCGAGGCCCTGGTGGCGACACCCTACGCTTCGGGGCTGTCGACCCTGGTTGACGACGAGGGACAACTCGGCGTCGCGGTCGTCGACTTCGGCGGCGCGACAACCACGGTGTCGGTTTTCTCCGATGGGCACCCGGTCTACTGCGACGCCATCGCAATCGGCGGCCACCACCTCACGCTCGACATCGCCCGCCAGCTCTCGATTTCGGTAGCGGACGCCGAGCGGTTGAAGACGGTCTATGGCAGCGTGCTGCCGGGGCAGGCCGACGAGCGCGAGATGATCTCGATCGTTCCGGTCGGCACTGGAGCGGACGAGGCGCCTGGGATGATTCCGCGCTCGCACCTCACCCGCATCCTGCGGCCGCGAGTCGAGGAAATCCTGACCGCCATCCGCGACCGCATGCAGGCGACCGGGATGATGGACGTTTGCGGCCGCCGGTTCCTCCTCACCGGTGGCGGCTCTGAGCTTACCGGCCTCTCCGAAGTTGCCCGCCGCGTGCTGGGCCGCAATGTGCGCACGGGACGTCCGATGGGAATCGCGGGGCTGCCGGAAATGGCGCGGGGCGCCGGATTCGCCACCGTCGCCGGGATGCTGATCTACCCCCAAGTCTGCGGCCAGGAATTCGCCGAGCCGGCGCCGGTGGTCAAGTTGACCGGGACCGACGGCTATTTCGCCCGCGTCGGCAGTTGGCTACGCACCGCCTTCTGAGCTTCCGAATCTAGGTTAACGTCCGGCTAACAAAGCCTGCCAGGACCTTGCAAACTGCATCGGAAGTTAACGGATCGGTGCCGATTGTTAGGCTCCGGTTAACGAATTGGCGACTAACAATCAGCCCATCCGCCAGTCATTGGGGCCCCCCATGCCGATCAATCTCGCTATCCCCGACATCCAGGAACTGAAGCCGCGCATTACCGTGTTCGGCGTCGGCGGGGCAGGAGGCAACGCCGTCAACAACATGATCGCGTCGGGCCTCGATGGGGTCGACTTCGTGTGCGCCAACACCGACGCGCAAGCACTGGCGCTCAGCAAATCGCAACGGATCATCCAGCTCGGCGTGTCGGTCACCGAGGGGCTGGGCGCGGGCTCGCATCCCGAAGTCGGACGCGCGGCTGCCGAAGAGAGTTTTGACGAGATCAACGACCACCTCAGCGGCTCGCACATGGTGTTCATCACCGCGGGCATGGGTGGCGGCACCGGGACGGGCGCCGCGCCGGTGATCGCGCGGGCGGCTCGCGAGCAGGGCATCCTCACCGTCGGGGTCGTGACCAAGCCCTTCACCTTCGAAGGCAATCGCCGGCTGCGGCTGGCCGAGGACGGGATCGACGAGCTGCACCGGCACGTCGACACCCTGATCGTCATCCCAAATCAGAACCTGTTCCGCGTCGCCAACGAAAAGACGACCTTCGCCGATGCGTTCAAGATGGCCGACGAGGTGCTCTACTCGGGCGTCTCGTGCATCACCGACCTGATGGTCAAGGAAGGTCTGATCAACCTCGACTTCGCCGACGTGCGCGCCGTGATGCGCGGCATGGGCAAGGCGATGATGGGAACCGGCGAAGCCTCCGGCGAGGATCGCGCGCGGCATGCCGCGGAAGCCGCCATCGCCAACCCGTTGCTCGACGATGTGTCGATGCACGGTGCGCGTGGCCTCCTGATCTCGATCACCGGCGGACCCGATCTCACCCTCTACGAGGTTGACGAGGCCGCCAGCCGCATCCGCGAAGAAGTCGACCCCGAGGCAAACATCATCCTCGGCGCGACTTACGATCCGAACATGACCGGGACCATCCGCGTCGCGGTGGTCGCGACCGGCACCGACGCCACGATGGTCCAGGCGCTAGAGCCGATGAAGGCCAGTCCGACCCGCGCGCCGCTGCAGGCGAGCAGCGTCCGCCGTGCAATCGAAGCACCGCAGCCGATCATGGCCCAGCACGCACAGCAGCTCGAGGCTGACGTACGGCAGGCCGTCGCCGAGGCCATCACCCACCAGCATGGGCTTGAGCCCGAGCTGCACGACGATGGCATCATCGTCGAGCCCTACATTCCGACCTCCGGAATCGAGCACATTGAGGAGCCGATTCGGGTCTCAGAAGCTCCAATTCCGAGCGTCTATGTGCCCCCCAGCGCCGAGCGGCCTGACGGCCAGCGCCGGATGCCCCGCACGGACGAGCTTCCTGCTGTTGCCCGGAAGCCACTGGTGACCGAAGAAGAGCACGAGCACGAGCCCCGAAATGCCCGCGCGCTGTTCCGCCGGCTCGCCTCAAATGTGGGTCTTGGCCTCCGTCCGCCGCGTCATCCGGGGCTTGACGAGAGCAGCTATTCGAGTGCCGACGACGCTGCAGCGCGAAGTGCGATAGAGGCCGGAGCGGCCCGGAATTCCGGGCATCCTGCCCCTTCGGACGGTGCTGCCGGACGGCTTGATGCGCAGGGTCGGCCGCTGCCGCAGAAGGAACACATCGAGATCCCCTCGTTCCTCCGCAAGCACGGCTGAACGTGTCCGATTTCAGGAGTTGAAGCTTCGACCGGCGCGCTTCCGCGCCGGTTTGTTTTTGGTTAAGACTTTTCGCGCTCAGGGGTCGGAGACGCCGTCATATGCAGAACTTGTCGACGCGGCAGCGGACCGTTGGCGGTGCGCTCGAGTTCAGCGGCTATGGCGTCCACTCGGGACTTCCCGTCACCCTCACGATTGAGCCCGCGCCGGTAGACAGCGGCTTCCGGATTCAGCGCCGCCTCGACGACGGTCTGCTCGTCGGCCCTGTGCCGGTCCACTTCGCCCGCGTCACCCGCACCACTCTGTGCACCACGATCGATCTGGGCGAATCAGTCTCGGTCGCGACAGTCGAGCACGTGATCTCCGCGCTTTCGGGTCTGGGCGTCGACAATGCGCTGATCACCGTGACCGGGCCGGAATGCCCGATCATTGACGGCAGCGCGGCACCGTTCGCCGAGGGCATCCTTAGCGTCGGGCTCGAAATCCAGGGCAAGGCCCGCCGATATCTCAAGATCATGCGACAGGTTCTGGTTCGCAACAACGAGGCGTCGGCTGCGCTCGAACCGTACAACGGCCGCATGCTGGACCTCGAGATCGATTTCGACAGCAAGGTCATCGGTCGGCAGCGCATGATCTTTGACTGGACGCCGCGAAAATATTTCGCCGACGTCGCCCGGGCTCGCACGTTCGGCTTTGTGCGCGACGCAAAAATTCTCCGCCAGGCCGGCTACGCCCTTGGCTCGTCGCTCGACAATTCCATCACTGTCCACGAGGATCGTATCCTTAATCCAGGTGGCTTGCGGTACGAGGACGAATTCGTCCGCCACAAGCTGCTCGACGCCATTGGCGACCTCGCGCTGTGCGGCCTGCCCATCTATGGCCGCTTCCGCTCCTACAAGGGCGGGCATGCCCTGAATGCGCTCGTTCTGCACGGGCTGTTTGCCAGCGAGGCGAACTACGAGGTCGTTTCCGCCGACGATCTGCCCCAGATCAACGACTCCCTCACCGATATGCCCGAAGGGCTGCAAGTGCGGCACTATCTCAGGTCGGTCGGCTAATCCCGCGTCACAGTTTTGATGGAATTGCTGTCTAGGCCGCAGGGCGGTGCTAAGATGCTGCGAACTTTTGGGGCGGGACCTTTCGTGACTATCTCGATCAATCCGGCGTGGGCTGTGCGCGCCTCCAAGCTCGCAGCCGTTGTCGCCGTTGCTGCCATGATCTCGGCATGCTCGATGTTTGGGCCTACCAAGATCAAGGAAGAAGAGATCATCCCGCCCGATACGCTCTATCAATCGGCGCTATCGAACATGGACCGCCAGTACTACATGGCGGCCGTCGACGACCTCAAGAAGCTCGAGCGCCAGCATCCCTACTCGGACTACAACGAGAAGGCGAAGCTGATGGAGGTGTACGCGAACTACCGGCAGGGCAAGTTCCCCGACGCGATCGCCGCCGCCGACCGTTACGTGGCGCTGTTCCCCTCGTCCGACCAGATGCCCTATGTGCTGTTTTTGAAAGGCACGGCGTATTTCGGCCAGATCACGGACATCACCCGCGACCAGCAGATCTCACAGGACGCCATCGATACCTACACCCTGCTGATCGCCAATTATCCGAAGAGCCAGTACGCGAGGGATGCCGCGGACAAGCTGGGCATTGCTGTCGATCAGCTTGCCGGCAAGGAAATGTCGGTCGGCCGCTATTATGAGGGCAACGGCCAGTACACGGCGGCGATCAATCGCTTCCGCGTTGTCGTCGACAAGTACCAGCGGTCGTCCCACATTGAGGAGGCGCTGTTCCGGCTGGTCGAGAGCAATCTCGCCCTTGGTCTGCTTGCCGAAGCGCAGACCGCCGCCGCCGTTCTGGGGCACAATTATCCTGAAAGCGACTGGTACAAACGCGCCTACGATCTGCTGCAGAAGCAGGGACTCGAGCCGAAAGTGAATTCGGGGAGTACGCTGGCTGCGGCGATCGCTCCTGCCGAGGCCTGAGCCTCGGCTACGGGTGGATTTTTCTGCTGATTGTTGCTAGTTTGTTCCCTTCCAGTGCCGGGGACACAATTGGATGCTGAGCGCCCTTTCCGTCCGCAACATTGTGCTCATCGACCAGCTCGACATCGCGCTCGAGGGTGGCCTAACCGCGCTGACGGGTGAAACCGGCGCCGGCAAATCCATCCTCCTTGATGCGCTGGCGCTGGCCCTCGGTGGGCGCGGTGACGCGGCCTTGGTCCGGCACAGCCAGGAGAGCGGCCAGGTGGTCGCGATCCTGCAATTGCCAGTCGATCACCCGGCGCGTTCGGCCTTGCGACAGAACGAGATCGCCGACGATGCCGAGTTGATCTTGCGTCGGGTCCAATATTCCGACGGCCGGACCCGCGCCTTCATCAACGACCAGCCTGTGGGGGCGGGCCTGCTGCAGTCGATCGGGCGGTTGCTGGTCGAGATTCATGGCCAGCACGATGACCGCGCGCTGGTCGATGCCGCCACGCACCGGGCGCTGCTCGACGCCTTTGCCGGGCTTGAGGTCGAGGTGGAGGCCGTTCGCGCCGCTCATTCGGCACTGAGCACCGCAGAAGATTCGGTATCCGAACAAAAGCGCGCCACGGCCGAAGCACAGGCGCGCGAAGACTATGCCCGCCACGTGGTCGAGGAATTGGCGGCGCTCGCTCCAGAAATGGGCGAGGAGGACGCGCTTGCGGAGCGGCGCACGCGCCTCATGCAGCTCGAGAAGGCGGCGGATGAAGTGCGCGACGCTGCAGAGATTTTGGGTGGGCCAGCGGCGCCCGGGCCGGCGCTTGCCGGGCTGATGCGGCGCCTGATGCGAAAGATCGACGCCGGCGCCGCAGTGTTTGCGCCGCTGGTCGAAGCGCTGGACCAGACTCTCACGGCGCTCGATCGGAGCGAGGAGTCGGTCGAGGCGCTAAAGCGCGACATGGCATTCGACCCCGCCGAGCTTGAAGCCGTGGAGAGCCGCCTGTTCGCGCTGCGGGCCGGCGCCCGCAAACACCATGTGACCGTGGACGAATTGAGCGCGGTGCTGGCGCGCTATCGCGCCGAACTCGCCGACCTCGAGAGTGGCGAGGAGCGTCTCAAGAGCCTCGAGGCCGCAGCAGCCGCGGCGCGCGACGCCTACCTCAAGGTGGCGCGCAAGCTGAGCGGCAGCCGCGCCAAGGCGGGCCGTGCGCTCAGCAAGGCGGTGGAGGCCGAGCTGCCCGACCTGAAGCTCGGCTCGGCGAAGTTCATCGTCGAGCAGCAGGTCGATGAATCTCGTGTCGCGTCGAGCGGGTTCGACCAGATCACCTTCGCGGTGCAGACCAATCCGGGGACGCTGCCTGGTCCGCTGATGAAGGTGGCGTCCGGTGGCGAACTGTCGCGCTTCCTTCTGGCCCTCAAGGTGGTGCTCGCGGACCGGGGTTCGGCGCCGGTGCTGATCTTCGATGAAATCGACACAGGCGTTGGAGGTGCCGTCGCCGATGCGATCGGCCGTCGGCTCAAGCGGCTTTCACAGAAGGTGCAGGTGCTGACGGTGACGCACGCGCCGCAAGTCGCGGCCCGCGCCGACGCGCACTTGCTGATCGAAAAGCAGGCGGTGGAGGAGGGGGCGTTCGTCCGCACCCACCTCAGGCCCCTCGACGGCAAGGCGCGGCAGGAGGAAATCGCCCGGATGCTGGCGGGCGCCACCATCACGCCCGAGGCCCGCGCCGCCGCCGGTCGGCTGCTATCTGAAGTGGCATGACTGAGGCGCGCGAGATCGAGAGCCTGTCGGAGGAGGAGGCGAGGGCGGAGCTTGATCGGGCGCACGAGGTCCTGGCGCGGGCGGATATCGCCTATCACCAGAACGACGCGCCCGAGATCACCGATGCGGCCTATGATGCGCTGAAGCTGCGCTATGCGCAGATCGAGAATGCGTTCCCCGAGCTCCGGCGCGCCGACTCCCTGACGGGCAAGGTCGGTGCGCCGCCGGCCGATGGCTTTGCGAAGATCCGGCACGAGGTGCCGATGCTGTCGCTCGCCAAGGCTTACACCGACCAGGATGTGGTCGATTTTGCCGAGCGGGCCAAGCGCTTCTTCGAGCGGGACAAGGACCTCGAGCTGGTGTTCACCGCAGAGCCAAAGATCGACGGGCTGTCGGCGTCGCTGCGCTATGAGAACGGTGTTCTCGTGCGCGGTGCGACACGCGGCGATGGCAGCGTTGGCGAGGATATCACGGAGAACCTCCGGACCATCGCCGATATTCCGCACAAGCTGACCGGCAAGGGCTGGCCGGCGCTGATCGAAATTCGCGGCGAAGTTTACATGACCTATGCCGAGTTCCAGGCGCTCAAGGCGCGCTCGGCAGCCAGTGGCGGACAGGACTACGTCAATCCTCGCAACACAGCTGCGGGGTCGCTGCGCCAGAAGGACCCGGCAGTTACCGCGTCGCGCCACCTCAAATTTTTCGCCTACGCCTGGGGGGCGGCGTCCGATGATCCTGCTCCGACACAGTATGATGCGGTGCGAAAGTTCGAGGGCTGGGGGTTCATCGTCAACCCGCTGCTTGTTCGCGCGCGGTCGATCGACGAGCTGCTGGACCAATACCGCCGCATCGAGGCGCAGCGATCGTCGCTCGGCTATGACATCGACGGCGTCGTCTACAAGATCGACCGGCTCGACCTGCAACGCCGCTGGGGAGCCGCGAGTGGTGAGCCGCGCTGGGCCATTGCTCACAAATTTCCGGCCGAGCAGGCGACGACGGTGCTTCGCGGTATCGACATCCAGGTCGGCCGTACGGGGACGTTGGCGCCGGTGGGTCGGCTCGATCCCGTTTCGGTTGGTGGAGTGACCGTCGTCAACGTCACGCTCCACAATGAGGACTACATCCAGGGCCGCGATAGCTTCGGCCAGCCGATCCGCGGAGACGACGAGATCGATATCCGCATCGGCGACACCGTGGTGATCCAGCGGGCCGGCGACGTCATTCCGCAGATCGTCAGAGTGGAACTCGACAAGCGCCCGAAGGGCGCAAAGCCGTACGTCTTTCCCGAAATCTGCCCCGTCTGCGGCTCGCCCGCCGTGCGGGAGTTCAATGAGAAGACCGGCAAGATCGACGCGCGGCGGCGCTGCACGGGCGAGCTGATCTGCGCGGCGCAGGCGGTGGAGCGGCTCCGCCACTTCGTCTCCCGCAATGCCATGGATATCGAGGGGCTCGGTATCGAGAATATCGAGCTGTTCTTTGCGGTGGGCCTGATCAAGACAGCACCCGACATCTTTACGCTTCGCGACAAGCGCGCCGCCGTGCAGCAGGCGCTCGCCGACCGTCGCGAAGAGCAAGCGCGGCAGCGCGAGGCGGCGTCCGGCAAGACGCGAAAGAAGGTGCTGGGCGCAGAGGACCGCACGTTCGAGGGGCTCGACAAGCTATTTGCAGCGATCGATGCACGGCGCGCGCCCGAGCTCGACCGCTTCATCTTTTCCCTCGGCATCCGCCATGTCGGCGAGACCACGGCGGCTGTGCTGGCGAAGACCTTCTCGACCGTCGAAGAGTTCATTCGCGTCGGCAAGGCCACCGCCGCAGATCACGCAGCGTTTCCTTCAGTCGATGGTCTTGGCGGCACCGTGATCGAGACGCTCGCCGATTTCTTCGGCAACGAGCGCAACGATGCGGTCCTCGAGGCGCTGCTGAAGGAGGTCCACCCCAAGCCTTACGTTATCTCCGTTTCGGCAGACTCGCAGGTGGCCGGGAAGACAGTCGTGTTTACCGGAACGCTGGAAAAGCTCACGCGGGGCGAGGCCAAGGCGATGGCTGAACGGCTGGGAGCAAAGGTCGCCGGGTCGGTCTCGTCCAAGACCGACATCCTCGTCGCCGGACCGGGCGCCGGCAGCAAGCTGGCCGAGGCGGAAAAGCACGGCGTCCGCGTCGTCAGCGAGGACGACTGGTTGGCGATGGTTGGCCGCTCCTAGATAGCGCGCGTCGCGTCCTTCAGCCAGGCCTTCACGTCAGGAGCGAGGGACGGGCCAATCTCGTGGAAGACGCGTTTGTGGTACGCATTGAGCCAATCGCGCTCGGCCGGAAGCAGCAGTCTCTCGTCGATGAGGCGAAGGTCAATCGGGCATAGCGTCAGCGTCTCGAGCTCGAGGAACTTGCCGTCGCCGATGCTGCTTTCCACCACCAGAACGAGATTCTCGGTGCGGATGCCGTAGGCGCCGGCTTTGTAATAGCCGGGCTCGTTGGAAATGATCATGCCGGGCTCGAGCGGCACCAGGGTGTAACGCGGACCAAAGCCGATCGGCCCCTCGTGCACGCCGAGGAATGCGCCCACGCCGTGGCCGGTGCCGTGGTTGTAGCTAACCCCGTCGGCCCATAGGAACTGGCGCGCCAGCACGTCGAGCTGCGCGCCGGTGGTGCCGCGGGGAAAGCGCACCGTCGACAGTGCGATCATACCCTTGAGGACGCGCGTGTAGCGGTCCTTCTGCTCGGCAGTGGCCTTGCCGGTGAACAGGGTGCGGGTGATGTCGGTGGTGCCAGTGAGGTACTGGGCGCCGGAATCGAGGAGCATCAATTCCCCCGGCTTGAGCCGCCGGTTGGACTGACGATCGACGTGGTAGTGGATGATGGCGCCGTTCGGGCCGGCGCCCGAGATCGTGTCGAAGCTGCCGTCGATGCAGGTTTCCTCCTGCCGACGGAAGTCCTCGAGCGCCTCGACGATGCCGATCTCGGTCAGCGCGCCCGTTGGCGCCTCGACGTCGAACCAGCGGAGGAAGCCGGCGAGAGCGATGCCGTCGAGCCGATGCGCTTCCCGCATTCCCCCGATCTCGACCTCGTTTTTGATCGCCTTGGGCAGCAAAACCGGATCGCGCTTTTCGATGATCACGGCATCGCTGACGCCCTTGACCGCGGAGACCAGGGCGAGCGGGGCAGTGGCGGGGTCGATCCAGACGCGACGGTCAGCCGCGCCGAGCTTGCGCAGTTCCGCCATCAGGTCAGCGACGTCGGCCAGTTTCGCGATGCCCTTCAGCCCGTGCCGGAGCTCGGGGGTCATCTTCGGCTTGTGGACGAACACGGTCGGCTTGCCGGTGCGCGGCACCAGTGCGAAAGCGAGCACCACCGGGACGTTCGGCACGTCGCGCCCGCGCATGTTGAACAGCCAGTTGATCGATTCCGGCAATGTCAGCAGCACGACGTCGGCGGCCTCGGCCGCGAGTGTCTTGCGAAGGTCGGCGAGCTTGTCGGCGGCGTTCCGTCCAGCCCGGTTGGCGCCAAGAAATTCGACCGGCGTCAGCGGCGGCGCCGGCCGATCGGTCCAGATGGCGTCGACGAGGTTGGCAGAGGGGACCAGGGTTGCCCGGCCGGCGAGCTTTTCACCGAGGTCCCTGATCTCCCCCGGCGTGTGGAGCCACGGATCAAACCCGATCTTGCCGCCCTTGGGGACGAAATCCCCGATGCGCGCATCGTTGCCGCCCTGCGCGGTCTCGAGCACGGTCACCAGCTTCGTATCGGTCTCGATCGGCGCCTGCAGGGTGTAGCGGGTATCAACAAAGAGACCGGCGGTCTTCGAGCCGATGATGGCGATGCCTGCCGAGCCGGTGAAGCTCGTCACGTAGGCGAGGCGGGCTTCGCTTGCCGGCACCGACTCGCCGCGATGGGCGTCGGCGCGAGGAACGAGGAATCCGTCGAGGCCAGCTTCCTTCATCGCGCCGCGCAGCGCCTTCAGGCGCGGTGCCACGGTGGATGGCGACGTCCTGGGGTCGAAAGCCTGGAATACGGCGGGGCCGAAGTCCTTGTTTGCCATGGTTCATTTCTTGTTAAGCCGGGATGCGGCTTCGGCATGGCTGGTGTGCCGGCAGCCGCCTTCTCCCGAGGGGACAGGGCTTCTATCTATCGCGCAGCCGCAAACGCGGCCAGCAGCGAACCTGACGTGACGACGATGACCAACACCGAAATCAGAATCGACTCCCGCCGGGCCATTGAGGGCATCGTCAGTGGCCGCAGCCGCGAGGCGACGCGCCAGGTGTGCCGGCCCAACGAGTTCCAGCTGATCGGCTCCGTGACCAAGCGTCCGAGCTGAGCTGCAAGGCTTTCACGTCCTCTCC
Organism: Devosia sp.; assembly: GCA_040007135.1. Taxonomy (GTDB): domain Bacteria; phylum Pseudomonadota; class Alphaproteobacteria; order Rhizobiales; family Devosiaceae; genus Devosia_A. The sequence goes on along the minus strand of JBDTVO010000038.1, from coordinate 1,015 downwards.
AGAATCAGCGTGGCCCACTCGCCGCGATGCAGCCGCCGCCGCAATACCATGTGCTGGATGCGATAGGCATTGACGATGCGCGCCGACTGCTCGACCAACAGTCCCGAGAGGATGATGGTCGCGCCCCGCGCGGCGGCCTTGCCGATGACCGGGGCGATAGCCACCAGCGGCGCGGCGAGGATGTTGGCGACGATCAGGTCATAAGGGGCCGAGCGGGCGATCGTTGCGTGCTGCAGTCCAGCCGCGGTGACGGTATGGACGAGACGGCCGGCGCCGTTGTCCATTGCGTTCTGCTGCGCGGTTGCCGTCGCCACCGGGTCGATGTCGCTGGCGATCACCGGCAGGTGCGTGCGCAGCGCCAGCGCGATGGCGAGCACTCCGGTTCCGGTGCCGACGTCGAGCATCGAACGCGGCCGCCGGCGCTTGAGGGTCAGGCTGATCGCTTCGAGGCAGCCCGTGGTGGTGCCGTGGTGGCCGGTGCCGAAAGCCTGTGCGGCATCGATGCGGATTGGCACGAGCCCGGCTGCGGCGGGCGGCGTGTCGTGGCTGCCATAGATATAGAAGCCGCCGGCCTCGACCGGCTGCAGGCCTTGCAGCGATTTGGCGACCCAGTTCACCTCCGGGTCGACCGGCGCAATGGTGAAGTCCACCTCGCCCGAGAGCGTCTCGCGCGCCAACGCCTCGAAGGCCAGCAGGTCGGGCAGCATCTCGGTCGTGGCCTCGAACACCCACTCGCCGGTGGCCTCGTCCTCGTGCGCCGAGGCGCTCAGCGCTAGGTCGTCATTGGCACTGACCGCATCGACGAGGGCGAAGGCCTGATCGCGGGTGAGGGGAGCGACGATGGGGGCGGTGGACACGATGCCGATGTTGCCGGGCCGGCGAGCCAAGTCAACGGGTGGCGCGAGCGCATGGGCGTGCATGATCGTCCGGTGAGCCGGTTGCGGGGACCTCCGCCGCTGCGGGTGGAGGAGAACGGGGCCGCGGGACGCGCAAGCGCCCGTGGTTGATTTTATGG
>JBDTVO010000037.1:0-15153 GCA_040007135.1 Devosia sp. | reverse complement strand
CGCATGCGTCCATAAAATCAACCACGGGCGTTTGCGCGTCCCGCGGCCCCGTCCAACCTCCACCCGCAGCGGCGGAGGTCCCCGCAACCGGCTCACCGGACGATCATGCACGCCCATACGCCCGCCCACGACGCCTTGCGCCACAGCGCATATAAAGATATCTTTATGTCTCTCACGGAGGTGGTTTTGGCCGACGCGGCGACATTGGTGGGGACGCTACGCGCTGCAGGGGAAAGCACCCGGCTGCGGCTGCTTGCTCTCCTCGCCGAGGGCGAGCATTCGGTCAAGGATTTGACCGAGATCCTCGGGCAGAGCCAGCCGCGGGTCTCGCGCCACCTGAAGCTTCTCGCTGACGCCGGCCTCGTCGAGCGGAACGCCGAGGGGGCCTGGGTCTATTACCGCCTCGCCGCCGACGGCGCCGCCGACCTCGGACGCTGGCTGGTGGACCGGCTCGATGCCACCGATCGCGACCGGATGCGCGATCATCAGCGTCTCGATGCGGTGCGGGCAGGGCAGCAGGCAGAGGCCGCGGCGTATTTTGCGACGATTGCGGGCTCGTGGGATGAGCAGCGGCGCCTGCACGCACCGGAGACGGCGGTTGAAGCCGCCATCCTCAAGGCGCTCAAGGGCCGCGTCGTCGAGTTGATGCTCGACCTGGGCACTGGCACCGGCCGCATGCTGGAGTTGCTCGCAGACCATTACCGGCGCGGCATCGGCGTCGACGCGAGCCGCGAGATGCTCGCCGTGGCGCGGGCCAAGCTCGCCGCCGCGGGCATCGCCCACGCGCAGGTCCGGCTCGGCGATATCGCCGACCTCGACGGCATGGAGGGCAAGGCAGACCTCATCGTCATCCACCAGGTGCTGCACTATTTCGACGATCCAGGACGGGCGCTGGCGCAGGCGCGGCGAGCGCTGAAACCCGGCGGCGAGATGCTGATCGTCGACTTCGCGCCGCACGAGCTCGAGTTCCTGCGCGCCGCGCACGCCCACCGGCGCCTCGGTCTTGGCGAATCGCAGATGCAGGGCTGGGCGCGCGCCGCCGGTCTCAAGGTCGGCGCGTTCACAACCCTTCCCCCCACCCGCAGCGACGAGGAGTTGACGGTGTGCCTTTGGCGTCTCGCCGACCCCCAGGAGTCGAAATGACCAGCAGCGTTTCCGGCAAGCGGCTCAGCCGCACGGCCAAGCCGCACCCGTTCCAGGTGTCGTTCGAGTTTTTCCCGCCCAAGACCGATGCGATGGAGGAACGCTTCTGGGAGACCATCCACCAGCTCGCTCCCTTGCACCCGCGCTTCGTTTCCGTGACCTATGGTGCCGGCGGCTCGACCCGCGAGCGCACGCTTAGAATGGTGTCCCAGATTCACGCGGAGACCGGCGTCAATGCCGCCGCGCATCTGACCTGCGTGGGCGCCTCGCGAGCCGAGGTCGACCAGGTTATCCACGCCTACAAGACGGCCGGCATCAAATCGATCATCGCGCTCAGGGGCGATCCGCCGGAAGGCGCTGGTAAGCCGTTCGTGCCGCATCCCGAAGGCTATCGCTCCGCGGCGGAGCTGGTCGCCGGCATTCGCGCCGTCGGCGATTTCGATATCTCCGTCGCCGCATATCCGGAGAAGCATCCGCAGTCGCCGAGCTGGGACGCAGAGATCGACAATCTCAAGCGCAAGCTCGATGCCGGCGCCACCCGTGCCATCACCCAGATGTTCTTCGACAACGAGGACTATTTCCGCTTTGTCGATCGGGCCCGGGCCGCCGGCATTGGCGCGTCGATCGTGCCCGGCATCCAGCCGGTGCATTCGTTCAAGCAGATCGCGAACTTCGCGGCCCGCTGCGGCGCCTCCGTGCCCGAATGGCTCGCCGCGCGCTTCGAGGGCCTCGATGACGATCCCGAGACGCACGCGCTGGTGGCGTCGGCGGTTGCCGCCGAGCAGGTGGTCGAACTGGTCGATGCCGGCATCACCGAGTTCCACTTCTACACGCTCAACCGCTCGAGCCTCGTGCTGGCGCTGGCGCGCCTGCTCGGCATTCGTCCGCACTAGCAACCAAGGCGGAAAGGTGGCGCGCCCGTTCAGCCTGCGGTCAGGTTGAATCGGCCAGTCTCCCGGGTGTGGTGCGCTTCACAGTGTGGCCATGTTTTGCGCCTCCAAGCAGCGTCGGGGAGGGGGTGCTGGTGCGTTGTGTAGAGGCTGCAGATGCGACTGAATTCGAAACTGATGTGGGGCCTCGGCTGGGCAGGTCTTGCCCTTGTTGTCGCCGTTCCTTCCGCTGATTTCGTCACCGGCCTGTTCGCTGGTCCGGGCAAGGCGCTGCTCACCTCCACCACCGAGCCGGTGAAGACTTCCGGCGTCACCACGACCGTGACGCCCGACGGCATCAAGATCACACCGACGACCGTGACGACCACTGCGACCGCCGATCCGGTCGACCAGTACCTCAAGAGCAACAAGACGCTGCCGTCCTATCTCAGTGATGGCGCGTCGGGCACCGTTGCCCCGAAGGCACCCGTCGCTGCACCGACCCAGGTCGCGACGCTCGAGCCCAAGCCCGAGACGGTCGCGCCGATGCCGTATCCCTCCTGGGCGCGCCCGCACGATTCGCTGCCGAAGACGACGACGGCGACCGCCGCACCGGCGCCAAAGGCTCCCGCCCAGTCGCCGGCCTTGATCGTCGATGAAAACACTCTCGCGATCGAGCAGCAGCAAGCCGCCGTCGCCCCGTCGCAGACCTATGCCCCGGCGCCGGTGACGACGCTCCGCAGTCCGGTGCCTCCGGCGCCCATCGTCGATGATACGGCCAACTGGCGGACTGCCGGCCTCGGCCAGTATCTCGAAGACAACGGCCTCCTCGATGATGGCAGCACGCGCAGCACAGCCAATGTCACGGTCCAGGCCGCGCCGCAGAGTGACTACGACCCCGACGGCTTCTACCTCAGTGATGGTCCGAATGCGCAGTCGGCGCGCGCAGCGCAGCGCCGTGCCCGGCTGCGGCAGTTGTTCGAGGACGACCAGTACGGCGACTACCCGGACTTCGTGTCGTTTTGACCCCTGCGCGGGGCGCGCGTATATCTCGCGCGCCGCGAACGGAGCAGGGTGATGGCGTCGGTCTGGCAGCGCCTCAGTGATATCGCAGGATCGGCCAGCCAGCGCACCGGCGTCATCGGTTCGCTGGTCAACCTGCTCGATCCCGACACCTGGCTGCCGGGTGGCCGCGACGCTGCATTCACCCTCGCCCTCATCTCGCTTTCGGCCAAGATGGCGGTCAGCGACGGCATCGTCACGGCGTCAGAACTGCGGGCTTTCCAACGCACAGTGGAAATTCCTCCCGGCATCGCGCAGCAGGTCGATCGGCTGTTCAAGCTCGCCCAGCAGGACGTCGCCGGCTTCGACACCTATGCCCGCAAGATCCGCCGGTTCTTCGCCGACAGTCCGGAAACGCTCGAGCATGTGCTCGACAGCCTGTTCTACATCGCCTCGGCCGATGGCTTCGTGCACGAGGCCGAACTCGACTACCTCAAGCAGGTCAGCGATATTTTCGGCTTTGACGACGCGCGTTTCGAGCAGATCGCGGCGCAACACGTGGTGCTCGCCAAGGGCGTCGATCCGTACACCGTGCTGGGCCTCCTCCCGGGAACCGAGTTCGGCGAGGTGAAGCGGGTGTATCGGGCGCTTGTCGCCGAGCACCATCCAGACCGGCTGATCGCCAAGGGCGTGCCGGAGGAGCTGATCGACGTTGCCACCGCCCGCATGCAGGCCATCAACGAGGCCTACAACCGGATCACCCGGCTGCCGCCGCCTCCCGCCCGGACGCCCGACGCTTCGGCCGTCGGCTGAGGTGCCAGCAACTTCGCTTGACGCCGCGGCAGTTCGCCCGCACATAGCCCCGGCCAGTTGACCGGGTGGCCGCGCCGGCTTGTCGCAAGACAGGCTTGCGAGGAAAGTCCGGGCTCCATCGAAATACGGTGACGGCTAACAGCCGCCGGGGGCGACCCCAGGGAAAGTGCCACAGAGAGCAGACCGCCCGCGGAGCAATCCAAGGGTAAGGGTGAAAGGGTGCGGTAAGAGCGCACCGCGGGACTGGCAACAGGACCGGCATGGCAAACCCCACCGGGAGCAAGACCAAATAGGGATGACGCGGGGTAACCCGGCCGCTTTTCGAGGCCAGTCATCCGGGTTGGTTGCTCGAGGACGCTGGCAACAGCGTTCCCAGAGGAATGGCCGCCACGTCCGCCCTTTCGGGGGCGGGCCCTACAGAACCCGGCTTACAGGTCAACTGGCGCTTGGCTTGCATGGGCGAGCGACGCCCGGTCCAGAACGGGGCCGACCAACCGCACTCCCCGCGGTTCGCGGTTTGCTTAATGGATTCTCAACCGCGCATGGCGAAAGTGAGCCGTGATGCGTACCGGCCCCGCGGCCGGCGTGGAGTTGTGGGTGCCGATGGCAAGCCGGGTCGATAGCGAGCAGAGTGCGCCGCATGTCCCCGTGCTGCTGGACGAGGTGCTCGCCGCACTCGCCCCGCTCGAGGGGGCGCGCATCCTCGATGGCACATTCGGCGCGGGTGGATATTCGCGGGCGCTTCTGGCGGCCGGCGCCTCGGTCATCGGGGTCGACCGTGATCCCAACGTGAGCCGCTTCGCCGATACGTTGCTGGCCGAATATCCGAGTCGCTTCAGCTTCGTAGCGGGGGCATTTGCGGAACTGGATGATCTTGCCGAAGGGCCGGTGGACGGAGTTGTCCTCGACCTCGGCGTCTCTTCGATGCAGCTCGACGAGGCCGAGCGCGGGTTCTCGTTCATGCGCGACGGGCCACTCGACATGCGGATGGCGGGGGCGGGCGAAAGCGCCGCCGATCTCGTCAACAGTCTGCCCGAGACCGAACTCGCCAACCTGCTCTTCGCCTATGGCGAAGAACGTAAATCCCGGCGCATAGCGCATTCGATCGTTGCCGCCCGTGCGGCAAACCCAATCGCCACGACCACGGAACTGGCGCGCCTGATTGAAGGCGCCATTGGCCGCAAGCCCGGCGATGCGCATCCCGCCACGCGCAGCTTCCAGGCCCTGCGCATCGCCGTCAACGACGAGTTCGGCCAGTTGGTCGAAGGCCTGTTCGCCAGCGAACGGCTGCTGGTCGAGGGCGGCAGGTTGGTCGTTGTCACGTTCCATTCTCTGGAAGACCGGATCGTCAAACGCTTCTTCGATCCCGAAAAGGGCGGTCCCGCAGCGTCTCGCCACCTGCCGGCTCAGCAGCCGGATATCCGCCGCTGGAGTGCCGTCAGCAAGTCGGTCAAACCATCGGTGGCCGAGATCGCCCGCAATCCCCGGTCGCGGTCGGCGATCCTTCGCCATGCGCACCGCGCGGCAGCGCCCGCGCGTACGGCCAGCTTCGAGCGGCTCGGCGTGCCGCGGATCGGAGGGCGCGCATGATCCGCGGTCTCAATGTGGTCCTCGCGATCAGTGCGGTGGCAATGCTGATCGGCGTCTATGGGCTGAAGTATTCGGTCGAGGACACTGCAGCGCAAAAGACAGCGCTGCAGCGCCAGCTCGATCGGCAGGAAGCCGATCTGTCGCTGCTCAAGGCCGACTGGGCCTTCCTCAATCAGCCGGCAAATGTCGCGCCGGTTGTCACCCGCCACCTCGCCGACCTCGGGCTGCAAACACTGTCGCAGGATCAGTTCGGCAGCTTTGCGACGCTGCCGATGCGGCTCAAGGCGCCAGATGCCAACGCCCTCGACTCGCTGTTCGAGTCGCTCAAATCGGGTGTCGATCCGATCCAGCAGCTCATCTCGGAGTCGCGTTGATGGTTGCACTCGATCTCGAGAGCCAGCCGCTTGCGTTCGATGGCGCGCGCAAGCTCCGGCGCGGCCTCACCAGCGCCCGTATCCGCTGGGTCATCGTCGTCCTGCTGCTGGTGTTCGGCGCCATTGCCGGCCGGCTCATCCAGCTTGGGATGACGGTGCAGGATACGTCGATCGAGGGTCAGGCGCGCGACCTGATCACCGCCACGCGACCAGCCATTCTTGACCGGAACGGGCTCGAGCTTGCAGTCGACATCCGCGTGCCGTCGCTGTTTGCCGAGCCTCGCCGGATCATCGACGTCGAAGAAGCCGCCAACGCCATCCACGGCGTGCTGCCCGATCTCAATGTCGACTGGCTGCGCCAGCGCCTCACCGGCGACAAGGGCTTCGTCTGGGTCAAGCGTGAGCTCACTCCCGCAATCGAAGACAAGATCATGCAGCTGGGAATCCCCGGCCTCGACTTCGTCACCGAGAGCAAGCGCTTCTACCCCGGGGGGCCGGAAGCCGCGCATATCCTCGGCGCCGTCAACATCGACAACCAGGGTATCGCGGGCATCGAGAAATCGATGGACAACAATGACGTGGCGCTGCTGCAGCAGATCGGTCTCGCCCGCGGCAATGCCCTGGCACCGGTCAGCCTTTCCATCGACCTGCGCGTGCAGCACGCCATGCGCGACGTGCTTGCCGATGCGATCACCCGCTACCAGGCGGAGGACGCCTCGGGCGTGATGATGGACATCAAGACCGGAGAAATTCTCGGCCTCGTGTCGCTGCCGGACTTTGATCCAAACATTCCGGTTACGGCGCTGCAGAAGGACAGCTTCAACCGCATCACTGCCGGCATCTACGAACTGGGCTCGACCATGAAGTCGGTGACCATCGCCGGTGCGCTCGACAGCGGCAGGGTGAAGATCACCGACAGCTTCGATGCGCGCTTCGGCGTTCGTTTCGGGCGCTTCACGATCGACGATTTTCACGGCAAGCACCGCATCCTGACGGTGCCCGAGATCTATAAATATTCGTCCAACGTCGGCGCCATCAAGGTGATGCAGGCTTGGGGCAAGGAAAATTTTCGCGCCTTCCTCCACAAGCTGCATTTCGACGAAACCGAACCGCTTGAGTTGCCCGAGCGGCGCGCGCCGGTTGTCCCCAAGACTTTCTCGGAGATCGTCGCCGCAACTTCGGCGTTCGGTCACGGGCTGTCGGTGTCGCCGATGGCGATGCTGCGGGCGATGGCAGCTTTTGCCAATGACGGCGTGATGCTCAAGCCGACACTCTACAAGACCACCGCCGACGAGGCTGCCGCCAGCGCCGAACAGGTGGTGTCCCCGCGTACGGGGGCCGATATGCGCTACATCATGCGTCTCAACGCGCTCGAAGGATCGGGCACGCGCATGAACAAGTTCGCGGCGGGGTACCGCGCGGGCGGCAAGACCGGCACGGCCGAAAAGGTGGTCAAGGGCCGCTACGATTCGGGCCACGTGCTGGCGCTGTTCGCCTCGGTGTTCCCGCTCGACAATCCGCGCTACGCCATGATGATCCTCGTCGACGATCCGCATACGGAGCCGGGGCAGGGCGGCCACACCGCGGGGTGGAATGCCGGCGAGGCGACGGGTAGGATCATCGCCCGGGTGGCCCCGATGCTTGGGATCAGCCCGGACTTCAGCCCCATGCTGGATCAGCGCCTTGTCCCACCCGAACTTCACTAGGTCATTGCCCGGGGAGCCGCGTGCCGTTCGCCCTTGAGCAGTTGCTGCGGGGCTCAGGCGCCAGCGCACCATCGCTGACCGTTGAAGGCGTCAACGCCGACAGCCGCCGGGTCGGCAAGGGCGAAGCATTCTTTGCGATCCGCGGGCTTCACACGCATGGCGATGCATTCGCGGCGCAGGCACGTGAGCGTGGCGCGGCGCTGATGGTCAGCGACCGAGTGCCGGTGGTGGATCCGGGTATGCCGGTGGTCGTCGTCGGAGACGTGCGCGGGGCCTACGCCCGAGCCGCAGCGCGGCAGTTCGCGCCACTGCCCGAGGTGATGATCGGCGTCACCGGCACCAGCGGCAAGTCGTCGATCGTCTCGTTCGTGCGCCAGATCTGGAGCGCCGCCGGTTTCAACGCCGCGAGCGTCGGCACCATTGGCATCGAGACTGGTGCGGGCCTTACGGCCGGCGAACTCACGACCCCCGATCCGCTGTCGCTGGCGCGAGATCTCGGTCGGCTGCGGGCGCAGAAGATCGACCACGTCGCACTAGAGGCGTCGTCGCAGGGGCTCGACCAGCGCCGGGTCGATGGCCTGCGGTTTAATGCCGTCGCCTTCACCAATCTCAGCCGCGATCACCTCGACTATCACCCCGACATGGACGCCTACCGCGACGCCAAGGTGCGATTGTTCACCGACCTGATCGCGCCCGGCGGTGCCGCCATCGTCAACGTCGATGACCCGGCGTACGAGGCGTTCGTCCATGCTGCGCTGGCTCGCGGCGCGACGCTGATGACGATCGGTCGCGACGGGGCGTGGTTCGAGATCGAGAGCATCGTCAATGAGGGCTACGGCCAGCGCGTGGTCGGCCGGCTCGTCGGTGAGCCGATATCGCTGCGCATTCCGCTCACCGGCGCGTTCCAGGCCAGCAATGCCCTTGTGGCGATGGGGCTCGCGATGGCGACGGGCGCGCCGCTAAAAATTGCGGCCGAGCAGTTGTCGCGGCTGAAGGGGGCGCGCGGACGGCTCGAACTGGTCGGCGAGCACAACGGCGCGGCGATCTTTGTCGACTACGCGCACAAGCCCAAGGCGCTCGAGACAGCGCTCGAGGCGCTCCGCCCTTACGCGTCCGGCCGGCTGCACGTCGTGTTCGGTGCGGGCGGCGACCGCGATACCGGCAAGCGGCCGATGATGGGCGAGATCGCGGGGCGCCTCGCCGACAGCGTCATCGTCACCGACGACAATCCGCGCAGCGAGAACCCCGCCGCCATCCGGGCCGCGATTCTTGCGGAGGCGGCGCAGGCCCGCGAAATCGGCGACAGGCGCGAGGCCATCCTCGCCGGCATCAATGGGCTACGGCCCGGGGATGTGCTGCTGATTGCCGGGAAGGGCCACGAGGACTATCAGATCGTCGGCACGACCAAGCACCACTTCTCCGACCACGAGGTGGTGGCGGAGATACTGAAGGAACTTTGATGCTGCCACTGTGGACAGTCGCCGAAGCCGTCGCCGCGACCGGTGGACGGCCAGAGGGACTGTCCGACGGGCCGCTGCATTCGGTTTCGATCGACAGCCGCGACATCGAGCACGATGGGCTCTTCGTTGCCATCAAGGGCGACAAGCTCGACGGGCACGATTTCGTCCGCGCCGCGCTCGATGCCGGAGCCGCTGCGGCGCTGGTTTCGGAAGAGTGGTTCCGGCTGCGGGGTGGCGACCACCTGATCGTCGTCGCCGATCCACTCGAGGCACTTCGGGCGCTGGCTCGTGCCGCGAGGCTGCGAAATCGTGGCCTCATCGTCGCGGTGACCGGCAGTGCCGGCAAGACCACCACCAAGGACGCGATCCGCACGGCGCTCGCCGCCGCCGGTCCCACGCACTGGTCGGTCAAGTCGTTCAACAATCACTGGGGCGTGCCGCTCATGCTGGCGTCGATGCCGCGCGACGCCAAGTACGGCGTGTTCGAGATCGGCATGAACCACGCGGGCGAAATCACGCCGCTGGTGAAGCTGGTGCGGCCGCACATTGCAGTCATCACGACCGTGGCGGCGGCGCATCTCGAGTTCTTCCGTTCGGTCACCGAGATCGCCGAAGCCAAGGCCGAAATCTTCCTCGGGCTCGAGGCAGGTGGAACGGCTGTGCTCAACGGCGACCATGAGTATCTGCACGTGCTGTTCGCTAAGGCGCGGGAGGCGAAGCTCGGCCATGTCGTCACCTACGGCTACGACGCGGACGCCGACTGGCTGGTGGGCGAGCCGAGCGTCGCCGGGCAGCGCACCGTCGCCAAGGTCACGCACGGGGGCGACGTCTTCGATCTCAACCTCAAGGTCCGGGGCCGGCATATGGTGGCCAATGCCGCCGCCGCCCTTGTCGTGGCACGGCTTGCCGGGGTCGACGGTTATCTGGCACTGCGGGCGCTGGGCGAATTCTCGGCTTCCGAAGGGCGCGGGCAGGCGACCTTGCTCGGTCCAAAGGACCGGCCACTGATGCTCCTCGACGAGAGCTACAACGCCAACATCGCCTCGATGAAAGCGGCGATGGAGGTACTGGGGTCGCAGCCCGATCCGGCGGGACGGAAGGTCATCATTCTCGGCGACATGCTGGAACTGGGCGAGCAGGGTGCCGACTTGCACCGCTCCCTCAAGGATGCGGTGCTTGGCACTGGCGCAACACGCATTTACCTGGTCGGCAGCGCCATGGAAGCCCTGGCCGTATCCCTTGGTCCCGAGCGCGTCACGGCCTATGAGCGCTATGTCGACGGTATCGTTGACACCGTCCTCGGCGGCCTTGCCTATGGCGACGCTGTTATGGTCAAAGGATCGAAAGGCGTTCGCCTCTCGCTGCTGGTCGAAAAGATCAAGGAGCGGTTCGGCGCGCGACCCTAGGGACGGAGAGCGCGCGCGTGCTGTATTTCCTCAGCCAGCTGGGCGAGAGCCTGACGGCGCTGAACGTCTTCCGCTACATCACCTTCAGGACCGCCGGCGCCGTCATCACCGCGCTGTTCTTTGTGTTTCTGTTCGGGCCGCAGATCATCGCCGCGCTGCGCATCCGGCAAGGCAAGGGCCAGCCGATCCGCGAGGACGGGCCGCAGGGCCATTTGCTCACCAAAAAGGGCACTCCCACCATGGGCGGCCTGATGATCCTTGCCGGAGCGGTGACCTCCACCCTCATCTGGGCGAACTTGGCCAACGCCTACGTCTGGGTAGTGCTGTTCGTCACCTGCGCGTTCGGCGCCATCGGCTTTTACGACGATTATCTCAAGGTCAAGCGGATGTCGCACCGGGGCTTTTCGGGGTGGCAGCGGCTGAGCATCGAAGCGCTGGTGGCGCTGATCGCGGCCGTGGTCATTGCCTCGGTCACCGACCCCAAGATCGCGACCTCGCTGATGTTCCCCTTCATCAAGGGGTCGGGCCTGCCGCTGTGGTATTTCTTCTACCTGTTCGGTGCCTTCATCATCGTGGGCGCCGGCAATTCGGTGAATTTTACCGACGGCCTTGACGGCCTCGCCATTGTGCCGGTGATGATCGCGGCCGCCTGTTTCGGGCTCATCGCCTATATCGTGGGCTCGGCAACGTTCTCGGAATATCTGTTCGTCAACTTCGTGCCGGGGACGGCGGAGCTGTCGGTTGTCTGCGGCGCGCTGATCGGGGCAGGGCTCGGATTCCTGTGGTTCAACGCCCCGCCGGCGCAGATCTTCATGGGTGATACCGGCTCGCTGGCACTGGGTGGCGCGCTCGGTACCATCGCCGTGGCCACCAAGCACGAGATCGTCCTGGCCATCGTCGGCGGTCTGTTCGTGCTCGAGACGGTGTCGGTGATCGTCCAGGTTGTGTCGTTCAAGCTGACCGGCAAGCGGGTGTTCAAGATGGCGCCCATTCACCATCATTTCGAGATGATGGGCTGGACCGAAAGCCAGGTGGTGATCCGCTTCTGGATCATCAGCTTTGTCCTGGCGCTAATCGGCCTCAGCGAGCTGAAGCTGCGCTGACTCGCAGACCGCGAGTTGCGGTCACTGTCTGCTAACCAACCGCCCGCTAGACTGCCCCTGTCAGTCAGGGAGGCCGTCCCACGGCGGCCGAAAGCATGTTTGCACGCGATCGCAAGACTCCCATCGCCGAATGGTGGTGGACGATCGACAAGCAATTGCTCGCCGCCCTGGTCCTGCTGATGGCCGTGGGGATGATGCTGAGCTTTGCCGCAAGCCCTCCGGTCGCCGAGCGCCTGGGGCTGAGCCCGTGGCACTTCATCATCCGGCACGCGATGTTCGACCTCCTGGCGCTGCCGGTACTCATCGGCACGTCGTTTCTCGGCCATCGCAACGCGCGGCTGATTGCGTTCGTGGTTCTCGTCGGCTCTGTCGCGCTGCTGTGGCTGACGCTGAAGCTCGGCGTCGAGGTGAAGGGCGCAAGGAGATGGGTGAGCTTCGCCGGCCAAACCGTTCAGCCGTCTGAGTTTGTGAAGCCTGCCTTCGCCGTCATCGGCGCCTGGCTGTTTTCCGAGAGCATGAAGCAAAAGGGCATGCCGGCGCGGATCATGGCGACGGCGATCATGCTGGCGATCGTCGGTGGCTTGCTGCTGCAGCCCGATATCGGGCAGACGGCGCTGATCCTCTCCACCTGGGCCGGGCTGCTGTTCCTGTCGGGGATTTCGTGGGTGCTGATCGTCGGGCTGTTCGGCGCCGGCGTGGGCGGCCTGTTCGGCGCCTATTTCGTCTTTCCACACTTCGCCAAGCGCATCGACGCCTTCCTCAATCCGGAAGGCGGCAACACCTACCAGGTCGACAAGGCGCTCAGTTCCCTGCTCGAGGGCGGCTGGTTCGGCCGGGGGCCGGGAGAATCGCTGGCCAAGAAAGTGATCCCGGACGCCCACGCGGACTACGTGTTCTCGGCGGCCGCCGGGGAGTTCGGCATCCTCTTCTGCCTCTGCCTGGTGGCGCTGATCGTGTTCATCGTGCTCCGTGCCTTCTGGGGCGCGCAGCAGCAGCAGAGCCTCTACGCCCGACTCGCGGTATCGACGCTGGCCCTGCAGTTCGGGCTGCAATGCGCCATCAATCTGGCGGTGAACCTCAACCTCATCCCGCCCAAGGGCATGACGCTGCCATTTGTCTCCTACGGCGGCACCTCCACCATCGCCATTGCCTTTGGCATGGGGCTGATGCTGGCGCTGACCCGCAAGCGGCCGGAGGAGCGGATGGCCACGGGCCTCCCCGCCTATCGCCCCAGCGCCGCGGCTGCTATCCCGGCCGAATGAGCATCTTCGTCCTGATGGCAGGGGGCACGGGAGGGCATCTCTTCCCGGCGATGGCGCTGGCGCAGGAGCTTCGGCGCCGCGGCCATGTCATCCACCTGATGACCGACCATCGCGTCGCCGGCTATGGCGACGCCTTTCCGGCGCGCGACGTGTATGTCGTACCGTCGGCGACGCCATCGGTGCGCAACCCGCTGAAGTTTGCCGCCGCGGCGCTCCGCATCCTCTGGGGTACTGCTGTAGCGTGGGGGCGCCTCGGGACGGTGAGGCCGGATGCCGTCGTGGGTTTCGGCGGCTACCCGGTGTTTCCGCCGTTCCTCGCCGCACGCCTCCGCGGCATCCCCGGCCTGCTGCACGAGCAGAATGCGGTGATGGGACGCGCCAACCGCGCGCTTGGCCGCTATGCCGCGCGCATAGCACTGAGCTTCGCGTCAACCAAATACGCCGAGCCGTTCGCAGCCAAGAGCTCGATCACCGGCAATCCGGTGCGCGACCGCGTCCGCGCCGTGGCCGCGACCGCCTATCCCGCACTCGATGAGTCCGGACCGCTGCGTCTGGTGGTGTTCGGCGGCAGCCAGGGAGCTCGCATCTTCGGGCAGATGGTGCCGCCAGCGGTGGCGGAACTGCCAGAGGCAACGCGGCATCGTCTTCGCATCGTGCAGCAGTGCCGCGAAGAGGACCTCGACCGCGTCGCAGAAATCTACCGGAAGGCCCATGTGAACGTCGAACTCAAGCCGTTCTTCGATGATCTGCCGGCTCGCATGGCTGAGGCGCATCTCGTTGTCGGCCGCGCCGGTGCTTCCACGATAGCGGAACTGACCGTGCTCGGCCGTCCCGCGATCTTCGTGCCGCTTCCCGGGTCCATCGATGGTGACCAGAAGAACAACGCGCAGGTGATCGAAGCGGCCGGCGGCGGCTGGATCGCCGAGCAGGCCACGCTTTCGCCACCATCGCTGGCCACTCGCTTGGCGGGTGTTTTCGCTGATCCGGCGGCATTGAGAGCCGCCGCGGCAGCGGCTAAAGCGTTGGCGCAGCCGCAGGCCGTCGAAAAGCTCGCCGACCTCACCGAGAGCCTGGCGCACAGGGGGAACGCCTAATGAAGATGCCGCGCAATATCGGCCCGGTACATTTCGTCGGCATCGGCGGCATCGGCATGAGCGGTATCGCCGAAATCCTCCACAACCAGAACTACAAGGTTCGTGGCTCGGACAGCGCCGAAAGCGCCAACGTTGCGCGGCTGCGCGCCATGGGCATCGAGGTGACCGTTGGCCAGACAGCCGAGAACCTCAGGGACGCGACCGTCGTCGTTATTTCGTCGGCCATCAAGAAGGGCAATCCCGAGCTTGCGGCGGCGCGCGCCCGTGGCCTGCCGGTGGTCCGCCGTGCCGAAATGCTGGCCGAGATCATGCGCTTCAAGAACGCCGTCGCAATCGCCGGCACGCACGGCAAGACCACGACGACAACTTTGGTGGCGGCGCTGCTCGATGCGGCCAACTATGACCCCACCGTCATCAACGGCGGCATCATCAACGCCTACGGCACCAATGCGCGGCTGGGTGATGGCGAATGGATGGTGGTCGAGGCCGATGAGAGCGACGGCAGCTTTGTGAAGCTCCCGGCCGACGTCGCCATCGTGACCAATATCGACCCTGAGCACCTCGACCACTATCACGACTTCGAGCACGTCAAGCAGGCGTTCCTGACCTTCATCGAGAACGTGCCGTTCTACGGCTTTGCTGTGATGTGCACCGACCATCCCGTGGTGCAGGAAATGGTGGGTCTTGTGCGTGATCGGCGGGTCATCACCTATGGGCAAAATCCGCAGGCGGACGTGCGCCTCACCGACCTCGAGATCGTTGATGGCCAGAGCCATTTCGCAGTAGAAATTCGCGACCGCATCCGCATGACGCATCTGCGGATCGAGGGGCTGGTGCTGCCGATGCCCGGCGAGCACAACGCACTCAATGCGACAGCCGCCATTGCCGTCGCCGACCAGCTCAAGGTTCCGGCTGACGCCATCCGCAAGGGTCTCGCCGCCTTCTCCGGTGTAAAACGCCGGTTTACCAGGACTGGAGTTGTCGGCGGCGTGACGATCATCGATGACTATGGGCACCATCCGGTGGAAATCTCGGCGGTGCTCAGGGCGGCGCGACAGTCGGCGCAGCGCGACGTCATCGCCGTGGTCCAGCCGCACCGCTACTCGCGGCTCCACGATCTCTTCAATGAATTTGCCGCCTGCTTCAACGACGCCGACACGGTGCTCGTCGCGCCGGTCTATGCCGCCGGTGAGCAGCCGATCGAGGGCGTCACCAATGAGGAGCTGGTGGCCCGGATGAAGGCGCGGGGCCATCGCGACGCCCGCATCTTCGACCGACCAGAAGTGCTGGCGCCGCTGCTCGCGAGCCGCATCGCCGACGGCGACTATGTG
>JBDTVO010000036.1:0-15353 GCA_040007135.1 Devosia sp. | reverse complement strand
TCATCCCCTCAGATGTATGGTGGCGGGGCTGCGGTGGCCACCCCTTGAGTAGCCCCTGCGCCACGTGATGCGTGGCAGTCCGCTTATGGCGCGGAGCGGCCTCTTCAGTCGCGTGGACCTCTGATGGCTCGGGTCGTGGGGCCGCCCGCCACGGCACGATAGGCCGGCCCGCCGGCCGGCGAGAACGGCGGTCTAACATGAGGGCGGCGGCCGGCGCCCTACAGCCTCCTGAAGCCGATCATTTCCAAAAACACCCGGAATCGCCTATTCTTCGGCCGTCGCTGAGGGGTTTGGCGGCAGTTCATTTTTTTACCGATAGCTTTCCGGTTTTTCGCAGGCGGTCTGATTAGCCATATGAGCCCGGCCAATCGGGACACATCGACAACAATTTTAGGCGAGGGGCCCAGATGGCGTCACCGCTGACACGCATTAAGGTCAGGACCACGAAGGACCTGTACACCCGGCGCAGGGTGGTCGAAGCCGAGATCGACCACGTGCTGGCGCTTGCGCCCGCAGAGCGCAAGCGGCGCGGCCGCGTCCAGGATCCGTCTTCGGGCGAGTTCCTGCGTTCCGAGACGCTCGTCCACCTGATCCGGCAGGACGTGCGTGCGGGCGGCGACGGGATGCCCTACCTGCAGACGCTCATGCAGCGTTGCCGCGGGAACCTGACGGCGACGATCCATCCGGATGTTCCGGAGGCAGCCCAGCTGCGCCAGGATATCCTGCAGGACTTTGCGCTTGGGTTTGCCCGGGAAGCCACCGATCCCGGCGATGCGCTCGACTTCTTCGAAGTCATGTTCAACGCGGCCTTCAAGGCCCTGAGGATCGAGAAATTCAACCAGCACATGCGCCGGCATGCGCATCTGGCGCCGCAGGTGATCGAGGCCGACGTCGAGCGGGCCGAGGGTGATGTTGCAGTCCCGAGGGGCGCGGCGCCTGATATCTGGAAGTCGCAGCAGGGCGAAGACGCCGCGTACCTGCGGCAGGTGGTCGCCTTTGTGATGACTTTCCCTATCGCCGAGCGCCAGGCGATCGCGCTCTGTCGGATCAAGGGCATGACGCAGGTGGAGGCCGGGCTCGTGCTCGGCGTCGATGAAAGGACAATTCGAAATTTGCTGAGCCGGGCTGATGCAAAGCTCGCCCGCATCAAGGAGAGTGCATGATGATTGCGATGACTGAGAGGACAAACGTGGAACTGCGGGAGGCGTTTCTGGAACTGGCGATGGGCAAGGGGTATCCCGATCCGGATACCCTTGACGCGTTTGTGCGCCTTTTCCCGGATCACGCAGAGGAGCTGACGAACTTTGCGATCGACCTCGTGATCACGAGCCGTGCGAACGAGGACGAGAGCTTTGTCGCTGCCGAAGGTGGTGCGCTCGACGTCGAGGTCGCGAGCGCCCTGAGCGCCTTTCAGAATGCCCTGTTCTCGGCCCGGCAGGGTGAGAAGGCCTCTTCATCTGTCGAAGGCGCGAGCGTCGCCAGGATCGAGAACCCTTTCGCACGTCTGGACCGTGGCGGGATGAAAGCTGTGACGACGGGCTTGCGCGCGAACGCTGTCTTTGTCGGCAAACTGCGTGACCGGATCATCGCGGCTGAAACGCTGACTGTCGGATTCATTCGACGTGTAAGCGAGCTTTTGGACTCGTCATATGACCTGGTCGGAGCTCATTTCAGGGCCGGGCAGGTCGCGGCTGCAGGACAGCATTTCAAAGCAGATGAGAAGCCGGTCATCGGGGCCACTGAGACATTTGAGGAGGCGCTCCAGACCTCGAACCTGGAGCCGGATCAACAGGCGTACCTCCGGTCGCTTTAGGTCTGCCCATGGAAGCGTTCGAACTCATCAGGGGGAAGGCGTCCGCCCTGCACGACAAGGTCGTGGCGGCGGGATCGGATTCGACGGACGTGCCCACGCTCGTGCAGGCGGCGGCGGCTGATCGTGGTCTTGATGTTTTCTCTCTGGACAAATCCAATCCCAGTCTCAAAGGCGCCCGTGCTGTCTTCGACGACCAGGCGGGCGCCATCCTCTGCTCCGATGAGGGCTCTGACATCGAACGCGCGATGCTCGTGGCGCACGAGATCGGCCACGACGTCATTCATTCGGGGCCAAGTGAGTGCAACGAAGCCGACATTGACCCGGCGCAGTCCGTCGAGGCGGCACCGGTCGGGCTGCAACGGGTTGAAGATTACGGAGCGCACGAACGGCGCGAGCAGCACGCGAACGTATTCGCACGCGAGCTTGTTTTTCCCCGCCCGCTAGCGGCACGGCTTCACGCGATCGAGGGGATGAGTGCGTCTGATATCGCGCAGCGCACGCGGTTGCCTGTGCCGCTCGTAAGACAGCAGATCCTTGATGCACTTCTGTTGCCGCCAGAGCAGGAAGATGCACCCGGAAAACCCTTCGTTCCAATTGACGATGCAGCTCAGGACCGCGCCGTTGCTCACCGGGGATCGCCGTTCCAGCTGCAGGCGGGGCCGGGAACCGGCAAGACGCGCACACTCGTCAAACGCATCGTTGCGCTGATCGAAGAGGGTGCCGCTCCCGCCTCCATTCTGGTGCTTACGTTTTCCAATCGTGCCGCGGGCGAGCTTGCCGAACGCGTCGCGGGAGTCCTGCCCGATCAGGCGCCGCGCATCTGGATCGGCACGTTCCACTCGTTCGGGCTCGATCTGCTGCGTCGCCACGGCGACCAGCTCGGGCTGTCCAACGATCCGGGACTGTTCGACCGGAGCGATGCCATCGCGGTGCTCGAAGAGGTGATTCCGACGCTTGCGCTCCGGCACTACCGCAATCTGTGGGATCCAACCTTCGTACTGCGCGACGTGCTCTCGGGGATTTCCCGCGCGAAGGACGAGATGGCGGATAGCGGGCGATACCGAGAACTGTCGGTCGCAATGCTTGCTGACGCGGCCTCTGATCCGGACAGGATCGAACTGGCCGAAAAGTGTCTCGAGATTGCAGACATCTACGACTACTACGAGGCGGCGAAGCGTAAGCGCGATGCGGTCGATTTCGGCGACCTCATCATGCTGCCGGCGCAACTCCTCGAACAACGCCTGGATATTGCAGCCGCGGTCAGGCTGCGCCATCGGCACGTACTTGTCGACGAATACCAGGACGTCAATCATGCAAGCGTAAGGTTGCTTAAAGGTCTTGCTGGAGACGGTACCCGCCTGTGGGTCGTGGGAGACGCACGCCAGTCGATCTACCGGTTCCGCGGCGCCTCGTCTGATAACATGGAGGCCTTCACGCAGGACTTCCCCGGCGCTGCTACCGATGCGCTTGAGCGCAGTTATCGCTCGACGGAGTCGGTCATCACGACCTTCTCCACCTTTGCATCCGCCATGCACGCGTCGAAGGGCATGCGCCGCCTGGCGCTCGTCACTGACAAAGGTGCCGGGGAGCGGGCCCAGCTTCGAGCACTCGACAACCTTGATGACGAAATTGCCGGCATCGCGGCGAGCGTCAAGGAGCTGGAGGCAGGCGGAGTCGCGCTCCGCGATAGGCGGTACTCTGTCGAACCAACAAGCGGCTGAACGAGATTGCGGCGGGGCTTGAGGAACGCGGCATCCCGGTCCTCCACCTGGGCAGCCTGTTCGAGCGCGATGAGGTTCGAGACCTGCTCTCGCTGATGAGTCTTGCCGTTGATAGTCTCGGATCGGGCATTGTCCGCGTGGCCGCAATGCCCCGTTATTCGATCCCGCTGCAGGACGCCTACCGCATCATCCGCATGCTCCGCGAGCGCAACGGTGCGCCGATGACATGGATCGCGGAGTTCGCCAGCGACCCGCGCATCTCCGAGGCAGGACGTCGCGGGCTTACGCTGCTCGCCGCTGATCTGGCGGGACTGAAGCAGGGTGACGCGCCGTGGGATTTCGTTACGACCTATCTTCTGGACCGGACCGACACGGTGCGGCAGATGGCGGCGCGTACGTCGATTGCAGACTGGATGCGTTCGTGCGCAGTCTGGCAGTTTCTGAATTTCCTGCGCGACGTCGTGACGGTAGGGCAGGGATCGCCGATCTGGAAAACGCTCGAGCGCATTCGTCAGCTCGTGCTGTTCGCGGAAGAGCGCGATCTTCGGCAGGTGCCAGCGGCCGCCCTCCAGATGAACGCGGTCAGGCTGATGACAATTCATGGGAGCAAGGGCCTCGAGTTCGAGGCCCTGCACCTTCCGGGGATGACCGAGGTCAGTATCCCGTCGGGATATCGCGGGATCCGGTGCCCCCCGCCAACCGGCATGATTGCCGGCTCAGGCGCGCTCACCATGGATCAGATCGCAAGGCTCGCGCACGACAGCGAAGAAGAATGTCTCGCGTTCGTTGCGATGTCCCGGGCGAAGCGACACCTGCGGCTCTACCTGTCGCGCACGCAACCGGGAGGAAACAACCGGACGCAGTCGTCGTTCCTGAACAGCATCGGCGGACTTGTTCGCGACAACGCGCCACCTCTCATGGCCTCGCCAATCGGTCACCGCTCGGGAGCGGTCGAGGTCGTGCGGCCTGCTGATTTCGAAGTCACGGACTCGCGGCTTGCGAGTTACCTGACCTGCCCTCGGCGGTATTTCTACACGCACGTGCTGGGACTTGGTGGAGGCAAGCGTCCTACGGCGTTTACGAAAACGCATCAGTGCCTGTACGAGCTGATCGAGTGGCTGCATCAAGAGCAGCTGAGCGGCACCCCCACCCTCGCTGACGCCGAGGCGCGCTTTGAAGAGATATGGAACGAAAGTGATATGGTGGGCACACCCGCAGCCGCGGACTATCGCAGGCTCGCGTCAGGCATCGTCAGCGCGCTGATGCGGAGCGGCGAGGGCAGAACGTTCCGCGAGGGCAAGACCATCGCGATCGACCTTGAGGCCGGCCGGATCGTCATCGAGCCCGACGCGATTGCCGAGATGGCTGATGGAACGGTGGTGTTGCGCCGCGTGCGGACCGGCCACAAGCGGAGCACCGAATACACGGCGAAGGGTCATATCGAATACGCCCTCTATATCCATGCGGGACGTGCCGAGTTTGGGCACAGCTCGATCGTCGAGGCCGTGCATCTTACCGACGATCTCGTCGAGCCCGTCACGTTGACGCCGAAGGTCATGGGCAACCGCATCACCGATGCCAACCGCGTTCTCGAGAAGATCAATGCGGGTCTGTTCGAGCCCGATACTGACCCTGTCACCTGTGCCCGCTGTCCGCACTTCTTTGTCTGTGCCGCGACGCCCGAAGGGCCGGTGGAGCTCGATCCGAAAAACCCTGCCGACTGACTTTCCGGTTTTGCGGAGCTGATTCGATTAGCCCGTCAGAAGGGCTCCTCCAGTGTGGAAGGGGCCGCGAAGACGGAGCAAGAGATGATCAGCGTATTCTACCAGGCGGAAGGCCTCCGCGACATCGGCCACATCGAAGTTGAACCCGGCACCACCGTGGCCGGCCTCAAGGGCAAGCTCGTCGAGCTCCTGAAGCTGGATGGCGAGGTGCTGCTGTTCATCGAGGATGGCGACGAGCCGCTCGCCCTCGAAATGATCCTCGAGACGATCGCGTCGCCGCGTGGCCTCAAGGTGCATGCGCATCGCTGCCGCGAGATCGCGGTCGCGGTGACCTTCAACCGCAAGACCGCGCACCGCGCCTTCAAGCCGGGCGCGACGGCGGCGAAGGTGAAGACTTGGGCTGCCGTCAAGGAATTCGGCATGACCCCGGATGAAGCGGGCGAGCACCTCCTGCAGATCGCGGGCACGCACGACCGCCCGGCGCCCAACACGCATCTGGGCGCGCTCACCCACCACCCGCACTGCCAGATCGCGTTCGATCTCGTCCCGGACGAGCGCGTGAACGGTGCTTCGGGCAAGGCGGCCTAACGCGATGGCTGGTCCTGATGAACGTGCGCTCCAGGCGGATCTGGCCAAGCCGGCCTTCCGCCTGGGCGAGGTGGACGGCCGCTGGGCACTGCGCGGCGTGACGTGGCCATATGTATTTTTTGGCGTGATCGCCAAGGACGGCACCGAGTTCGTGTTGCGCCTGAACTGCGCGGGCTTCCCGGCGGCGGCGCCGACCGGTGGTCCCTGGGACATGATGCGGAACGTCGTTCTTGATACCAGTCGCTGGCCCGGCAGCAGGGGTGGTCGCGTCGCCGCCGTATTCAACCCGGGCTGGAAGGGCGGTACCGCGCTTTACCTGCCCTGCGACCGAGAAAGCCTCGTTGGCCACGACAACTGGCGCGTCGAGCTGCCGTCGAAACTGTGGCGTCCCGAACGCGGGATTGTCCAATACCTGGAGCTTGTCCATGAACTTCTCAATTGCCGCGATTATTCGCCGCCTGCTCGCGCCGCGGCATGAACTCTCGGTCGACGGCGTCGTATGGCAGCGCCTCCGTCGTGACCTGCGTGCACGCGGATTGAATGCTTCGCGCGAGAGCGGGGCGTTCCTGCTCGGCACGCGCAACGGGCGCTCGGCGAGGATCACGGACTATATCCTCTACGACGACCTCGACCCGCATTCGCTCGATACCGGCATCGTCCGGTTCAACGGCGCCTATTACGGCGCGCTGTGGGCGACTTGCGAGGAGCGCCAGCTCGACGTGGTTGCAGACATTCACGTCCACCCCTTCGGGGAAGACCAGAGCGACTCCGACCGGCACTACCCCATGATCTCGCAGGCCGGGCACGTAGCCCTGATCCTGCCGCGCTTTGCGGCCGAGCCGATCCGTGCGGGTCGGGTCGGCATCTACCGGTATCTCGGTGGCAAGAAATGGTCCCCGGTGCCGGTCCGTCAGCGTCGTGCGTTTTTTATCGAATTCTAGGAGATGGTCATGATCGACGCAGAACCCGATAGTTTGCACCGGCTCATCAAGCAAGCGATGGACAGTGGGAAGGCCCGCACGGCCGAGGAGGCCGCGGCGCTCCTGGAGGGATATCGCCTAACCATCGCGTTCAGTGGCTCGACTGACTCCGCGGCCCATGCGGCGTTGCTGACGACCGTCGCGCTCGCCAGTCGCGTTTTCCTTGGCGGGGTCACCGTCTCGGGCGATCTCGACGTGGCGCAGCAGACGCCCCTCCCGTTGCCGCCGACATTGTGGGCGGCCGTTGAAGCGCTCGGTGCGCGTGCCGGCGATCTCGTGGCAGGTGTGCCTACAATCTCGATTGGCGATGCCGGCGCCGGCGCTCGCAGGTCGCCGTTTCATGTGCGCACAGCCTGGGCCGGGTGGCGCGGCGGGGTGCTTCCCGTCGACGCGCAGGACGGCCCGGATGCGGGTCCGGTCATGGCGCTTGCGCCGATGCTTTCGGCGGCGCTCGCGGTGAACGAGGCTTTTGAATTTGTCAGCACGGGCAGGGGCACTGCCGGCCGGATTCCCGTGGGCCTGTCGCTTTGGCGCCCTGATACAGACTGGCTCGGCGATGTCGGCGGCGAACCCGTGCTCGAGTACCTTCCATCCCGACTTTGGCTCATCGGCCTCGGTCATCTCGGTCAGGCTTACCTGTGGGGACTCGGCCTCCTTCCTTTTCCGGATCCGGGTGCCGTCGACCTCGTGCTGCAGGATGATGATGTGATCACGGGCTCGTCGCCAAGCACCTCAATCCTGAGTAGCGCGTCGATGAAAGGTCAGCGAAAGACGCGGGCGATGGCCGAGTGGGCACGCGCGCGCGGCTTCGAGACCCATATCCATGAGCGTCTGTTCGATCGCGACTACCGCCGTCAGGCCGCCGAACCGACAGTAGCGCTGTGCGGCCTTGATAACGCTGAGGGGCGCCGCGCGCTCGACAAGGTGGGCTTTGGTTTTGTGGTCGAGGCGGGTCTTGGCCGCGACTACCGGAACTTCCACACGATCCGCCTGCACACTCTGCCCGGCCGCCGAACGGCAGATGAACTCTGGCCCGTGAGGGACGCGGTCGCTGCTCCCGTCGAGCACAACCCAGCTTACCAGGAGCTTCTCAATTCCGGGCGACTGGATCAGTGCGGCATGACACTTCTGGCCGGCAAGGCGGTGGGTGCGCCGTTCGTGGGATCGGTCGCGGCGTGCCTTGCACTTTCCGAGGTGCTTCGGCTGATCGCCGGTGGCCCGTTGAACGATATCATCGATCTCGACCTGCGCGCCATCGAGCACATCGCGGTCGTTGCGAGGGATCGTGAGCTTGAGCTGGTGAACCCTGGCTTCGTCACCGCACAACACTACTGAATGTTCAGTGCCACAGCCGCTTCGCTGAGACCGACCGTGTCGATCGCTAGTGCCCAAGGCGATCGCCAGCGCTGTCGATAAATCCACTTATCGAAGTTCCGAAGCGCCTGAATCCTGCCGGTCGCTAGTCCTCGTAACCGCTCGGCGAGAGGCTGACGGTTTAGCAGCCTCAACATGACCGCGGCGCTTCATATGGTCCGGGGGATCGTCCAGCCTAGGGTCCGCTTATGGCGCGAAGCGGACGCGGGCCACCTCAGGGTGTACCCTCGCCTGACATCGCTAGCGTGACGCCGCCCACAGTAACATCAAGCTTGATGGGTCGGAGGGTGGGACCCTCTCCGACACTGCCTAGAGGCTGAAGTGACTGCCACCAACGAATGACAGCTTCGCGCCACATCCGGACATTGAAAGGTCGGCATATCGCTTCGGAAATGGCGGCCTGTCCCATAGGAATTCTTTGGCAGTTCTGTGACCACCGCGACTGCCGGGGGTTAGGGTACACCCTGACGTGACGGCTCACCGGGCTCGAATATAGGTGCCGGCGTCGCGCTCTCCGATCGTCCGCACCTGATTCACCCAACTGGCAGCAATCCCCTCCCGTCGGACGATACGATCAGCGGTCAGGGTGACCGGCTGACCCCCATCGAGGATCGCCTCCACAATCGGAGGTGCGAGGAAGCCGAGCGGCAGCAGCTGTCCGACATAGGTCGGTGAGACCCTTTCGCGCTTTGCGATCTCGGTGATTGACCGGATCTCACCCCGGACAAGCGACTGCGCCCAGTTGTGCGCCCGAGCGACGACGGTGAGCAGCGGCTCGTCGTGAGTGGGGGGCTGGATATTGTTGCCCAGAACCAGCTTGAGCTGACGCCCGCGCCGCCGAGCAATTACAGGGACGTTGAGGACGATGGGCGAAGCGTCCTCTGGCCGATTGTTTGTCGCCCTTCCATGGCCGATCACATTGCGGACACCCAGCATTGACCGGAGGGGATCGTCGCTCACTTCGACTGTCAGGGCATCCTCCCGATAGACGACGCGATGAAGCAGAGGGCGCAGTTGGGCCATGCGGTTGGAACTTCTCGACTCGCCGATACTGCTGGCGATGGTCTCGGCCTGTTCCGCCACTGGCTTCATGTCCACTCGTTCAAGGTCGGGGAGGTTCGAGAGCAGGGTTCCTCGATCCCTCAGGAACCCGACCACGGTGGCGGCCACCGCGTTGTCGATATCGGGCACGGGCAGGCGGATTGCGGGCCTCGCGCCGTCCTGTTGCTCCTCCACGTAGTATCGATAGCGGCGACTGCCCTTGTTGGCATGGCTGTCGGTGAAGCCGTTGCCGCTGGCGGTCACCAGGATGCCAGCGAGCAGGCTTGGTCGCTCTGTGGCTCGCCGGCGCCGGGTGCGTGTGCCCTGGACGTTTGCTGCGAGCTGGGCTTGCACGTCGTCCCAGAGGGCTTTGTCGATGAGTGCAGGATGCTGGCCGGGATGTGAGGACGCCTTGTGCGGGACGCGCCCGATATAGATCGGGTTGGTCAGGAGCTTATAGAGGTGCCCGCGGGTAAACGGTCGCTCGCCATGATGCCTGCCCTTGGCCGAGAACCGTCTCGCGGTGACGACACCTTCGGTTTGAAGTCGGGCGAGCAGGGCAGGGACCGTCCCGCTCTCCAGGTAGAGGGCAAAGACTCCGCGAACGGTTGCAGCGTCCACCTCGTTGACGACCAGTTGCCGGTTGTGGACGTCGTATCCCATGGGTGGATTGCCACCCATCCACATGCCCTTCCGTTTGGATGCCGCAATCTTGTCCCGGATCCGCTCCCCGGTGATCTCCCGTTCGAACTGGGCAAACGACAGCAGCACATTCAGCATCAGTCGCCCCATCGAGGTCGTGGTGTTGAACTGCTGGGTGACCGAGACGAACGAGACATTGTGCTTGTCAAAAGTCTCCGCCATGCGGGCGAAGTCGGTGAGCGAGCGGGTGAGCCGGTCGATCTTGTAGATGACGATGACGTCGATCTCGCCGGCACTGACCAACTGCATCAGGCGTTTCAGGGCAGGGCGGTCGGTGTTGCCGCCCGAGAAGCCACCGTCGTCCAGTGGCTCCGGTACGATCTTCCAGCCCTCATGCGCCTGTGACCGGACATAGGCCTCACAGGCCTCCCGCTGGGCCTCGAGCGAGTTGAAGTCCTGGTCGAGTCCTTCCTCGGACGACTTGCGGGTGTAGATGGCGCAGCGGAGGATCTTGCGATCGTTCATGGCCGCGCCGCCTTGGTTGCAGCGGACGCGGCGCTGGTCAGGCCAAAGAACTTTGGCCCCGACCACTTGGTGCCGGTGATCGCCACAGCGACCGCGCTCAGGGTCCTGAAGGACCGCTCCTTCCAGCGGAAGCCGCCGGCCACAACGTCGACCAGAACTGTCGAGCCGTTCCACTCGCGGATCAGCTGCGTCCCCGGTGCGAGGCGTGGAGCACGAGGCCGTGCCGGAGCGTCTCCCGAACTAGCGCGATCCAGTCCTGCAACGTGGGCCTGCAGCTGCCGCTTTGACGCTGGCTTGAGGCCACCGAAGGCTTTCTCCTGAATGCGGTAGGCGACGGCGAGGCGCAGCAGACCTGATTTGATCTTGGGCGGAGGCTCGGTGCGGTAGAGCCGCCTCCACATCTCGCGCAATTGTTGCACGTCAAGAGTGTCGAGCGCGGCGATCTCGTGTTCGACCGCTTCCGGGGAGGGTCGCTTCATGCTGCGCCTCCGTCCGAACCATCTAAGAGACGGTAGACGCGGTCCAGAATGTCACTGGCGGTGACGAGGCGGTGCTCTATCCCTCGGGCGATGCCTCGGCGACGACGGACCGAGCAGGCTCGATCTTGTCCTTGGACGGCAAGCGCAGCGACGTCTTCGAGGTCTGCCGTCAGATCGGCAAAGGCGCGACCCACCGGGTCGCGCTCAACGTGGGTGGCGGACACCGCCCCTACTCGGCGATGCGGTAGACGCGACCGCGGCCGTCAATCAGGGACGATGTGATCGCAAGCCCCAGCTTCTTCTTCAGCGCGCCGCTGATCGCACCGCGCACCGAATGCGGCTGCCAGCCGGTGGCCGTGGTGAGGTCGGCAAGGGTTGCCCCCTTCTTGCCCTTCAACGCGGCGACAACGATGCCGAGCTTGGTACTTGCGCCTGGTGCAGCGGGAGCGCCCGCTGACTCGCTGGGACGCTTCCCAGGGACAGTTCGAGCGGCAGCAGTTCGAGACTTCGTCTTCGGCTTTATGGCCGCCACTCCTGCAGATCGGGCTGCCGCAGGTTCGATTCCTACTGCTTTGAGGCCAGCCGGCGTTGCCACCAGGGTGAGTTTGCCCAGTGCTTCATCGGTCCGCCACAGCGGCTCCCCGTCTGTTGCGGCCACCTCGGCAACCATGCCCGCCTTCATGAGACGGACGAGGGTAGGCTCAGCTTTCGCCCACGTCAGTTTCAGGCTCTTGGGCAGCGGAAGAACAAGCGGGCGTTCTCGTCCGCCCGCGGTCGTCAGAATGATGCGGTGGGTATCAGTCAGCTTCACCATGAGGATCTCCTGTCAGTGTTGGGCCATTCCTGGCCTTGCACTGACCAAAGCCCGCAATGGCCGGGCAGGAGAGGTCGCCCGCCGTTAGCGGACACGACCAGCACAGCTCTGGTAGAGGAGGAAGTCCAGTCAAACATCCGTCGACCACGGGCGGCAGCAATCGGCTGAACCCTACCGGCGCCTTTTCGCCCGGGCGGGATGTAGCTCGGGGCGAGAGCAGCCCCAGTGGCGACGCTAGTTGGCGACGAACGGGGCCGCTCTGGGGTATCGTCGGGTCTCCGCCTCATCGACGCAGAAGGCCGCCAAGCTGCCAACGTTGATCGCAAATCCAGGCAGGCGGAGGAGATTGACCTTAACCGGTCTGACCTCATCGCCATCCATCAGCGCGCCTACCCGGACAACGGTCCAGGCGATGTCGCTGGTTTGTAGCAACTCTAGCTCGCGTACTTTGTCGGCGTAGACTTCTGGCGAAAGCCTCCGCACCACGGCGGCTGCAATCTTATCACCCAGACCCTTCCGATCATAAGGCAGCGTTAGGCCCATTCCCGAGACCACGATGAGATTGGTGCATCCGGCAGCGATGAGGTTGCGGGTTGCCGTGCTGCAGGTATCAGAGGTGCGCTGCGGGCTCGGCCCGACAGCTGAGATCGTGATATCTGCGCCCGCGACCAGCGATCTCATAGCGTGTTCGTCATCAATCGAGCCGCGCACCCAAGTCACGTTTGCTGGTAGGGGAGGATTTTCCGACTTTGGCCGATACAGCCCTCGCACCACGAGGTCGCGGCGAAGGGCAGGCTCGACGATTAGCCGTCCCGTTCTGCCGGTTGATCCGGCCACTGCAATAATCAGCATGGTTGCTCCGCGTGGCGGGAGGGGCCTGCGCTCGCCCCGCCGCCCGTAGGCTCCGTCGATGAAGGCGCGCGCTCAGTCTTCTGTGGGATAGCCGTCTGCCGTCGCCTCAACCTCGGCGCCTCATGATGCCACGAGGCCCTGGCCCACTCGGCCGGCGATGTGGGGACATTGCTCTTTGAGATGGTTTATCGACAGCGGATTGCCCTCAAAGGAATCACGACTAGACCGGAGGTCTCGAGGCCCCGGCCTGTCGCTGTTCAAGGATGTCCTCGATGCGACGCTGCAGCGCGTCTAGGGCACGTCCGGCGTCCCGCACCGAGGGATGAGTTCTTAGGGGTAAAGGCAGCCCCTCGACGGCCTTCGCCAGGCCGGCACGGACCTCCTGAACCCTTTCCAATGACACCCGAAGCCTCTTTACCCCTTCAGCGTGACTGGAGGCATGGGCGGCTAGCCCCCCGATTGTGGGCTACGTCCACGTTGAGGACGCCGATGCGCAGATTAGTTTCGGTGAGGCAGGACCGAATTAGCCGACTTTCGTCCATAGCGGCGTACCGTCGATTGGTCCCTTTGTCTCCCATCCTGCCGGCCGACAGCATGGCCCAGCTTACTTAGGGGCGCAAACTGTACCAAGCGGCAGTGCCCCGGACTAGAAGCTCGAGGACCAATTTCTCGACAGTCTCAAGAACATCGATTCCGCCGAAACAGATCGCAAGGGTGCTGCGGAAAATGGCTCAGGGTCACACGGGACGCCACCTCAAGGTGGGCCTCGAAAAGCACTGCGAGCAGAGAGTCGAATCGAGCCATCGAGCAGGTCTTCGACACTATCGCCATCGCCCCCAGGAGAGATTTGTGACGCCAACGCCACGGGAGTGCTGAAGGCCTCCTTGCTCGAGGAGCGCGCGAGGGAGCTGGCGGAGGCCGGCGGCGAAAATGCGAAAGCCGCCGAGAGTAGCACCGTCCCAAGGGGGACGCTCCCGCATTGTCTTGTAGTGCCGAGCTACAATCGGCGGAGGACCATACAGTCAATTACAGCCCAGAGATGCAAGGAAGCGCCGAGCACCACGAAGCAGTGCCACAGCACGTTGTGGAAATGCAGCTTTTGCCAAAGGTAGAAGATGAAGGGGCGGGGCGAACCCACCTTATCGTCAAGAGGCCCTTTTACTCCCAACCGGCCCACAGAGTTCCTTGCAGACTTGTCGGTGAGTAGCGAACCTCATATGATAGCCGACGGCCTGGTGTCCTCTGCGAAATAGGATGGCGGAGCCTTCCTCGCAGTCGGAGTTCGACGAGTAACGTTCCAGACCGCATCGCGATCCTCGGCTGCAACGAAGATGGCCAGGTCTTCTTCGTCAATTGACGAGCGCAATGTCTGTCTATGGTACGATGTGTCCGTCATTGCGGACGCACCGGCGAGGTCGTCGAGTCATTTGCCGCACCCCTTGCCGCCAGTACCGGTTCGGCGCGGGCAAAGCCGCCCCGCCGCTCGGTCCATTGAGCCGACCACCACTGACCCCATGTGCGCTAAAATCCACGAGCGGCATGGACAGGACATAAGCCGATGCGCTAGGGACGCTGCCGGAAAATCTCAGACCGGCACTCGTGCCAGCGCATTGAATATCTCAGGTGAAAAACCGTGAAAGAAATCGAACTTGTCGAGCGCCGCAACGCCGCCGCCGCTGCCAAGAGGCGGCTTGTCGAGAAGATGCAGCGAGCGCCCAAGTTTGACGATCCCGCGCTGATCGCAAGTCGCGCCGAAAAGGCGCGGGTGAGCGCGGCAAGTGCGCTTCAACGTCGAGAGCGGGGCCGGCTTAAGGCGGAGGTTGAGATTCAGCAGAAGGCTGAAGAGGAGGCGAATTCGCTGGCGGAAGCCCAAGGGGCAAGCGCCGAACTCCAGGCGTAGAAGAACGGTCCGCTACAGACAAAGCCCAGCAAAAAGCTGCGCGAGATCGTCGATACGCCGCAAGGAAAAATCGCAGTCGCTGAAATCGAAGTCTGTTCTACCGCCGCAAATAACCGCAGCGTGGCGGACGAAGGTAGGCACGAAGGCCGGTCTTGTGTGCAGCGATGAGGGTTGGTATTGCCCCCGCATCCTTCTATCTAATCGTCAATTGAGAATCCAACTTCGCCAACTATGCACAGCCTACTGAAAACATCTGTGACGCCGCGGCGAGCCGTACGTATGGCAGCAGGCGAATCAGTCACCACTAAGACGTGTCGGCATCCGCCGATCCGGTCGGGCGGGGATAGTGGTTCAGGCCGGCCAGGGCCGGCCAGGGCCGACAATTGACACCTCCTCTCGGTCCTACTTCGCCAGAGCCGGCAGGTCACGAAACGCCGCCAGGCTCTCGGGATTTGCAAGGGCGGTCGCATTCTCGATCGCACGCCCATGTATCGCGTTGCGCACCGCCATCTCGGAGACCTTGCCGGAGCGGGTTCGCGGCATTTCGAGGACACTGAGGATAAGAGCCGGGACATGCCTCGGCGTCGCGCCGGAGCGGATGCGGCGGCGGATGCTCGCCTCCAGTTCTTCAGTGAGTTCGGCGCCGAGACGCAGCCGGACAAACAGCACGATGCGCTGGTCGCCCTGCCAGTCCTGTCCGACGCAGACCGCCTCCAGCACATCCGGAACCGCCTCCACCTGCCGGTAGATTTCGGCCGTTCCGATTCGCACCCCACCGGGATTGAGCGTGGTGTCCGAGCGTCCGTGAATGACAAATCCGCCGGACGGACGTTTCTCGACGATGTCGCCATGGACCCAGACGCCGGGAAAGCGAACAAAATACGCGCGCTCGTATTGGCT
>JBDTVO010000035.1:0-15620 GCA_040007135.1 Devosia sp. | reverse complement strand
AAGGAACTGGAAGCGGCGGGCGCACATGTCCTTGGGCTCAAGGACATGGCCGGGCTGCTGAAGCCGGCGGCGGCGACGAAGCTGATTTCAGCCCTGAAACAAGAGGTTGGTCTGCCGATCCACCTCCACACCCACGACACGTCGGGCGCATCGGCGGCGACGATCATGGCGGCGGCCGCGGCGGGCGTCGCCGCGGTGGATGCGGCGATGGACGCGTTCTCGGGCACCACCAGCCAGCCGACGTTCGGCTCGCTCGCTGCGGCGCTGCGCGACACCGATCGCGATCCGGGGTTCGACGCCAAGGTGATCCGTGAGATCTCGTTCTACTGGGAAGCTGTGCGGACGCAGTATCGCGCCTTCGAGAGCGACCTCAAGGGCGGCGCGTCGGAGGTGTACCTGCACGAAATGCCGGGCGGACAGTTCACCAATCTCAAGGAGCAGGCGCGCTCGCTGGGGCTGGAATCGCGCTGGCACGAGGTGGCGAGAACCTATGCTGACGTCAACCAGATGTTCGGCGATATCGTCAAGGTGACGCCGAGCAGCAAGGTGGTCGGCGACATGGCGCTGGCGATGGTGAGTTCGGGGCTGACGCGCGCCGATGTCGAGGACCCGAACAAGGATGTGTCGTTCCCCGACTCGGTGGTCGGGTTCTTTGCCGGCGACCTCGGCCAACCTCCGGGCGGATTCCCGAAGGCGCTACAGAAGAAAGTCTTGAAGGGCCGGACGCCGCTCACCGAGCGGCCTGGGTCGTATCTGAAGGACGTCGATCTTGAGGCAGAGCGAGCGAAGATCGAGAAGGAGACCGGCGAAAAGATCGACGATTTCCGGCTCGCGTCCTACCTCATGTATCCGAAGGTGTTCTCGGACTACATGAAGACGCAGGACAGATACGGGCCGACGGCCGTGCTTCCGACGCCGGTGTATTTTTACGGGCTGACGCAGGGACAGGAGATCTTCGTCGAGATCGAGCGCGGCAAGACGATGGTGATCAACTATCTGGGCCGGGCCGAGACCAACGAGAAGGGCCAGGTGCGTGTGTTCTTTGACCTCAACGGTCAGCCGCGCACGATCGCGGTGCCCGACCGGCTGAAGGTGGGCGATGTCGCGGTGCGCACCAAGGCGGCGCTCGGCGATGCCAAACAGGTCGGCGCACCGATGCCGGGGGTGATATCCGGGTTGCAGATCAAGGTCGGCGACAAGGTGTCGGCCGGTGACGTGCTGCTGTCGATCGAGGCGATGAAGATGGAGACGGCGATCCACGCGGAAGCCGACGGAGTCGTCGTGGAAGTGACGGTGAAGCCGGGCGATCAGATCGACAGCAAGGACCTGCTGGTCAGGTTCGAGTAGTCGCCGGCCAAAGCCTGCGCTACAGCCGCCGATAATCCCCGTCGATCACCGTGTTGCCCTGGTTGCGGGCGGCGCGGGTGGGGATCGGCTGCGGCAGGAGGCGGACGATCCAGCTGACCAGCAGCGGGATGACGATGGCGTCATCGAGCCAGCCGACCACCGGGATGAAATCAGGGATGATGTCGATCGGGCTCAGCAGATAGGCCGGAATCAGCAGCATCAGGCCTTTCAGCCAGGCCGGCGTTTCCGGGGCGAAGAAGGCGCGCCAGAGCGTCACCAGTTCAGTCCTGAATTGCAGCAAGCGGCCCATGGTCGTCTCCCTTCGTTCACAAGATGTGGTCCCGACCGGCGACGATTCAAGAGTTCATCGATCGGCAATATTGCGCGCGTAGGCGGTTAGGCCTATTTCGAGGCGCGATGAGCATTTCCCTGCGCAAGCATACGGTCGGTGTTGATGTCGGCGGCGTCATGGTCGGCGGCGGCGGGCCGATCGTCGTGCAGTCGATGACCAACACGGATACCGCCGACATCGAGGCGACGGTGAAGCAGGTGGGCCAGCTCTGGCGCGCCGGCTCGGAGCTGGTGCGCATCACCGTCGATCGCGACGAGAGCGCGGCGGCGGTGCCGCATATTCGCGACAGGCTCAGGGCGCGCGGCATCACCGTGCCACTGATCGGGGACTTCCACTATATCGGCCACAAGCTGCTGACCGATCATCCGGCGGCGGCCGAGGCGCTCGACAAATACCGGATCAATCCGGGCAATGTCGGGTTCAAGGCGAAGCGCGACCTGCAGTTTTCGACGCTGATCGAACTGGCGCTGCGCTACGGCAAGCCGGTGCGGATCGGGGTCAACTGGGGCTCGCTCGACGAAGAGCTGCTGACGCGGCTGATGGACGAAAACGCTGTTTCAGCGGCGCCGGTTTCGGCAGCCGCGGTGCAGCGCGAGGCGATCATCCAGTCGGCGCTGTTGTCGGCGCAGAGGGCCGAAGAGATCGGGCTCGGCCGCGACCGGATCATCCTGTCGACGAAGGTGTCCGACGTGCAGAACCTGATCGCGGTCTACCAGGAGCTCGCGGCGCGCTGCGACTATGCGCTGCATCTGGGGCTGACCGAGGCGGGCATGGGCTCGAAGGGCATCGTGGCGTCGTCGGCGGCGATGGGCATCCTGCTGCAGCAGGGGATCGGCGACACTATCCGCATCTCGTTGACGCCTGAGCCGGGCGGTGACCGCACACAGGAAGTGCGGGTGGCGCAGGAGTTGCTGCAGACCATGGGGTTCCGCCAGTTCCTGCCGGTTGTCGCGGCGTGCCCCGGCTGCGGGCGGACGACCAGCGAGACATTCCAGGTGCTGGCCAAGGAAATCCAGGATCACCTGTCGTCGTCGATGCCGGAGTGGAAGGAACGCTATCCGGGGATCGAGGCGCTGTCGGTGGCGGTGATGGGCTGCATCGTCAACGGCCCGGGCGAGTCCAAGCACGCCGATATCGGCATTTCGCTGCCGGGCACCGGCGAGACGCCGGCGGCGCCGGTGTTCATCGAGGGCAAGAAGGTCGCGACGCTGCGCGGCGCCGATGTTGCCGACCAGTTCAAGGTGATGGTCGCGGACTATATAGAGCGCCGTTTTGGCGCCGGGCAGAAGACGGCGGCCGAATAGTCAGGCGGGCACGTCGCAGGCGTCGGCCCACTTGCCGCCGCACAGCTCGAGCAGCCGCGCCACCGGCAGCCGCACCGAGGCATGGGTCGAGCCACCCGCCGGGATCACCTCGTCGTAAATCTTTAGCGATACGTCGCAGTAGATCGGGATCGGCGCCGGGAGGCCGAACGGGCAGACGCCGCCGACGGCGTGGCTGGTCAGGCGCAGTACATCTTCAGGCCCCAGCATACGCGGCCGGCCACCGAAGGCCGCCTTGGCCTTCTGGTTGCTCAGCCGCGCATCGCCGCGCGTCACCAGCAGGAATTCGCGGTCGTCGACGCGGATGGCGAGGGTCTTGGCAATCTGGCCGGGAGCGACGCCATGCACAGCGGCCGCGAGGTCCACCGTTGCGGTCGAGTCCGGCGTGACAATCACGCTGAGGTCAGGCGCCCGGGCGGCGAGGTCGGCCTTGACGGTATCGAGGCTCATTCAGCTCTCCCTGCTGGCCACGTAGCGGGCGAAGGCGGCGAGGGGCGCGCCGCGCTCGCCGAAGGGGAGCAGCGCGGTGATCGACTGGTGGACGATGTCACCAAGATGCCGGCGGGCGGCGTCGACGCCGATGCGCGCCACCAGCGTCTGCTTGCCCCGTGCGGCATCCTTGCCGGTGAGCTTGCCCATCGCGCCGGTGCTGGCGGTGACGTCGAGCAGATCGTCGGCGAGCTGGAAGGCGCGGCCCACGGCTTCGGCATAGGCGGTGACATGGCCGAGCTCGTCGCGGTCGGCGCCACCAAGGATGGCGCCCATACGGGCGGCGGCGCGGATCAGCGCGCCGGTCTTCATCGCCTGCAGCCGCGCGATGTCGGTCTCGGACAGCGCCGTGGTTTCGCCCTCGATGTCGCGCACCTGGCCGCCGACCATGCCGCCGGCTCCGGCTCCGGCGGCGAGTTCGACCACCAGTCGAGCCCGGACCGCAGAGTCGGTCGCGCCGTGCTCGCCAAGATGGGCAAAGGCGAGCGTCAGCAAGGCATCGCCGGCGAGGATGGCCGTGGCGTCGTCGAAGGCCACGTGCACCGTGGGGCGCCCGCGCCGCAGATCGTCGTCGTCCATCGCCGGCAAGTCGTCGTGGATGAGCGAGTAGCAGTGGACCAGTTCCACCGCCACGGCGGCTGCGGCACTGAGGTCGGCCGCGACGTCGAACATCGCCGCCGTTTCACGCAAGAGCAGCGGCCGCAGCCGCTTGCCGCCGCCGAGCGTGCCGTGCCGCATGGCTTCGAGCAGACGCGGCGGCACCGCGCCGGGGCCGTCGAGCCGGTCCGGCGACAGCAGCGTGTCGAGGGCGCGCTCGATGGCGGCGGCGTTGCTTTCGAGGATGGTGTCAAAGCCGGTCATCGGCGCCCTCGCTAGCTTCTCGCCAGCCGGTGCGCAAGCAAGGTCATGCCGCCGGGCGGGCGGCGACAGCGGGGCTGGTCAGCACGGAAAGCCGTTGGCGCGCGGCGTGCGACAGCCGGCGGACGCGCCAATAGGGCGCAGGATCGAGGTTGAACTTGCGGCCGCTGACGCTCTCGGCCATGGCCCGCGCATCGAGGGCGGTCTTGATCGGGTCGGCGTAGAACGCCGCCAGCTTGGACTCTTCCATGCCCGGCGTCGCGAGCCACAGCGGCAGGTAGAGATTGACCAGACGGTCGGCGTCGGTGAGGGCTTTTCCCATGCCGTAGCCGGTCGTCGGACAGACCACCGAGAAGGCGTCGCCGAGCGCCACCACACCATGCCGGCGCGTGTTGCGCAGGCTCTTGAGGTCGATGGGCCTGGCCACCGCGCCGGGCCGGATGGTCATTCGGCCAAAACTTGCCTCGAGTTCGGGCACCGCCTCGCGCACCGCGGTCTCGGGGTCGTCACGGAAGAGCCGGGTCCAGGGGTCGCCGACCGTGTGGTAGGTGAACAGGTTGCCGCGCATCCGGCCGCCGATCGGAAACAGCGTCAGGTAGGACAGTCTCGGGTGGGTTGGACCAGGGCCCCAGACGAGGGAAGGAAACCGAAAATCGGCCGCTGGCTCCTCGATGTCGTAGCCGCAGGCGACCGAATGGCCAGCCGAAATGGTTTGCCGCTCGAGGCCCGCAAGCTTGAGGATGGCTTCGCTGAGGCCGGTGGCAATGACGAGCAGCCGGCCCGTGTACACCCGCCCGTCGGCAAGGGTGACTGCCTGGTGGTGGGGGCCGGTGGCCAGATCGGCAACGCGTCCGGTGATGCGCCGGACCGGGGCGGGGATCGCCGCCATCAGCCCGTTCACCAGGTCGGAGTAGTTGCTCGAATACTCGCGCTCGGACACCATTCCGGTGATGCGGCCGCGCCGCACCTGCCAGCAGCCATCGAAGGGCGTGGTGTGCTGCCGCGCCGCGTCGCCCAGCCCCAGCCGCTCGAGCGTCGCCATCTGCGCCTCGCCGAGCTTTTCACCCCGGAAATCGGGGGGATGGCGGTCGTGGGCGCTGATCAGGGTGACGGCGTAGCCGCGCCGTGCGGCGGCCGTGGCCGCGCCGATGCCGGCAAGGCCTGCGCCGATGACAAGCAGATCGTCGAGAGGTGCCGCAGTCAATTGTCGAGGTTCCGCAACGGCGCCGCCTGCGCCGGGACAAGGCGTCGCACGCACCGCTGCCGGGCTCAATCGCTGCCCGTCTTGGTGGTAAATGGCGGACGAGACCTCAGCCCGTCCGGGTGAGCCAGCGCGCTGCTAGGACGACGGCCAGATAGGCGGCACCGAGCGGAGCGAACAGGATGAACGGCAGCGGCCAGAGGTTGGAGTCCTGGCCGAGGGCGTAGAGACACCAGAGGATGATCGGTACCGCGAACAGCAGAGGCAGCAGCGAGGCGACCTTCCACGGCGCGTCGCGCAGGAGGAAGGGGGCGGCGGCCTGAAGCAGCAGGTATGCCGGCACTCCCAGCATGATCGCGATCCCGAACAGCACGTGCATGTTCTCGCTCCGAAAGCGCGACAGTGACGCCGATCTGCTAAGAAAATGCCTGCGGGGGCTGCGAATTGTCGCATTCTCTGCCTCCTTCGCGCCCCCTAGCCAAACCGGGGGTTCTCCGTTATAGACCCGCCACCTTCCGGCAGACCCGCGTCTGTTGCCGCCGGCCTATCCGGCGATCGTTCTGAATTGATGGAGACCGAAATGGCCGTTCCAAAGCGCAAGACCTCACTGATGAAGCGCGGTTTCCGCCGCTCCGCCGATGCGCTGACTGCCCCCGCCTATGTCGAGGACAAGGATTCGGGCGAACTGCGTCGCCCGCATCACGTCGATCTCAAGACCGGCATGTATCGCGGCCGGCAGATCCTCGATCCCAAGAAGTCCTGAACCGGGCACTCGTCCGGCTTGAACTCGTTCGCGGCCAGTCCCAAAAGGGCTGGCCGTTTGCTTTGGCGGCACGGACAGAAGAGTTGACCATGGCCAGGACGCGCACGGAATCGGACTCGATGGGCACGATCGAGGTGCCGGCCGACAAATACTACGGCGCCCAGACGGCCCGCTCGCTGTCCAATTTCGAGATCGGCGGGCAGACCATGCCGGTCGAAATCATTCATGCCTTCGGCGTCCTGAAGAAGGCGGCAGCCAGCGCCAACTACAAGCTCAAGCTCATCGACAAAGCGAAGCGCGACCTGATCGTTGCCGCCGCCGACGAGGTGATCGACGGCCGACTCGCCCAGCACTTTCCCCTGGTCGTCTGGCAGACCGGCTCGGGTACGCAATCCAACATGAACGTCAACGAGGTCATCTCGAACCGCGCCATCGAAATGGCCGGCGGGGTAATGGGATCGAAAAAGCCGATCCATCCCAACGACCATGTCAACATGAGCCAGTCCTCGAACGACACGTTCCCCACCGCCATGCATATCGCTGCGGTCGAGGCGATCGAGGGGTATCTCTTGCCGCGCATCAAGCCGCTGCGCGATACGCTCGAGAAGAAATCGAAGCGCTTCATGGGCATCGTCAAGATCGGCCGCACGCATCTGATGGACGCGACGCCGCTGACGCTGGGGCAGGAAATGTCGGGGTGGGTAAGCCAGATCGATCACGCCGTCGAGGCGATCAAGGCGAGCCTGCCGCAGCTCTATGAGCTGGCGCTCGGCGGCACGGCGGTCGGCACCGGTCTCAATGCGCATCCGAAATACGGCGAGACCGTTGCTGACGAGATCGCAAAACTCACCAGGCGGCCGTTCATCACCGCGCCCAACAAATACGCGGTAATGGCCGGGCACGATGCGTTCGTGTTCGCCTCGGGAGCGCTGAAGCAACTGGCGGTGGCGCTGATGAAGATCGCCAACGACGTGCGCTGGATGGCGTCGGGTCCGCGCTCCGGGCTGGGCGAGATTTCGATTCCGGAGAACGAGCCCGGCTCGTCGATCATGCCGGGCAAGGTCAACCCGACACAGTCGGAAGCGCTGACGATGGTGGTGGCGCAGGTGATGGGCAACGATGCGACGATCGGCTTTGCCGCCAGCCAGGGCAATTTCGAGCTCAACGTGTTCAAGCCGGTGATCGCTTACAACTTCCTGATGTCGGCGCGGCTGCTGGCCGATGCTGCCAAGAGCTTCAACGATCATTGTGCCGTGGGCATCGAGCCTAACAAGGCGCGGATCAAGCAACTGGTTGACCAGTCGCTGATGCTGGTGACGGCGCTCAACCGGCGCATCGGCTACGACAACGCCGCTAAGATCGCCAAGAACGCGCACAAGACCGGGTCGACCCTGCGCGAGAGCGCCATCGCACTTGGCCTCCTTAGCGGCGAGGAGTTCGACCGGGAGGTTCGGCCCGAAGCGATGGTCGGGCCGCTCAAGCTCTAGCGGCTCAGCGCCGCCAGCTGCCGCGCAGGATGATGCCAGCGCCGATGATGATCAGGATCACCGGCCAGAAGATGCCCCAGTTGACGCCGAAGAAGAGGGCCAGCGCCACGGCCAGCATCAGCACGCCGCCGATCGCAGCACCTGCCACGCGGTTGGTCATTGCCCCGTCTTCGCGCCAGAAGCGCACGGCGCTGACTAGCGCGGCCACCGCCGGCACCAGCACGAAGATCGCCCACCAATTGTCGGGCAGGTGGAAGCCGAAATTGCCGGCGAGAAAGATCAGCCCGACGATGAGGATGATGACGCCGCCGATGGGCATGCCGCCCCAATCGCCGTGCCGCATGGCTCGTCGCGTGTCGCGGTCGGCGCGGCGCATGTCCCGCCAATTGCCCGAGGGCGGGGACTGCGGCTGGTATTCCGGCCCGGGGCCGGGGCCATCGGTGTTGGACATGGGCAACCTCCTGTTGCGCCGGAATATCGGAGCCTCCGGCGGGATGCGCAAGGGGGAGGGCTGGCGGCTGGCCGCGCAGTTTGCCATGCTGGTGCCGATCCGCCAGCGAGGGGAAATCAGATGAGCGAGACCGTAATCCTGCCGCCCGAAAGCCGCCGCAGCGCGCGCGGGCCGTTCATTCCGCCGCTGCTGATCATCCCCTTCCTGATCTACAACGCCTTCGGCTTCACCGCCTACCTCGGCAAGCCCGCAAGCGAAGCGTGGGCCACCAACCTGTTCACCATCCGCATGGTGTCGGGCGCCGACTGGTCGCTGACGTCGGGCGATCTGTTGCTGGTGGTGGGGCTGGTCTGCCTGTTCTTCGAGGTGCTGAAATCGACCAACA
Source organism: Devosia sp. (assembly GCA_040007135.1). Lineage (GTDB taxonomy): Bacteria > Pseudomonadota > Alphaproteobacteria > Rhizobiales > Devosiaceae > Devosia_A. The sequence goes on along the minus strand of JBDTVO010000035.1, from coordinate 6,965 downwards.
CCGGTCGCACGTCCGTCATCGAGCACATGCTGTCGACGGCGTTGTTCGTGGTGTTCCTGGTGGAGTTCCTGCTGTTCGGCGTGGCCGCCAGCTCGGTGTTCTTCCTGCTCATGATCATGAGCGTGGTCGATGTCGTCGCCGGCTTCACCATCTCGATCACCGGCGCCGGCCGTGACGTGACGATGGCCTGAGGCTCAGGCGTCGCGCGACATCCGGTAGCCTGGGGGCAGGCGGCGGACGCTCTTTTCCGCGCCAACGGCGTAGATATCGAGCGCGGTCGGCACGGTCTCGCGCCGACGGTGGCGCTGCGTCGACATGCGGTAGCGCTCGGCAATGAGCTGGCTGAGGAACGGGGCTCCGGGAGCGACGGCGACAGTTGATCGCGGCGCGCCCGGGCCGAGAGCCACCGGCAGTCCACCCTCAGATGTGTCGAACTCGCGCATCGTCGTTCCACCCTGTGTCGATCGGCGCGGCTTTGTGCCGAAATGACACGTCCCGCACTCGTTCTGCCGTCAACGTCGCAAGCGGCGTGCCGAACGGCAAGGTTTCGTTAAGATTCTCGCGCCCGTTTCGCGCCGTTGGGTTAAGAACGCGCGGGCGGGGAAAAGCGATGCATCGACGGTTTCGCTGGGGTCAGGCGAAATTGTCCTTGGCGCTGCGCAAGGCCGCGAACACCGCCGCCGGGTCGAGATCGGCCTCGAGCCCCATGGCCGCTGCCAGCGCGGGCTGGTCGGCGCGGAGGAACGGGTTGGTCCGTCGCTCCATGCCGATCGACACCGGCACGGTGTAGCGCCCCTCGGCCCGCATGCGGCTGACTTCGGCGGCCCGCAGCGCCAGGGCGGTGTTGCGCGGATCGATGCTGAGCGCGAAGCGCGCGTTCTCGACCGTGTATTCATGGCCGCAATACATCAGCGTCGTCTCGGGCAGGTCGCGCAGCAGCTTCAGGCCCTCCCACATCGGTCCGGGCTTGCCCTCGAACATGCGGCCACAGCCCATCGAGAACAGCGCGTCGCCAGTAAACACGTGGCCGTCGGCAGCGTTGTAAAAGGCGGCGTGGCCGAGCGTGTGTCCGGGTGTGCCGATGACGCTGAGCTGCGTGCCGCCAAGCGTCAGCACGTCGCCCGGCATGTAGGTGACGTCGATGCCGTCGATCTTGTCGGCTTCGAGCCGTGGGCCGGTGACGGTGCAGTCGAACGCCTGTTTCAGCCCCAATATGCCGTCGACGTGGTCGCGGTGGTGGTGGGTGACGAAGATGTCGGTCAGCACCCAGCCGCGGCGACTGACGGCCGCCTCGAGGGTTGCTGCATCCGGTGCGTCGATGGCGGCCGTGCGGCGGCTTTCGACATCGTGCACGAGGGTGCCATAGTTGTCGGTCCGGCAGATGAAGAGATCGACGAGCACCGGCACGGTGGTCTTGCTCCTGGGACGCTGGCGCGCCAAGTTCTAGAACAATTGCCGCGCCCGCGCCAACCGGAGCAAGCATGACGCCCGACGTCAACCGATTGATCGGATTCTACAAATCTCCGCTCGGCAAGATTGCCCGGGCGCTGGTGCGCGAGCAGATCGCGCGGCTTGCCGGCCCGGTCGACGGCCGCCGAGTGCTGGGGCTGGGCTTTGCGACACCCTATCTCCGCTTCACCCTGGCCAAGGCCGAGCGGGTCCTCGCCTTCATGCCGGCGCGGCAGGGGGCCGATGCCTGGCCGCGCGACGGCCGCTCGCGCTCGGTGATGTGCGATCCGCTCGAAATGCCGCTGACCGACGCTGCGGTCGATCTCATCGTCGCCGTGCATTCGCTCGAACATATCGGCGATGCCGAGGAGTTGATGCGCGAGCTGTGGCGGGTGGCGGCGCCCTATGCGCGGCTGGTCGTGGTCGTGCCGCGCCGCCGCGGCCTCTGGGCGGCGATCGACAACACGCCGTTCGGCGATGGCAATCCGTTCAGCCGCAGCCAGGTCGAAAAGCTGCTGCGCGACCATTCTTTCGTTCCCGAAGCCTGGCGGGAAGCGCTCTACCTGCCGCCCTGGAGCGCGCCGTTTGTCCTCAGGTTCGCCCGCTTCTTCGAGCGCTTCGGGCGGCTGTTTGGGCCGACCTTCGCAGGGGTGATCGTGGTGTCGGCCCGCAAGGAGCTGTTTCCCGCGGTGCCGCGCCGCAAGCGGCTCGAGCGCTACGTGCGCGTGCCCTCGCTGGCGCCGCAGGCGGCCATGGAGGTTAACGAGCGCTAGGCTTTGCCTTCCGCAGGACGGTTCTCTATGGTCCGCGCGATTTTTCGTGCCCCGCCGGAACCGATGTCCGACCGCCCCGTCCCACAGCCAGGCCTGCTGCAGATCGCGCCCTATGCGCCGGGGAAATCCCAGGCGGCGCCCGGGGTGACCGCGATCAAGCTCAGCGCCAACGAGTCGCCGCTGGGCGCTTCTCCCAAGGCGGTGGAGGCGATGGTCGAGGCGGCGCGGCATCCGCAGATCTATCCCGAGGGCAGCTCGCGCGTGCTGCGCGAAGCGCTGGGCGAGGCGCACGGGCTCGATCCCGAGCGGATCGTCTGCGGCAATGGCTCGGACGACCTGCTGCACCTGCTGGCGCAGTGCTACCTGGGCGCCGGCGACCAGGCGGTGATGAGCCGGCATGGGTTCAACGTCTATCCGATCGTCACCATGGGGGCCTCGGCCGAAATCGTCATGGCGCCGGAGGCCGACTATCGCGCCAATGTCGACGCGTTGCTCAAGGCGGTGACGCCGCAGACCAGAATGCTGTTCCTCGCCAACCCGAACAATCCAACCGGCACCTATCTGGGTGGCGCAGAGCTGGCGCGACTGCATGCTGGGCTCCGGCCCGACATCCTGTTTGTCCTCGACAGCGCCTATGCCGAATATGTGACGGCCGAGGACTACGCGGTCGGCGTCGAGCTGGTGAACGGGGCGGACAACGTCGTCATGGTGCGCACCTTTTCGAAGATGGGTCTCGCGGCGGCGCGGGTGGGCTGGATGTACGCGCCGGCGCACGTGGTCGATGTGGTCAACCGCATCCGCGGCCCGTTCAACGTCAACGGCCCCGGCCAGTACGCCGGCGCGGCGGCGGCCCGGGACACCGCGTTCACCGCCAGGCTGCGTGACCACAACGCCAAATGGCGCGCCTGGCTCAGCCGGGCGCTGCACGGCAACGCCATCCGGGTCATCCCGAGCGAGGCCAATTTCGTCCTCGCCTTGTTCGAGGACGCAGCGGCGGCCCATGCGGCCTTCGCGGCACTGTTCGCCGAAGGCTTGATCGTGCGCGAGATCGGCGTCTATGGCATCGACAACGGATTGCGTATTTCCATCGGACCCGAGACGGCGCTGCGCCGTCTGGTCGAGATCTTGAAGCCCTTCGGCGCGCCGGGGGCAGGGGACTGAAATGATGTTCGAGAAACTGGCGCTGATCGGCATCGGCCTCATCGGCTCGTCGATTGCCCGGGGTGTTCGGCTCAAGGGCCTGGCCCGGCACATCGCAATCTCGACCCGCCGGCCGGAGACGCTGGACGAGGCGCGCGGGCTCGGGCTGGGCGACAGCTACACGCTCGATCCGGTCGAGGCGGTCAAGCACGCCGACCTCGTCATCCTTTGCATCCCGGTGCAGTCCTATGCGGCGACGATGGAGAAGATCGGGCCGTACCTTGAGCTTGGCGCCATCCTCTCCGACGTCGGCTCGGTCAAACAGAGCGTCATCGCGGCGATGAAGCCGCATACGCCCAAGGGCGCGCATCTCATTCCCGGCCATCCGATCGCGGGCACCGAGCATTCCGGCCCCGCCGCCGGATTCGCGGAGCTCTTCGTCAACCGCTGGTGCGTGCTCACCCCCGGTCCCGAGGTGCCCACCGACGCCGTGGCGAAGCTCACCGCATTCTGGTCGGCGCTCGGCTCCAATGTCGAGGTGATGGACCCCAGCCATCACGACATGGTGCTGGCGATCACCAGCCACATCCCGCATCTGGTCGCTTACAACATCGTGGGCACCGTCGCCGATCTCGAGCAGGCGACGCAGTCCGAAGTCATCAAGTTCTCGGCCTCTGGCTTTCGTGATTTCACCCGGATTGCGGCCAGTGATCCCGTGATGTGGCGCGACGTGTTCCTCACCAACCGCGACGCCGTGCTCGAAATGCTCGGGCGCTTTCTCGAGGATCTCGGCAAGCTGCAGACCATGGTCCGCATCGGCGACGGCGACGGCATGGAAGAGCTGTTCACCCGCACCCGCAAAATCCGCCGCTCGATCATCACCGCCGGGCAGGAAACCGCGGCCGCCGATTTCGGCCGCCCACATCCGGCTGCGGCAACGCTGCGCGGTCCATCGGGCACCGCCGTACTCGACGGCGCCCCGGCGCCGCTGGTCGAGGTCAATGTCGAGCCCGACCGCCCGGTGCGCGAACACGGTGGCGGCGACGACGCCTAGGCCAGCATAGCTTCAACGTCCGCCCGTGCCGGCGCTCCCAGGCGACCACCGAACCTCGTGCATTTGAGCGCGGCGGCGGCTGCGGCGAAGCGCATGGCGTCGGCCTCGTCGGCGCCCTCGGCGAGGCGCAGGGCGAAGGCGCCGTGGAAGACATCGCCGGCGGCGAGGGTGTCGACGGCGGTGACCGGAAACGGCGCGACGTGACGAAGGACGCCGGTCTTGCGGTCAGCAAAGAAGGCGCCGTTTTCGCCCAGCGTCACCGCGACGAACCCAGGATGCTCGCGGGCCATGATTTTCAGCGCATCGAGGCCGGTGGGCTCGCCTGTCAGGATTTGTGCTCCGCCCTCCGAAGCGATGGCGTGGGTGGCATTGTGGAACAGCTTCAGCAGCGTATCCCTGGGGCCGACTTCGAGATCGACAAGGCAAGGCAGCATCCGGTCGTGTCCGGCAACAAACGCGGCGAGGGCCGCGTCGGGCCAGCGCACATCGACGCTGACTACGGCGACATCGTCCATCGGCGGCGGGGTTTCGGGCGGAGAGCGCAGCGCGGCGTCGTAGAACGGCACGATGATCCGCTCGCCGCTGCCGTCCATCAGGATCGATGAAAATCCGGACCGGGCCCCGGCGACGCGCCGCACGGCAAGATCGATGCCGGCGGCGGCAAGCTCCTCAAGGAGTCGGTCGCCGGTCGGATCATCAGCGGCGGAGGCCCAGAGCCGCGCCCTGCCACCGAGCGCGACGATGGTTGCCGCCTGCGCGGTGGCCATGCCCTGCGCCACCTGCAGCGCGTCCTCGGGCAGGAACTTGCCCGGGCCACGGGGCAGCGCGTCGAGCCGGAAGATGGTGTCGAGGCTCAGCGCGCCAACGCAGAGGACGACCCCGCTCATATCGACTTCAGGGCCTCGATGACGCGCCTGCCGTCGGCGGAATCCCATTCTGCGGGACCTTGCAGCACGCCGATCTCGCAGCCTTTCTTGTCGAGCAGCAGCGTCGTCGGCAGGCCGAGCGACACGGCGGTGGTCTTCAGCCGGTCGAGCACGGCGAAGTTGGGATCGATGTAGAGCGGCAGGTGGGCCCAGCCGCCGGCGGCAAAGAACGCCTTGCCCTTATCGGGCTGCGCCTCGCCGGTGTTGATGGGCAGCACCATGAAGCTGTCGTCGTTCTGCGCCGCGGCCAGCTTGTCCAGCGCCGGCATTTCGGCGCGGCAGGGGATGCACCAACTGGCCCAGAAATTGACCAGCAGCGTCTTGCCGGCGAAATCCTTGAGGGTGACGGGCTTGCCGTCCTTGTCGGCAAACGGCAGGTCGGCGTAGCCGCGCCCGGTGCCGGTGCCATTGAGCGCCGCCAGCGCGCCCGTCGCCGCGGCGTCAACGGTGTGCGCGGCCTCGGCCTGCGGAGCACAGGGCATTGCCGGGGCCGCAAAGTTGCCCACCCCAAGGGTAATCGCTATAGCTAGCACCGCGATGACCAGCGCTGCCAACGCGGCGCGGCCCGGTGTCAGTTTCGGTCGCGCAGCAACGGGTTCGGACACTCGGAACTCCAGGGATTGTCGGCGATGAGCAATCGCATGTGGGGCGGCCGGTTCTCTTCCGGCCCCGATGCCATCATGGAGGAGATCAACGCCTCGATCGGCTTTGATCAACGGCTTTACCGGCAGGACATCGCCGGATCAATCGCCCATGCCCGCATGCTGGCGGAAGCCGGCATCCTGACGCAGGCCGATCGCGAAGCCATCGTCTCCGGTCTAGAGAAGGTGCTCGCCGAGATCGAATCGCAAAAGTTCAACTTTTCGCGCGGGCTCGAAGACATCCACATGAACGTCGAGAGCCGGCTGCGCGAGCTGATCGGTGACGCGGCCGGGCGGCTCCACACCGCGCGGTCGCGCAACGACCAGGTGGCCACCGATTTCCGGCTCTATGTGCGCGACGCCATCGATACGCTGCTGGCACAGGTCAAGGTGCTGCAACTGGGGCTGGTCGAACGGGCCGACGCCGAAGCCGAAACCATCATGCCGGGCTTTACGCACCTACAGAGCGCGCAGCCGGTGACGTTCGGCCATCATCTCCTCGCCTATGTCGAGATGCTGGGGCGCGATTCCGGCCGACTTACCGACGCGCGCAAGCGGCTCAACGAGTCGCCGCTCGGCTCGGCCGCGCTCGCCGGAACGCCCTATCCGATCGATCGCGACATGACCGCCACGGCGCTCGGCTTCGACCGGCCCACGGCCAATTCGCTCGATGCAGTGAGCGATCGCGATTTCATCCTCGAGACGCTCGGTGCGGGCGCCATCCTTGCCGTCCACCTGAGCCGCTTCGCCGAGGAGCTGGTGATCTGGAGCTCGGCGCAGTTCAACTTCGTCCGGCTCAGCGACAAGTTCACCACCGGCTCCTCGATCATGCCGCAGAAGCGCAACCCCGACGCCGCTGAGCTGGTGCGGGCCAAGTCTGGCCGCGTCATTGGCGCGCTGACTTCGCTGCTGGTGGTGATGAAGGGCCTGCCGCTCGCCTATTCCAAGGACATGCAGGAAGACAAGGAAGTGGCGTTCGACG
>JBDTVO010000034.1:0-15667 GCA_040007135.1 Devosia sp. | reverse complement strand
TGGGTAAACGCTCGCTCGATGCGATCGGCAATCGCGATATCACCATCTCGACCCTCGGCATGTTCGGCAATCCACTCGAAGACCAGGAGATGGATCGCGAGACGCTGAAGGGCTGGAAGGACTGCATCGACAACGCCCATCATTTCGGCGCGACGACTGTCGCGGGCTTCACCGGCCGCATTCGCAACAAGCCGCTGACCGACAGCCTGCCGCAATACAAGAAAGTCTGGACAGAACTCGCGCAGCGCGCCGCCGATAGGGTGTGCGTCTGGCCTTCGAGAACTGCGCCATGGATGGCAATTGGGCCAGCGGCGACTGGAACATCGCGCACAATCCCGATGCCTGGGAGCTGATCTTCAACGAGACGCCGCACGACAATATCGGGCTCGAATGGGAGCCCTGCCATCAGATGGTCTATCTGATCGATCCGCTGCCGCAGATCCGCAAATGGGCGCACAAATTCTTCCACGTGCACGGCAAGGACGCGACCGTCCGCTGGGAAGTGATCAAAGAGCACGGCATCTTCGGCAAGGAGAAGTTCGTGTTCATGCGCACGCCGGGTTTCGGCGACAGCAACTGGACCGACATCATCTCCGAGCTGCGGCTCGCCGGCTGGACCGGCTCGATCGACATCGAGGGCTGGCACGACCCGGTCTATCGCGAGGCGCTGGAAATGACCGGGCAGGTCAGGGCGCTCAACTATCTCAAGCATTGCCGCGGGGGCGACTTCGTCGACATGACCGCGCAATACGAAGGAGGGGATCCTTCACTCAGGCGTGCCGGATAAGGGCGAGGCCCGACGACGGCGAAGCGACGACAACGTGCCAATGGGCACAAGGAGGAACGAATGTCTCGACTGCAAGGTTCGTTGAAGACCATTGCCGCAGTGGCGATGGTGTCGGTTGCCTACATCGCCACCGTCGGTGGCGCACAGGCCGATGCACTGCGCGACAAGTGGTGCAAGGATGTCCATCTCCGCTTCTTCGCCGGCGGCGCCGAGGGCGATGCCTTCGGCACGATCGTTTACAACGGCGCCAAGCAGGCGGCCAATGACACCGGCGCCCAGGTCGAGTTCGTGTTCTCGAGCTGGACCTCGGAAAAGATGGTGCAGCAGCTGCGCGAGGCCGTTGCCAGCAAGCCGGACGGCATTGCCATGATGGGTCACCCGGGCGACGATGCGATCATGCCGCTGGCCGAGCAGGCCTCCAAGGCCGGCATCAAGATGATGTACCAGAACGTCCCGGTGGACAAAGTTGTCGCCAAGTTCGGTGGCGGCTATGTCGGTGCGCAGCAGGCCGAACAGGGGCATGCGCTGGGCGCCGAGGCGGTGCGGCTTTCGGGAACGAAATCCGGCGACACGGCGATCATGATCGGACCGTTCGACAACGTGAACCGCGGCGCTCGCGAACTGGGCACGGTTGCCGCGCTGAAGGAAGCCGGGCTCAACGTCGTACAGATCACCTCGCCGCAGGACGGATCATGGGCGACTGACCCCAACCTCGCCATCCCGACCATCACGGCGGCGCTCGTTGCGCATCCGGAGGCAAAGCTGCTCGGTCAGCCCGGCGGCCAGCAGCTTGGCAACACCGCGGCGTACATGAAGGCAGCCGGCAAGAAAGCCGGCGAGATCTTCAACTTCGGCTTTGATACGAGCCCGCAGATCGTCGACGGCTTCAAGGGTGGCTGGATCCAGCTCACCGCCGACCAGCAGCCGTTCCTGCAGGGCTACCTGCCGATCCTCAGCCTCTGCCAGCAGGTCGTCTATGGCCTCGCTCCGATCAACGTGGACACCGGCGCCGGCTTCGTGACGCCGCAGAACTACGAGATCGTTGCCAAGCTCGCGACGGAACAACTGCGCTAGGAACTGCAAATGCCGGCCGGCCAGGACATCCTGGCCGGCCGTTCCAGGGGGAGGGGTCCGCATGGCTGAACGCCTGATCGAGCTGCGAAACATCACGAAATCCTACGGCAACGTCTATGCGCTGGGGGGCGTCAGCCTTTCGGTGAATGTCGGCGAGGTCGTCGGCCTGATCGGCGACAACGGTGCCGGCAAGTCGACGCTGATCAAGGTGCTGTCCGGCGTGGTGACGCCGACCAGCGGCGAGATCCTGGTGCGCGGTAAGCCCGTCTCCGGCTGGAACGCCGCGCGCTCGCGCGATGCCGGCATTGAAACAGTGTTCCAGGATAGGGCGCTGGCCGTGCAGCAATCCATCGTCCGCAACATCTTCATGGGACGGGAGCTCGGCGGCAGGCTTGGCTTTCTCAGGATCAAGGAGGAGATCCGCGAGGCAGGCCGGCTGATGCGCGAGATCGGCTTCACCTCGAAAGTGTTCTCGCCCAATTCCATTGTCGGCCAATTGTCGGGTGGCGAGCGTCAAGGCGTCGCCATCGCCCGCGCCATCTACAAGGACGCCGACCTGATCGTGCTCGATGAGCCGACAACCGCCCTCTCTCTCATCGAGACGGCAAAGGTCTTCCACTTCGTGCGCCAGGTGCGCGACAGCGGCCGATCGATCCTGTTCATCGGCCACAACATCCACCACGTTTTTGACATCGCGGATCGTTTCGTCGTCCTCGATCGCGGCAAGGTGGCCCTCGAGACGGACAAGACACAGATCAAATCGGCCGAGCAGCTGATCAATTTCATGGAAGACGTGGCCCACCCGGTCGCCAAAGCCGGCGCGGATGCCTCGATCGAGGGAGCAGCGCAATGAGCGACGTCGTTGAACCGGGCGAGCCCGCACCCCGGCCCAAGGCCGACTGGACGCATCCGAACGACAACCCAATCCGCCGCTTCATCTCCTCCAATCGAGCCTCGCTCGGCTCGCTGGCGGTGTTCCTGGTGATGATGGCCGTGTTCATGCTGGCCAACCCGCGTGTGTTCACCACCTGGGCGATCTACAGCTCGGTCCTGACGACCTTGCCCGTGGCGATTTTTCTTGTCGTGCCGCTGGTCTTCGTCGTGACCTCGGGTGAGATCGACCTGTCGTTTCCTGCGACCATGGGCTTCAGCGCCTGGATGTTCGCGCTTGTCGTCCAGGCGGGGTACGACCCGTTCCTCGGCCTGGCCGCTGCCGTTGTCGCGGGGGCGATCCTCGGCTTCATCGTTGGCTCCTTAGTGGTCTACGCCAACCTGTCATCGCTGATCGCCACGCTCGGCATGAACTTCATGCTGCGCGGTCTCATCCTGATCTTCACGGAAGGTCGATCGATCTCCCTCTCCTCATTGGGAGACACTGTCGCCTTCAACCTGTTCAACGGCGACGTCTTCGGCATTCCGGCGCAGATCCTGTGGGCCATCGGCTTCACCATCTTCTCCGCCTTTCTCTACCGGCGACATCGCTTCGGCGTCCGGGTTCACATTGTCGGCGACAACCCTGACAGCGCCCAGCAGATGGGCATAAACGTCAAGCGCGTGCGCACCAACACCTTTGTCTTCGTCGGCATCGGCGCCGCGCTTGCCGGTGTGTTCTCGACGATGATCAACTTCACCTGGTGGCCGACCTCCGGCGATGGATATCTCCTGCCGGTGCTCGCATCGGTCTTCATCGGCGGAACCCCGACCTGGGGCGGAATCGGAACGGTGTTTGGTGGCGCCATCGGCGCACTGACAGTGTCGTTCATCCAGACCGGCATCGTCGGCGTCGGGCTGAGCGGATTCTTCGTCCAGTTCTTCAATGGCCTCATCATCATCCTGTCCTTGCTCGGCCATCGCTGGAATCAGATTCGGTACCGTTGAAAATTTCGGAGCCGGGCGCGAAGGCGCCCGGTTACGGTCAACCGGCGCTGAGGCTCAGGCCCCGTCGCTCTCGCCCTTGATAAAGCGGGTTGGAAACACGTGCCGCACGACGCCCTGCGGATAGTGCGCGCTGAATTTCGGCATGGTGCGCAGCAGCGCCTCACCCAGCGCCGTCCCCAGATCGTGGAGGTTGAGGTGAAAGCTCGTCAGATGCGGTCGGAGCGTCTGCGTGCTGGAGCTGTCGCGACCGATGATGGCGATGTCGCGCCCGGGCACAACCCCGTCCTCGATCAGCCCGCGATATAGACCGCTGACCATGGTTTCGTTGGAGACCGCGATGGCGGTGGGGCGATCCTTGAGCGCGAGGATGCGCTTGGCCGCCGTGTAGCCCGCCGCATCGCTGGCCGCGATGCGGAACACCAGCTCGCGCGGCAGCTCGAGGCCTTTCTCTGCCAGGGTGCGCTGTGCGCTGTCGAGAAAGATGCGCGAGAAGTTGACATCGCGCAGCAGGATCAGCGCGATCCGCGTGTGCCCCGCAGCAACGAAGCGCTCGATGCTCTTGCGCGCAATCTCCTCGAAATCGATATCGATCCACGAGTGGCCGGCATCCGTGTCGCTGCGGCCGAGCGCCACGAACGGCACCTGCCGGCTGGCGAGGAACGAAATGCGCGGATCGATGCGCCGCGTATGCGAGATGACGAGCCCGTCGACGAAGCCGCGCGACACCATGCGCCGCAAATATTCATCCGGGTCTTCCGACGACGGGCAGAGCAGCGCGACAAGGTCGAGCTGGTGCCGGCTCAGCACCGACTGCATGCCGCCGAACACGCCCATGAAGAACGTGTCGCCCTGGCCGGTGACGCCGGGGCTCGTCTGCATGACGAAGCCGACTGCGCCGGTGACGCCGCTACGCAGGCTGCGGCCGGAGTGATTGGCGAAATAGCCCAGCTCGTCGGCAACCTTGCGCACCCGGTCGCGCGTCTGCGGGCTCGAATCCGGGCGGCCGTTGAGCGCCCGCGACACGGTGCTGATCGACATGTTCAGCGCCCGCGCCACATCTCGGATGCCGACCGGCGGTTTCTCTGCCATTAGCGTCGCTGTCTCGTGCCGGGTGTCGACCTACGCACGCGAAGGTGCACGGCTCCCCAGCTTTGCCGTAGCGCATTCCAGCGACGCCCGCCAGCAGCGGCTCGGCAGGGGCCCGGCCGGGCGCGGCGGGCCAGACCTGTTGAACGAGGATACCTCCATTTGCGTCACGCGCGGCCACACACCAACCACCAGCTTCAACTCTACGCCGTCCTGGCCGACCGGAGTGGGCGCACCAGTGATGTCGCGGGGTGGCCGGTGCGCAGGGCCGCGATTGCCTGGTGCTGGATGCAGTCGGGGGCCATTTCCATGACTTCGATGCGGTTGCCGTCTGGATCGGCGATCCAGGCGCCGCGGTTGCCGTCGACGCCGCGATGTGCGGGGTCGAACTGCGACACGGTCGGGATACCGGCATCCGCCAGTTGCTTCAGCGTCGCTTCGATGTCGGAGGTCGTCAGGCACAAATGGTTGAGGCCAGTGGCCGCCTCATTGCCAGCCCGCTCGCCCGTGCCGCCGGGCAGCAGCTCGATGTAGAGTTCGTCGGTGATGCGCAGGTAGACGATCCACGCCGCGCCGTCCTCCTCGGTCAGGCGCAGGAACTCGGGAAAGCCGAGCCTGCCATAGAAGTCGATCGAGGCCTTGAGGTCGTTGACCTTGAGAGTGATGTGCCCGACGGCGGCGTCGCCCCGGACGTCCTCAAGGCCGAGGAAGACTTCGCGGCGACCGTGGTCGATCCGAAGATCAACGCGACCTTCGCCTTCTACAAGGGCTCGAGCCCGGTGCGGACGGACGTGCCGACCGACAAGCTCGACGCCTGCAATGTCCTCGTGCTCGAGGATCTCAAGAAGCCGGGGGCGAGCGTTGAAAGCCCGTTCTACATCTCTGACGCCGACTGGATCAATTCGGTCTGGAACACGACGTTCACCGCCCAGGGCGACAAGACGATGACCACCGACCAGGTGATCGCCAAGCTGAAGTCGGAATACGCGGCCATCTTCGGCTGATCTCGCGGCGCTGCGCGGGCCACACTCGCGCAGCGCCATTTTCGCCCCGGGCCGGCGGCTCGCCGCTGGCGGCTAGCGACTCCTGCCGCGGCTTTCCGCCTGCAGCTTCCTCCACCGTGCCAGCCGTTCAGCATCCAGCGTCCCCGCCGCGACGGCCGCGAGGACAGCGCATCCCGGTTCATGGTCGTGGGTGCAATTGCGGAACTTGCAGTTGGGTGCCAGTTCGGTGATCTCGGCAAACAGCATGTCGATGCCCTGGCTCACGTCGCTGAGGTGCAGGCTTCGTATGCCGGGCGTGTCGATCACCCAGCCGCCGGCCGACATCAGATGCAGCGACCGCGAGGTGGTCACGTGCCGACCCTTGGAGTCGCTCTCGCGGACGCTGCCGGTTTCCTGCCGCGGTCTCCAGGTCGTGCCGACGAGCGTATTGACCAGCGTTGACTTGCCGACGCCGGACGAGCCCACCAGAGCGATGGTCGATCCTGCGGCGCACCATTGAGCCAGAGCCGCGGCGGCGCCGGCCGAGCCGGCATTCAGCGCGACGATCGGCAGGTCGCGCTGAAGCGCCGCCGCCCGACGCTCGAACTCTGCTGCATCGGCAGCAACATCTGCCTTGGTCAAGACGATCACCGGCTCGGTCCCAGCGTCGTTTGCCAGCGCCAGATACCGTTCCAGACGCGCGAGGTTGAAGTCGGCGTTGCACGAGGCAACGATGAACAGCGTGTCGATATTGGCGGCAACGAGCTGCGTTGGCCGGTTGCCTTCACCGCGACGCTGCAACAGCGTCCTGCGGGTCAGCCGGCGCGCGAGCGCGCGGCTGAGAGGATCGGCCAGCACCCAGTCGCCGACCGCATAGTCGGCGGTGTCGGTACGGGCCGGTAGGATGAGGTCGATCTGCCCGGCTTCGGTGAGCGCCGTCAGCCGGCTGCGATGCACGGCGTCGATGCGTGACCGCGACAGTGTCGTCTCATCGGCCGAAAGTTGATCTTCGAAGAACGGCGACCAGCCAAGGCCCGCCAAAGATCCAGGTGCGCCGGCCGGGCGGCCCGTCACGCGTACGACCGAGAGGTGGATGGACACCCCTCCAGCCATACGGCGAGCCGCCCTGACACGGGTCGTTGCATCTATTCGTTGTCGCTGGCGTCAGCAGGGGCCTCAGCCTCAGCCGGAACCTCGTCGGCTGGCGGCTTGAGCTTGGCTTCGGCGCGGGCGGCGTTCTTCAGGTTCTTGAGCCGCTCGCGCTCCCTGCGCTCGAAATCATAGTTGGGCTTGCGGGCCATGAGTATTGCCTCCTTGAGCGGCGGTACGTGGTCCTTCCGCGGCCGGAACACAAGCAGGGCGTCAATGCTCTGCCATCGCCCGACGTCGCGTCGCGCTTGTCGTGCGTGACCGGCGGAAGGCCCCGAACAGGCGTCGCCGCTTAGGAAGCCGTAGCGGCCTTAAGCTTCGACAGCGCGCGAATCTTGACGCGCACGCTCGCCGGCTTGGCCGCACCGGGCACCATTTCGCCCGTCGACGGGTTGCGGATCATCGTGCCGGCCTTGCGAGCGGCCACCTTGCGGAGCGAAATCTTGAGCAGGCCGGGCAAAGTGAACTCGCCGACGCCGCGGGGGTGGATCGAGCCGGTCATCGCGCCTTCGATCGTCGCGAGCACACCCTTGGCGACATCGCGCGTCACGCCGTTCTCTTCTGCAATCAAGTTGACGAGGGCAGACTTGGTCAGCGCGTCCTTGACGGGCTTGGCCTTCGCCACGGGTGCTTTGACGGTGGGCTTTTTGGTCGGAGTGGTCTTGCCGCGGGCTTGAGCCAAGGGAATCACCTTTATGTTGGAGGGTCTCGATCCAGCCGTTTATCAATTCGACAGGGCCGCACCAAGAAGAAGCTTAGCGAAGTAACAGGCGCGACTAGAGGCGCGCGCTAGTTTCAAATGTGGGTCGTTTCCCCCGACTATTCCCGTTTGGGTGGGGATTGCCGCCGACGCGCCTGTCGAAAAATGGCGCGATGGCATCCGGAGGCGCGAGTTGCAATGGGCGCAGGCCGCGAGCCACTAGCTGGTCTCTCAGCGAAAGCAAGTTGCTGTGTAAAATCAACAGACTAGACGGTGGAGAGAGCGGCAGCCGGGCTTCTGTCCTTATGGCGCCGGCAGTCAACTTGGGACGATCCCCGCAGCATAAGAAACCTGTCCGGGATGGGTGGATATGGCTCAGATGATCTCCAGCGTGTCGCGATCCTGGAAGGCCGGGAACTGCGCCGAGGGCAACGTCTGATACCAATAGGCGACCGAGGCGATGTCGTCCTGGAGGGGCAGGTAGCGGCGATCCTGCTTTTCCGTGCGCCAGCCCAGCGCCTGCATGGTGACGCGCAGGTCGCTGATGAACCGGATCGGATCGGGGATGTGCCAGCGATATAGGCCGAACCGCTGCTGGCTTTCATAGACGCCATCCGGGCGGATCACCTGTGGCATGCCGGCATAGGCGGTGGTGAACTCGGTGTACTGGCTCTTGTGGCGGGGATCGATCGAGCCGATGTCGAAATTGTAAGCGCCGCAGAAATAATCCTCGGTGCCGGTGCCGCAGATGGTGGGAAACTGCTGGTCGCCATCCATGTAGAACTTGATTTCACCCTCGCCCCACCAGCCGTTGTTGTTGACGCCCCAGGCCATGTAGGTGCCGACATAGTGGCCGCGGCCGGTGACGCCGTCGAGCAGCGTGTAGGTCTCGCCGTAGGGCAGCGGATTGGTGCGGTTGAAGCGCGCGTGAAAATAGGCGCAATCCTCCGGGACGTCGGTGAGTGTGTAGTTGACCTGGTAGTAGAGGATCGCCTCCTCCAGCGGATTGCGGTTCTCGACGGTGATGCGGGCGCGCTTGCGGAACGGCATCTCCCAGTAGCAGTTGAAGGCCCGCCCCGGGTTGACGCAGACGGCCAGCGAGTTGACGTGCGCATAGGTGCCCCAGCCATTGGCGAAGAAATCGCCGAGCGGCGCTTCGACCGACGGATGCTCCTGACCGTCCCAATAGATGCGGATGATGAGGTCGCGCCAGGCGACCCGGGCCGGCGTCATCCAGACCTGCTGGATCGCACCCATGCCCGAAATGTCGGCGACAGTGAACGTCTGCCCGGCGGCGATCGCAACCGACGGCGAGATCTTCCAGCCCTGGCCGAGCTCGCGGGCATGGATGGCGCCGGTGCCCTCGGTGGCCATGCCGCCCTTGCCCTTGTCGCCCGAAAAATTCTCCGGGCTGATCGAACGGGTCACCGCATCGGAGATGCGTGACAGGGTCCCCATGGTGAGGCCGAGACCGTTGAACGTCGCCATTGAAGTCTCCTGATGCACGGGCAGTTGAAAGTGCCGGGTCCGCGCGAGCGGGCCCGGCATGATTGGACGTCGTCGCGGTGCTTACCAGACCGGAGACAGCGGCGGCGGTGCTTCACCCCACCACTTGGAGTAGTTCGCCGCATAGGTGCCGGACGACACATAGATCGAGGCGAACAGATCGAGGAAGCGGAGGAACTCGGGATTGCCCTTGCGGACGCCGAAGGTGATCGGGTCGGACGAGAACGTATCAGGCAGCGCCTCGAGCTGGTCCGGATAGGCCTTGGCCATGTAGTCGATCCCGAGGCTGTCCTCGATATAGGCGTCGGCCTTGCCCTGGCGCATCAGCGTGATGGCATCGGGCGTGTTGTCGACATAGACCAGCTCGGCATTGGGCGAACGTGCCTTGGCCATCGTCTCGCCGGTCGTGCCGCGTCCAACGATGAACTTCTTGCCGGCGCCGATGTCCGCGAAGCCCTTGATCCCACTGCCCTTCTGGACCAGCAGCTTGATGCCGGTGCGCAGGTACGGGAACGAGAAGTCGATCGAGCGGGCGCGCTCCGTGGTGGCCGTGATGTTGCACACGATGACGTCGATCTTGTTCGACAGCAGCATCGGGATACGGGTCGGCCCGGTGACCTCGACGACGTCGAGCGTGACGCCGAGCGCCTGCGCCATCAGATTGGCGGCGTCGACGTCGTAGCCCTTGAGGTTGCCATCGGCGTCACGGAAGCCCGCGGGCTCCGAGGTGAGGCAGAGGCCGGCGCGCAGATGGCCGCTGCTGAGAATGGTGTCGAGGTCCTCGGCGAGGACGGGCGCAATGCCCGACGCCGCAAAGGCCAGGCCGGCAAAGCCGGCGAGGATCCAGTTCTTCTTCATGTCTCTCTCCCTTTTCCGCGCCTCGCAGGCGCGTTCGTTCACAGCACATGCTGCGATTCTAGATGTCGAGGTGGGTCGCCTTCCTTCTCTCGGGCGCGGCGAAGCCCTCTTCGTAGAGCCAGTAATCGATACCCGTCACCTCGCCGAACGAGGCGACCAGATGTCCTCCCCTGGCGTCGATGGCGTGCAGCACGACGCCGCGGATCAATCCGCCTTTGAGCCGGCGCAAATCGCGCGCCGCCTCGGCCAGCGCGTTCGCCAGCGTCATGCCCATCTTGAGATAGAGGACGACGGCGCGCGAGGTGCCGGCGCGGATGGTCATTTCTCCGGTATGGGTGCAGGCGCAGGCGCCATAGGCGCTATCGCAGTAACTGCCGGCGCCGATGATCGGGCTGTCGCCGAGGCGGCCGGGATATTTCCAGGCCCAGCCGGAGGTCGATACCCCCGACGCCATGTGGTTGGCCCGGTCGATGCCGAGGAACACTGTCGTGTCGCGCTGATATTCCGGGTCGGTGGCGCGCTGGCAGAGCTCGGCCAGCGGAATCTCCGGGAATGCAGCGCGCTCAGCGGCGGACAACGCGTTGTCGAGGATGCGCTGCCAGGTGGCCCGGCTCTCCGGGGTGAGGTTCTCGATCGGCGTTGCGCCGACCTCCCTGGCGAAACGGGCGGCGCCAGCGCCGATGAGAATTTCGTGCGGCAGTTTCTCCATCACCGCACGGGCGACGGAGATCGGATTGCGATAGCCGATGAGCCCGCCGACGGCGCCGGTGCGGAGCGTCTCGCCATCCATCACCGCGGCGTCGAGCTCGACCTCGCCCAAGATATTGGGCCACGAATTGTAGCCGACGCTTCGGATCGATGGATCCTCCTCGACGAGACGGATGCCGGCTTCGATGGCATCGAGCGCGGCCGCACCGGACTTCAGCTGGTTGGCTGCCTCCCCGATGCCAGGCGTTGCCTCGTAGTTTGAAACGAGGATCATCAGTGCTTCATCTTCTGGATGAACCGCTGGATACGTTCGTCACTCTGGTGGTTGAAGAAACCATCGGCGTCTTCGAAGGTCACCAGCAGCCCGCGCTCCATGAAGGCGATGCGGTCGGCGATGCGTCGAGCGAAATCGATCTCGTGGGTGACGAGGATCATGGTCGTGCCCTTGCTTGCCAGTTCTTCGATGACGCGCAGGACCTCCGACGTCATCTCGGGATCGATGGCGGAAGTGACTTCGTCGAGCAGCAGGTGCCGCGGACGCATCGCCAGGGCGCGGCAGATGCCGACGCGTTGCTGCTCGCCACCCGACAGTTCGGCCGGATAGCGCTTGAGCTTGTCATTGAGCCCGACCATGTTCATCAGCTCGACGGCGCGCGCCTCGGCTTCGGCCTTGCTGAGCTTGAGCACGTGCCGCGGCGCCAGCATGATGTTCTGCAGCGCGTTGAGGTGCGGATAGAGGTTGAAGTGCTGGAAGACCATCGAGGTCTGCTTCTGGATCTCGGCGATGGCCTTTTTGTCGCGAACGGACTGGCCGTCGACGACAATGTCGCCGCTGGTGATCGTCTCGAGGCAGTTGATGCAGCGGATCAACGTCGACTTGCCGGCGCCACTCGGCCCGAGGATCGCCGTCACCTCGCCGTCGTTGAAGCGCATCGAGATGTCCTTGAGGACCTCGAGCTGGCCGTAGTGCTTGGTGACGTCAGTCAGGGTAATCATGCCGCGTCCTCGAACCAGGTGACCTTCGCACGTATCCGCCTCTCGATGCGGGCGGCGAGTATGCTCAGGATCTTCGCAATGACGAAGTAGATGAGGCCGATGATGGGCCAGACGAGGAACGGCTTTAGCGTCCGCACGTAGAGCTGGATCCCGACCCGCGTCAGGTCGGCGACGCCGATGATCGAAATCAGCGACGAGGTCTGCAGCTGGCTGATGGCCAGATTCATCGTCGGCGGGATGGCGGTGCGGATGGCCTGCGGCAGGACCACGTAGCGCATGGTCTGCATGTAGCTGAGGCCGAACGAATTGGACGCCTGCCACTGGCCACGCGGCACAGCGTCGAGCGCGGCCACCATGTTCACCACGGTGAAGGCCGCGGTGTTGATGGTCATGGTGAAGATCGCTGCCTCTGCTGGACCCGGCGAAAATGGCGAGACCAGTGGCAGGCCGTAGAAAACGAGGAAGAGCTGCACCAGCAGCGGCGAGTTGCGAAAAATCTCGACGAAGACCGTCACCAGCTGCGCCACCACCGGGATCCGTGCATGCCGCAGCAGCGCCAGCACAAAGCCGAGCACAATGCCGCCGGCCATCGAGGTCGACCAAACGAACATCGTCCATTGCAGGCCGCGCAGAATGAGAAAGACGTCGGCAAGCGTGAGCTCGGTGTTCTGGTAGATCTTCATCAGGCCTGTCCCCGGATCAGCGGACGCTCGGTGGTCCGCGCGAAGAACAGCGCATAGATGACGTTGACGATCGCCGAGACGGCAAAGGTCACGGCGCAATAGATGAGCAGTACAATGAGGAAGACCTCGAACGGCTTGAAGGTCTCGGCCGAAATGTTCGAGGCATTGCCGGTCAGGTCATTGACCGTGATGGTCGACACGATCGACGTGGTGAGCACCAGGTTGACGAAGGCATTGCCGAGTGGCCGCCAGGCGATGCGCAGGGCAATCGGCAGAATGGCAAAGCGGTAGATTTGCACGGTCGAGAGCGCAAACGAGCGGGTAGCGTCGACGATGCCCTTGTTCACCGTCTCGATACCGGAGCGGATGATCTCGGCATTGCCCGCCGCGCCGCTCAATCCGAGTGCGATGATGCCGGTGCTTATCGGCTCGGTTGGAATGCCGATGTCAGGCAAGCCGAAATAGATGAAGTAGAGCTGGATCAGGAAGGGCGTGTTGCGGAACAGGTCGATATAGACGGTCGCGAAGATGCGCAGCGCCCGAATCCGCGAAATCCGGCAGATGGCGATCAGGATGCCAACGACAAAGCTGAGGAGGATCGCCCCAATCGCGATGAAAATCGTCAGCTGCAGGCCCGCCAGCAGATAGTCGCTGCGCGCGAGCACAGAATTGAAGTTGATCCCCAAGGCTCCCCTCCTCGTGCATCGAAGCTAGGAGGTCCGCCGGTCGACTGTCAACGCGAGCTGCCCGACTTGGTCGCGAGTCGGTGGAACGGGACTGTCAGACCATGCGGCGAGTTCCTGAGGCAGATTTCGGACCAAGTGAGCGGTGGTTTCGCCGTTGCCGACATCGTGGTAACGATCAACGCAGGCGAACGGGGAGAGGTCGCAACGTCATGGGGATTTTTGACGAGCTGGCCGGGGTCGTTGAGAACGCGGTCAAGTCGCATCCGGGCGGCCTCGGCGGGGTGATGAACGATGCCCTCGCGCACCTTGGCGGTCTCGATGGCGTGGTCAAGGAACTCAACCAGGCAGGACTAGGGGCGCAGGTCAATTCCTGGCTGGGCGAGGGACCGAACACGCCGATCACCGCCGACGAAATCAGGTCAGCGCTGACTCCGGAGCACCTGAAGCAGATCGCGGGCAAGCTCGGCGTGCCGCCGAACCTCGTCGCCGAGATTCTGGCGCAGCGTCTCCCCACCGCCGTTTCCGACCACAGTCAGAAGTAGGAGGCACGACATGGCCGACAAGAAGCCGACAACCCCGCCTGCAGACGTGACCAAGGACTGGCAGGCGAGCCAGGGCCAGAAATCCTCCGCGTCGAACTTCCGGATGTTTGCCATTATCGCCTGGATCATCGCCATCGCTGGCGAAATCTATGGCGGCTGGATGGTCTATTTTCAGCATGCCTTCAACCAGGGCGGGCAGACGCTGCTGCTCGGCATCCTGATCGGCATCGCAGTCTTTGCCATCGCCGGCAATCTGTTCTGGAAGGCGGCCAACCGTCGCGATCCGGCCCGGGCCGCCGACAAAGCGCGTTTCTTCTTTCAGAACCAGCTTGGCGCGATCATCAGCGTCATCGCCTTCCTGCCGCTGCTGATCCTGATCTTCACCGACAAGGACATGGACCCGCGTACGAGGGGTGTGGCGAGCAGCGTCGGCGGCGTGCTCGTTGTTCTGGCTGCGGCACTGGGCATCAGCTTCCAGCCACCCTCGGTCGAGCAATACACCAAGGACATGAACAAGTGCGCCAGCGAGATCAAGGCAGGCCAGCCGACGACGGACTGCTCGCCTGAGGTCGCCGCACAGGCGAAGTCGATCGCCAACGACACGTCGACGGTCACCCAGGCCACCAATGGCCAGGACGTCGTCTACTGGATCGCGCCGGCCAATGGCGCTGCCACCTCGGACGTCGAGCACGTGTTCCACCTCTGCACCGCCGTCAGCCCGCTCAAGGACAAGACCGTCAACAGTGGCTCAGTGACGGAGGCCTATGCGCAGAACGCCACGCGGATCACCCAGCAGATCGCGATGGAGCAAAAGCAGTGCGGTTTCACGGCCGCAGAGACGAGCTCGGCGGTCAGCGCGGCGACCTCAAGCAGTCAACCCTAGCGCCGGGCCCCGCGTATCTGCCGAATATCTGGCTCGCGCGCATCGCGGCGACCTGCGACCGCAGCCGGCCGGCACGAGTTACGCGCGTAACCGATATCCCACCCCAGGTTCGGTCAAGATTACCTTTGGATCAGCGGCATCGTCAGCGAGCTTTGCGCGGATATGGCCGACTGCGATGCGCAGGTAGTGAGCGTCCTCGGTGTGAGCCGGCCCCCATACTGCGGTGAGCAGCTGTTTGTGCGTGACCAGCCGCCCAGCATGCCGAGCGAGCAACGCAAGGACCTCAAACTCCTTACGAGTCAACCTCGCGTCGCGGCCCGCCCTCGTCACTGAGTGGCCGGCAAGGTCGATGACCAGATCGCCGAAGGTCAAGAGCGACTTTTCAGCTTCTGCCGGCTTGCGGGATCGCAACAGGCTCCGAATGCGTGCCAGCAGTTCGCCGGTCGCAAATGGCTTGGTGACGTAGTCGTCGGCACCGGTGTCGAGCGCGGCGATCTTTTCGGTCTCAGCGTCGCGCACGGACAGAATGAGGATGGGCACCTGGCTCCATTCCCGGATGGCGGCGATCACCGCCCTGCCGTCGATGTCAGGCAGTCCGAGATCGAGGATCACAAGGTCCGGCGCTTCGGTGGCGGCCCGCTCGATGCCGGCACGACCACGCTCGGCCTCGAGCATGTCAAAGCCGGCGCCCTCGATGACGATCCTGAGGAAACGCCGGATCGGCGCTTCGTCTTCGACCACGAGGATGCGCACGCCGCTCATTTCTGGGTCGCCACCGGAAGGCTCATCGCCACCATCGTGCCGCGGTCACCGGGCCCGGCCATCGCACGGACCGTGCCGCCGTGAGCCTCGATGAAGCCGCGAACGATGGCAAGGCCGAGGCCGGTGCCGCTCGGCCGGCGATCGCCTTCGCCGACGCGGTAGAACAGGTCGAAGACCTTTTCGCGCTCGGCCTCTGGAATGCCGGGCCCTTCATCGGCGATCCGCAGCGTCACCATGCCTGCGTCGTGCGTTGCGCCGATGTGAATGGTGGTTCCGGTTGCGGCATATTTGGCGGCGTTCTCCAGCACATTGGCGATGGCCTGGCCGATCAGCACCGGATCGGCGTCGAGGCGCGGCAGGTCGGGCGGCAGCTCGACGCTCACCCG
>JBDTVO010000033.1:0-16035 GCA_040007135.1 Devosia sp. | reverse complement strand
GAGAACATCGACGATCTGGCCAAACGCTACGAAGATCACTATTAAGCGCGGGAAATCGCCCGTCGAGAGACGCGCTGCCGCCTAGGGAGTTTGAAATGCGCCACGGAAATACCAACCGGAAGCTGAACCGGACCGCGAGCCACCGCAAGGCGATGTTCGCCAACATGTCTGCCGCGCTGATCAAGCACGAGCAGATCGTCACCACCTTGCCCAAGGCGAAGGAGCTTCGGCCCATCGTCGAAAAGCTCATCACCCTGGGCAAGCGCGGCGACCTTCACGCCCGCCGCCAGGCGATCGCGCAGGTCCGTGACGAGACGCAGGTGCAAAAGCTCTTCGGCGTGCTCGGCCCGCGCTACCGCGACCGCCAGGGCGGCTACATCCGCATTCTCAAGGCCGGCTTCCGCTATGGCGACAACGCCGCCGTGGCCGTGATCGAGTTCGTTGATCGCGACACCGCGGCCAAGGGCCTCGACTCCGGCCCGGTGCAGGAGCGCCGCGAAGAGGCCGACGCCGCTGCGTGATCGACGCGCCAGCGAATAGACATCAAGGCGGTCCGGACCATCCGGGCCGCCTTCTTCATTTCTGGAGGACCAAATGGCCAAGCTGATCCTCGTCACCGGCGCCTCGGGCTATGTCGGCAAATGGTGCGCGGTCAAGCTGCTGGAAACGGGTTATCGTGTTCGCGGCACCGTTCGCAGCGCTGCCAAAGGCGAGCAGGTGAGGCGGACGATCGCCCTCACCCTCGGACCCGATGCTCTGGCGCGCCTGTCGATCGTCGAGGCCGATATCCTCTCCGACGCCGGCTGGCCCGCGGCCATGTCGGGCGTCGATGCCGTCATGCACGTCGCCACCGCGATCAGGGCTGACGAGCCGCGCGACAAGAGCCTAGTGATCCGGCCGGCCATCGAAGGCACGGCACGGGTTCTCAAATTCGCGCACGAGGCCGGAATCAAGCGGCTCATCCTCACCTCGTCCATCGCGACTGTCGGCTATGGGCACGGCCAGACCTCGGGTCGCCGCGTCTATGACGAGACCTACTTTACCAACCTTGAGGGCATGCGCTGGACCTGGGCTTATTGCACCGGCAAGACCCGCGCCGAACAGGCGGCGTGGGACTACGCCGGGGCCAACGGCATGGAACTCACCACGATCCATCCCGGCGCCATCATCGGCCCGGCGCTCGACGACGACGCCAGCGTCTCAGTTGGGATGGTCTCGGGGCTGCTGCAGAACGCAACGCCGGCGCTGCCCTCGAACGGCTACTCGATCATCGATGTGCGCGACGTGGCCGACATGCACGTCGCCGCACTGGAAAAGCCCGAGGCCATCGGCCAGCGCTATCTCGCGACCGCCGAATACATGCCCTTTCCTAAAGTGGCGGACATTTTGCGCGAGGCCTATCCCGAGCGCAAAATCGTCAAGCGCACGGTGCCGGACTGGATCATCCACATCGTCGCGCGCTTCGGCGGCCCCGCCCGGCAGATCATCAACGACATCGGCAACGAGAAGGTGTTCGACGGCGCGAAAGGCGAGCGGCTGATCGGCCATCCCTATATCGAGGCGAAGCAGTCGATCCTTGACACCGCCGAAAGCGTCGAGCGCCTCGGGCTCAAGTTCTCGCTGAACTGAGCTACGCGAGCGCCGGCTGCAGGGCCGCGACCGGCTCCGCAAACAGGTCGTATTCATCCGACCCGGTGACGGTCACCGTCACTTTGTCGCCCGGCTTGATGCCTTGCGCCCGGTCGACGATGACTTGCCCGTCGATGTCGGGGGCGTCCCACTTCGAGCGGGCGATGGCCCGGCCTTCGGCGGGGCGGACGTCGTCGACGAGGACTTCGATGGTCCGGCCGACCTTCTTCGCCAGCTGCGCGGTGGAGACGTCCTGCGCCACTTCCATCAGCCGTGCGAACCGCTCGTCCTTGAGTTCGTCCGGCACGATTCCGTCGAGCTCATTGGCCGGAGCGCCGGTGACCGGCTCGTATTTGAAGCAGCCGGCGCGGTCGATCTCGGCCTCCTCGATCCAGTCGAGCAGGAACTCGAAATCCTCCTCCGTCTCGCCGGGGAAACCAACGATGAAGTTGGAGCGGATCGTGAGGTCCGGCGCCATCGCGCGCCAGGACTTGATGCGCTCCAGCGTCTTGACCTGATTGGCCGGCCGCCGCATGCGCTTCAACACCTCGGGCGAGGCATGCTGAAACGGGATGTCGAGATAGGGCAGGATCTTGCCCTCGGCCATCAGCGGGATGACGCTGTCGACATTCGGGTAGGGGTAGACGTAGTGGAGCCGCGTCCACACGTCGAGCTTGCCCATCTCTTCGGCCAGCGTCTGGAATTTCGCGGTGACGTCACGGCCGCGATACTTGCTCGGCGCATACTTGAGATCGACGCCATAGGCCGAGGTGTCCTGGCTGATCACCATGATCTCCTTGACGCCCGACGCCACCAGCCGCTCGGCCTCGTACAGCACCGACGCCATCGGCCGCGATGCCAGGTCGCCCCGGATCTGCGGGATGATGCAGAATGAGCAGCGGTTGTTGCAGCCCTCTGAAATCTTCAGATACGCATAGTGGCGCGGCGTCAGCCGCAGGCCGGCTTCCGGCACGAGGTCGACGAACTTGTTCGGCACCGGCGGCAGGTGCGCATTCACCGCGTTGACCACGGTCTCGTACTGATGCGGGCCGGAGACGGCGAGCACCGACGGATGCGTCTTGCGGATCAGCTCTTCCTCGACTCCAAGGCAGCCGGTGACGATCACCCGGCCATTCTCGGCAATGGCTTCGCCGATCGCCTCGAGGCTCTCCTGCTTGGCGCTGTCGAGGAAGCCGCAGGTGTTGACCAGCACGATGTCGGCGCCGGCATAGTCCTTGGAGAAGGAATAGCCCTGCGCCCGCAGCGTCGTCATGATGCGTTCGGAATCAACCAGGGCCTTCGGGCAACCGAGGCTGACCAGACCGATTTTCGGGGCGTTTGTCATTGGCCGGCGGATATAGCGCAATAGCCCGCAAAAGCAACCGATGGCGCGTGCAGGGCAGGGGTGCCGCCCGAACCTTACCGCGAATTCAGGTGGCAACGGCTGGCAAACATGCCGTTCTTCGGTTCGTGGCTATTCCGGTCCCGCCTATCCGGCTAACCACCAGCCCGTCTCCGGAGTCCTCTCGATGAATGCCACTCTCGCCCGTTACGCGCCCTGGATGCTGGGGCTTCTGCGCGTCGTCACCGCGCTGGTGTTCATGGAGCACGGCACCCAGAAGCTGTTCCGTTTCCCCCCGCAGATGCGCTTCGGCGGTGGGTCGCCCGGCGGGCGCCAGTCGGCGCAGGCGGTGGTCGACACGGCCGCTTCGGCAGCCAAGGGGGCCATCGACACCGCCACCTCGGCGATGAGCAGCATCATCGACACGGCCTCGTCGCTGCTCAGCAGCACGCCGCCCGAGGCGGCCGCGCCGGCTGGACCGGGCGGCCCTGGCGGCGGCATGGGGGCGTTGTTTCTGGTCGCCGGTATTCTCGAAACCTTCGGCGGCCTCGCCATCCTTCTGGGCCTCTTCACCCGTCCGATCGGCTTCATCCTCGCGGGCGAGGCGGCGGTGATCTTCTGGTGGATGCATGTGGGCGGCATGGGCGGCGGGGCGATCTATCCCGTCAGCAACGGCGGCGAGGCGGCAGTGCTCTACTGCTTCACCTTCCTCTATCTGGTCTTCGCCGGTCCCGGCGCCTTCGCGCTCGACAATGTGCTGTTCAGGAAACGCGTCGCGTGACCGCGGCGGCTACATCTTGGGCTGCGGCGTGCGGCGTGCCGTCCGTCGCGGACCGCGCGATGCCGCAATGTCCGCCTCTGGCGCGGCGACCGTTGCGGGCGTGATCAGATCCTCGTCGTCTTCCTCATCGGCGATGTCGTGGATGGCGTCCCGGACCTCTTCGAGAAGGCTGGTCGAGACGCGGGTGCGGTTGACGGAGTCGGTCGCATCCTCGTTGGCCTTGAAATAGACCATCAGCGCCTCGCACGCGGCGCGCAGCACCACCACTGAGAAGCCGCCGTAGACGGCGATTTCCAGCAGCCCCCACAGCCCGTCGCCGAAATTGCGGCCAAAGCTGTCGAAGAGGTGGGTGACCGACCACAGCAGGATGGTCGCGAGCCCGAACAGGTACAGCACCGGCACGAGCCGCGGCGACAGGATGGTATCGAGCCGGAACAGCGTCGGCCCCGAGAAGATGCGGCGGAGGTCGTCAGGGGTCATTGGGTTCTCCAGCGGAGTCGCGCGCGGACGGTGCTAATGTGATGGGCTCACGCCGCCGTGACAAGGCCCTCTGCGGCAGGGGCGGTCGGCCCGAAACGGCGTTCGAAGGCAGCCCGCAGCGCCATGTCCGCCTCCGGCATTGAGACGATCCGGCCCAGATCCTCGAGGCTCGTCACCCCGCGGTCGGCGATGCCGCACGGCACGATTCCGGCATAGTGGCTGAGGTCCGGCGCAACGTTGAGCGCGATCCCATGCGTCGTCACCCATTTGCTGACCCTGACCCCGATGGCGGCGATCTTGCTCTCGCCTCCCGGCCGGCCGGGCGTCTTGACCCACACGCCGATGCGCCCTTCGCTCGTGTGGGCGTCGACGTTGAACGCCTCGAGCGTATCGATGAGCCAGCCCTCGTAGCCTTGAACGAGGCACCGAACGTCGCGGCCCCGTGCCCTCAGGTCGAGCATCAGGTAGGCCACGCGCTGCCCGGGCCCGTGATAGGTGTACTCCCCGCCGCGCCCTGCGGCGTAGACCGGAAAACGCGAGCCATCGAGGAGGTCGTCGCCGGCCGCCGAGGTGCCGGAGGTGTAGAGCGGTGGATGCTCGACCAGCCAGGCGAGTTCCCCGGCCTCACCGCGGGCAATCGCGTCGGCGCGCGCCTTCATCGCCTCGAGTGCGGCCGTATACGCCACCGGATGCTCGGCGATGACCCAGTCCACGGCCGCACCATCGGTACGCCGCAGCTTGTCGGGGCCGACACAGGTTAACGCTTCAGTAATCAACGCCGTTCGATGCTCACGCCATGCGCCGCGGCTGATTCAGCCGCACGCCAGGGCCTATATATGAACACGCTTGACCAGATAGAAGTCGATATTACCGTAGAGCTCGGCTCTACCGTCATGCCGATCCACCACCTCCTCAGGATGGGACGCGGCGCCATCATCGAGCTCAACACCACCGAACACGACCCGCTCAAGGTGTATGCCAACAACACCCTGATCGCCGAGGGCGAGATCAAGGTCGACGACGGCAGGCTCAGCGTGGAAGTCACCCAGAAGGTCCGCAAATCGGGTTGAATCCGCCGGCAATCGACCGCTGTGCCGGCAATTGCCTGAAGGCCCAATATCCGCTTGTGGGGCAGGGGTTGGTTTGCTACACGCAGCCTCGCTTTGCGCACCAGGCAAGGCGGTTCCCATGGCGTGCGGTCGTGGCGGAATTGGTAGACGCGCAGCGTTGAGGTCGCTGTGCCGCAAGGCGTGGAAGTTCGAGTCTTCTCGACCGCACCAGGGTCTCCTAGACTGAGACCCGATGTTTTCTCCCCATGAACAGGCTCTGCTTCGTGCAGTAATCGACCGGCTGATGCCGGCCGACGATTTTCCATCGGCAACGGGTCTCGGCGCCGACGCCTTCATTCTCGAAATCCTCGACTTGGATGCGAAGCCGTCGCGCGAGCCGATCCGCTATGGCCTCTCGGACCTCGACCGCAGCGGGTTCCTCACCCGCGAGGCGGCGGGGCAGGACGCGCTGCTCAAGGCCGTCGAAACCGAGCCGTGGTTTGTCCAGCTCCTCGACCTCTGCGCCGAAGGGGCTCTCGCCAACCCCGCCAACGGCGGCAACAGGCACACGGCCGCCTGGAACATGCTCGGCTACCAGCACCGCCTGCCCGAGGGGCCCGACGGCCCGCCCCGGCAACCCGATCCGCCCGCCGGCTCCCACGGCCCGTCCGGCGCCGCCGACTGGGACGTGATCATCATCGGAGCCGGAGCCGGAGGCGGTACGGCTGCCGCCGTCATCGCCGAAGGCGGAAAGACCGTGCTGGTGCTCGAACGCGGCCGGCTCCGCGACTACGCCAACTCCGGCCACCGCGATCACCTGCGCAATCATCGCGTCTTTCGCCACGGCCACAACACCGGCCCCGAGATGATCGGCAACCCGCGCGTGTTCGTCGATCCGTCGGGTCGCGAGCATCTCGTCGAGCCCAACGTCGACCAGTACCAGCCGCTTGCCTCGGCCGTCGGCGGCGGCACGCTGGTTCACGGCATGCAGGCCTGGCGCTTCCACCCGACTGATTTTCACATGGCCTCGACCTACGGCGTCCCAGACGGCTCATCGCTTGCCGACTGGCCGCTGAGCTATGACGATCTGGCGCCCTGCTACGAGCGTGCCGAGTGGGAGATTGGCGTTGCCGGTATGCCCGATCCGCATGGCGGTGCGCGGGCCCGCGGTTACCCGATGCCGCCCGTCCCGGGATTCGGATCGGCGATGGCGCTGCGGCGTGGCGCTGAGCGGCTAGGCATGGACACCTTCACGCCGCCGCTCCTGCTCAACAGCGCACCTTATGGCGGACGTCCCGCGTGCATCGAGTGCGGAAGCTGCGTCGGCTTTCCGTGCCCGGTCGACGCCAAGAACGGCACGAAGAACACCACGCTTCACCGCGCCCTCGCCACCGGCCGGTGCACCATCGTCACCGGCGTCGTCGCCGAACGCATCGTTGCCGACGATGCCGGCCGGATCATCGGCGTCGCGGTGATCCACGATGACGGTCGCCGCGAAATCCTCCGTAGCAAGGCCGTCGTCGTCGCCTGTGCCGCCATCGAGACGGCGCGTCTGCTGCTGGCCTCGCCGACGGCTCGCGAACCGCATGGCCTCGGCAACAATTACGATCACGTCGGACGACACCTCCAGGGCCACACCTATCCCGGCGGCCTCGGCCTCTTCGACGAGAGGGTCGTCGACGCGCGCGGGCCGGGGGTCAGCATCGCCACCACCGCCTACAATCACGGCAACCCGGGCATCATCGGCGGCGGCATGCTGGCCGATGATTTCATCATGACGCCGGTCGCCTTCTGGTATGCGCAATGGCCGGCAGGAACGCCGCGCTGGGGGCAGGGCGCACGGGACTGGATGCGGCGGGCCTATCTCCACGTGACCCAGGCGCGTGGGCCCGTACAGGAAATCCCGTCGCCGCTGTCGCGCGTGGAACTCGACCGTTACGTGCGCGATAGCCGCGGGCGCGCCGTCGCACGCATGTCGGGAACGACGCACATCGAGACACTTCGCACCGCCCGCTTTATGCAGGGCAAGGCGCACGAGTGGCTGCGCGCCGCAGGCGCCGTCCAAATCTGGGGCCGCGAGCCGGTACTTGCTCTTTCCGCGCACCAGCATCAAGCCGGGACGGCCCGGATGAGCGCCACCGCCGAGACCGGCGTCACCGACAGCCACGGCCGCGTCTGGGGTCACGACAACCTTTATGTTGCCGATGGCTCGCTGCACGTCACCAATGGTGGCTTCAACCCGGTCCTCACCATCATGGCGCTTGGCTTCAGGGTGGGGGAGGCCGTGGCCTCGACGGTCTCCTAGCCCGGCCAATCAGCCGGGCGTCGCCTTTCGCCAGGACGCGGCAAGTCTCTTGGGCGCCCGATACAGCCACGCGTCCTGTAGCCGCAGCCCAAGCTCCTCGTCGTCGATGGCGTCGAGACGCACCAATAGCCCCGGCCAGCCCTTGTAGTGGTCCGTCTGGTAGTAAACCTCCGGCGCCATTTCGAGCAGCACTTCCTTCATCTCGAGCGGGCAGGGGAGATAGACGCTGCCCGCCTCCTTGACCACGACCAGCGCCTTGTCGCGGACCTTGAGAGCCGGGTCGCCATAGCTTGTCGACAGCGTCACTTCGGGCAGGCCAAGACGCTCGACGATCCGCAGTAGCCGGTTCACCGCCGTATCCCTGCTCGAGCCAACGTGCATGGTCACTCCCGGAGCCCGGCGTTGAGTCTGGCGCATCCAGGTTCGATTGGCTACACCCCCTGACGATGACCGACGCCCCCGACATCGCTGACGCAGAGCCGCCTCGGCTCGACCCGGCGGCCTTCCGGGGAGCCGACGACCAGCTCAATCCGGCGTGGGTCGACCGCCTCCGCCGGCGCCTGCGCGATGACGACGCGGTGGAGGTGGCCGACCTCGCCGCGCCGCTGCACGCGTCAGACATGGGCGACCTGCTCGAGGCCCTCGACGCGGGCGAGCGTGTGCGTCTCGTCACCATCCTTGGCGACCGTTTCGATTTCTCGGCGCTGACCGAGGTCGACGAGCGCATCCGCGCCGCCATCATCGAGGGACTGCCCAGCGCCGACGTGGCGCGCGGTGTTGCCGAACTCGACAACGACGATGCCGTCTACATCCTCGAGGACATCGGCGTTCCCGCGCGCGAG
Organism: Devosia sp.; assembly: GCA_040007135.1. Lineage (GTDB taxonomy): Bacteria > Pseudomonadota > Alphaproteobacteria > Rhizobiales > Devosiaceae > Devosia_A. The sequence continues at coordinate 7,607 of JBDTVO010000033.1, read as the reverse complement.
GAAATCCTTGCGCAGATGCCGGCCTTCGAGCGGCTCAGCCTCAAGCGCTCGCTTGACTTCCCAGAGGACTCCGCCGGCCGGTTGATGCAGACCGAGTTCATCGCCATCCCGCCCTATTGGACGGTCGGGCAGACGATCGACTACATGCGCGCCGAAAAGGATCTGCCGGACGAGTTCTTCCAGATCTACGTCGTCAATCCGGCCTACAATCTGCAGGGCATCGTCCCGCTCGACAAATTCCTCCGCACCCGGCGCGACACGCGCATCGGCGACATCATGGGGGCGGAGGCCATCGAGATTGCCGCCACCGAGGACCAGGAGCGGGCCGCCCGGACCTTCGAGCGCTACGATCTCGTCGAGGTCGCAGTGGTCGACGACAACCGGCGGCTGGTCGGCGTCCTCACCATCGACGATATCGTCGACGTCATCCACGAGGAGGCGACCGAGGACATCCAGCGGCTCGCCGGCGTCGGCGACGAAGACATTTCCGACGACGTCCGGACAACGCTGCGCAGCCGCTTCACCTGGCTCCTCGTCAACCTCGTTACGGCCATTCTCGCCTCGTCCGTCATCGACCTGTTCGATGCCACGATCTCGAAGATGGTGGCGCTCGCGGTGCTGATGCCGATCGTTGCGTCGATGGGTGGCAACGCCGGCACGCAGACCATGACGGTGACCGTGCGCGCCCTCGCCACCCGCGAGCTCGATCGCCACAAACTCGGCCGGCTGGTGATGCGCGAGATGCTGGTTGGCCTGGCCAACGGCTGGGTCTTCGCCGTAATCATGGGCGCTGTCGCCTCGCTGTGGTTCCAGAACGCCGGTCTAGGCGTGGTCATGGGCCTGGCGCTGATCGTCAACCTCTTCGCCGCAGGCTTTGCCGGTGTGCTGATCCCGCTCGGTCTCCACCGCCTGCGGATCGATCCGGCGATTGCCTCGAGTGCGTTCGTCACCACCGTCACCGACGTCATCGGCTTTTATTCGTTCCTGCTCTTTGCCGGCCTGTGGTTCCATCTTTTCTGAGGTCCGTCGATGAAGCTCATCATCGCCAATCGCAACTATTCGAGCTGGTCGCTGCGACCCTGGCTCGTGCTGAAGCACTTCGGCATTCCGTTCGACGAGGAACTGGTGCAGCTCAGCGGCGAGGGCTGGCGGGAGACCATCCGCCGCAAGTCGCCGAGCGGCAGGGTGCCGGTGTTGATCGATGGCGAGGCCACGGTGCCCGAGACGCTCGCCATCCTCGAATACCTCCACGACAAATACCCCGCCAAGGGCATCTGGCCATCCGACCGGCTGCGACGGGCGCAGGCGCGATCGATTTCGGCTGAGATGCATGCTGGCTTCGCCAGGCTGCGCGACCTCGCGCCGATGAACCTTCGCGGCTCGCATCCGGGCAAGGTCGACCTCGACCTCGTGGCGGCCGACCTGCGGCGCATCGAGGAAATCTGGGGCGACGCAACGTCGGAGTCGGGCGGCCCGTTCCTGTTCGGCAAGTTCACCGGAGCCGACGCCATGTTCGCTCCCGTCGCCACCCGCATCCGCACTTACGGCCTGCCCGTCTCCGACGTCGCGATGGACTATGTCGACACCATCTACAGCCTGCCCGCCTTCCAGGAGTGGCTGGCCGCGGCGGTGAAGGAGCCCTGGATCGTCGAGGACGACGAGATCGACGTGCTGCAGGGCCGGGTGCCGCGTACGCAGCCGTGATGCACCTGATCAAGCTCTGCGTCGGCGTAGCAACGCTCGATGAACTCGAGTCCTACCGCAACGAACGCGCTCACTGGTGGGGCGCCGACTACGGCGAGGACGTGCACGTCCACCGCACCCGCACCATGCCCAAGCGACGCACCGAGATCGAGGGCATCGGTTCGATCTACTGGGTGATCTCGGGTGTCGTGCGCTGCCGCCAGCCGATCCTGCGGCTCGCCGAGGCGCGCGACGCGCAGGGCCTTGCCTGCTGCGACATCATCATGGCGCCCGATCTTGTGCGCGTAACGCCACGACCGAAGTCCGCCTTTCAGGGGTGGCGCTATCTCGACCCAAAGGACGCGCCTCTCGATCTCGCCGTCGCCGGCTTTGCCGAGGACGGCGACGCCGATCTTGCGCTGGAGCTGAGCCGGCTGGGGCTGATCTAGCGAGTCGGCGTCAAGCTCTTGTGGCAGCCAGCACCCCGCGTTGTGGCCAAACTGCCTCTTGAACCAAATCACAATTTTGCCGCAGATTCCGCGCGGGGGCATGGAGACCGTCATGGGGCGCACGGGCACGCATGTCATCGTCGTCGGCAATGAAAAGGGCGGCTCGGGCAAGTCCACCACGGCATTTCACCTGGCGGTCTATCTGCTCTACCAGGGCTTCCGCGTCGCCTCGATCGACGTCGATTCGCGCCAGCAGACTTTCACCAACTACGTGAAGAACCGGCGCTCGTGGGCCCAGGCGCGCGACCTCGATCTACCCCACACCACGCATTTCCACCTGCCGCTGACCAAGTCGGACTCGATCCGGGAAAACCAGAAGCTCGAATTCGACCTCTTCCGCCAGGCGGTGGTTGAGGTGGAAGGCGTCGCCGATTTCCTCCTCATCGACACCCCGGGGTTCGACACCCACTTGACCCGGCTCGCCCATTCGCTGGCCGATACCCTGATCACGCCGCTCAACGACAGCCTGATCGACCTCGACGTCATGGCGCACGTCGATCCGGTCACCGGCGATCCGCGCGAGATGAGCCACTACGCCCGCCTGGTGCAGCGGGCGCGCACCGAGCGCCTCGCAATCGACGGCCGCACCATCGACTGGATCCTCGTGCGCAACCGTATATCCATGCTGTCGTCGCGCTCGATGCGGCTGGTGCAGCAGGCAATCGAAAAGATCGCGACCCGCCTTGGCGCCCGGGTGGCCGAGGGCATCGCCGAGCGGGTGATCTTCCGCTCGCTGTTTCCCATGGGACTGACCGTCTTCGACCCGCTCGACGACGATATGCTTGGCGGCATGCCGTCCATGTCGCACCTGAGCGCGCGCCAGGAATACCGCCAGTTGCTCGAGGCCCTGCGCCTGCCGGTCAGCGAACGCGCCGACGCCCGCAAGGCGGCGCTAGCGGCGTTCTCCGAGGGCGAGAAGGCCCCCGCAGCGTTCGAGCACATGGCCACCACGAGCTAGAATTCGCAGCGGGATTCAGCTTCGTGAAAGAAGTGTTGCGCTAGCATCCTGCTGCCGCGTGGAGGCGGTGCTGGCGTGCAGCTCGACCCCTTTACCATCCTCGTCGCCTGCGCTGCGGTGCTCATCCTGCAGGGCGCGACTTTTGTCTTTTTCTGGCTGCGCGATCGATCGTCGGCATGGTTCCTCTGGTGGGGCCCGCCACTGATCCTCGGCGGCGCGGCGATCATTTTCTACACCCGCCCCGGATGGGAAACCGAGTTCGCCCCGATCGCTGTCGGCAATGCCCTGCGCATGGTCGCAATCGGTTGTCTCTGGCAGGGGATTCGCCTGTTCTACGGCCGCCGCCTGCTCCTCTGGCCGCTCGCCGCGATTGCTCTCGGCTGGCTTGGCCTCTGCCTCATTCCCGAGATCAGGGCGGAGATCGCCCCTCGCGTCATCATCGTCTCGCTGGTGAACGCCATGCTCTGCGCCGCGGCCGCCTGGGAACTGCACCTCGCCCACGAGGAGGCGCTGCCCTCGCGCCGGCCACTGCTTGTGACCTTCGCGAGCTTTGCCGTGCTGATGACCGTTCGCGTTGCCACCGCATCGGTGGCGCCGTTCCCACTGGGCGGCCAGCCCGTCGACTCGGCATGGCTCGGCGCCTTCGTTCTTCTGGTGTCGATCCACGTCGCGTTCGCGGCCATCCTGTTCTTCTCGCTGACACGCGAGCGCCGCGAGGCCGAGCAGCGCAGCTTCGCCATGTCCGATCCGCTGACCGGGCTGCTCAACCGCCGCGCCTTTGGCGATTTCGCTGAGCGCATCGACCGGCGGAGGACATCGGGACAACGCAGCGCCCTGGCGCTGCTGGTCCTCGATCTCGATCACTTCAAGTCGATCAACGACCGCTTCGGCCACGAGATCGGCGACCGTATGCTCAAGGCCTTCGCCGACACCGCCGAGCAGGCGGTGCGTCCGAGCGACCATCTGTTTCGCATGGGCGGCGAGGAGTTCTGCTTCGACCTGCCCGAGACCGAGGCTGACGAAGCCATTGCCGTGGCCGAGCGCGTGCGCGGCGCGCTCGAGGCGATGGAGGTTCCGGGCCGGGGCGGTGTTGCAAGCACCACGGTGAGCATCGGCGTGGCGGCCACCCGGCAGCCGGTCGCTCTCGAGATCCTGCTCGCGGCGGCCGATGCCGCCGTTTACGAAGCCAAGGCTCGCGGCCGCAACCGCGTCGTCGTCGCTGAACCGGCGTCGATCCTGCGGGTCGCGCGGCCCGAACCGGCAGCCGCGCTCCGCCGCAGGGCCTGAGCTCTATTCCGGCAGCAGCATCCGTACCGCCCGCGCGCCGTCGGGCATGAACACGTCGAGATCGATCTCGACCTTGGGCATGACTACGCGCCGTGTGCGACCCGAAAGGGTGAGCACGACGGCCAGAAGATCCGAGACCTTCTGTTGCGTCTGCGGCTTACGAGCGAGGCGGCCTGCAATGTCGTTCATCGCAGTCCGGCTCGCCCCCGCATCGCCGGATAGTGATGACTGGCCGATAAAGCGGGCCAATTCGCTCAGGCTCGTCGTGTCGCTCATTTGGGCTACTCCATACACATGCCACAAACGCGCTTCCCGTGATCGGCTACCCCGTCGTGCTATCCCTGCATCGCGAGGCAGCTCAGTTTCATTTGCTTGAGCTGCTTGCACATATCGTTCGCCGCATCCGGTCCGGGGAAACCCCCGAAGCGGGCGCGGAAATAGGTCTCTCCGTTCTTGTCGAAGCGCTCGACATAGCCCTGGAAGGGTGCCAGCGCCGATACCTTATGGCCGGCATTGAGCACGAGCCCGGTGGCGCCCATCTGCGTCGGCGAGGCGCCGATCTGCACCACCCAACCCAGGTCGGCAGGTGTCGCCGTGGCGGCCGGCGGCATCGGCTGCTCGGGCGCAATCTCCGCCACCTGCGTCGTCGCGCTGGCATCGGCGGCAATGCTGCCCGACGTCATCAGGTCGATCGGCTGGCCCTCGTCGCCAACACCGACCGGCGGCACCAGCGGCGCCGAGGGCCGGGTCTGGCCGAGCGGCGCGGGCGGGGCGCCACGCCCGGGAGCCGGGGCGTAGGCGGCGGCAGTGCTTGGGATCTCGGCAGCCTTCGGCGCGCCGCTCAGGGCCGTCGCCGCGTTGAGCGCCGGCGGCATCCCAAGATCGACCGGCAGCGCCATCGGCTGCGGCGCAAGGCTGGCGGTGTCGACAGTGTCGACGTCGCCGATCCCGATCTGCGGGTCGGCAGGCGCTTCGTCATCCGACAGGATGCGGAACGCGGGCGCTGGCATCGGCATGATCGGCGGCGCCGAAGCCACCGCCGTGTCGCTGTCGCTCGCAGGAAGTGCGGGCCCCTTGCGTCCCGGCACCGGAATGAGCGCGGCTTCGAGGTAGTCGCCCGACCGCGCCTGCGGCAGGTAGCTGTCGACCAGGTCGCGGACCTTGGCGTCGCGCTTGCCCGCGGACGCAAAGCCGAACCCGACCACGACGATGTGCTTGCCGTCGACCCGTGCCGCCGTCAGCAGGTTGTACCCGGCGGCACCGGTATAGCCGGTCTTGATCCCGTCGATGCCGTGGTGACCGAGCAGGTTGTTGTGATTGCCGTAGGTGCGGCGCCCGTAGCTGAAGCTCGCCGTCTGGAAATAGGCGTAGTACTTCGGGAAATGCTCGTAGATGGCAACGCCGAGCCGGGCCTGGTCGCGCACCGTCGTCACCTGCCGGCTGTCGGGCAGGCCCGAGGCGTTGACGTAGGTCGTATGCGACATGCCGAGGGCCCGCGCCGTCGATGTCATGCGCTTGCCAAAAGCGCCCTCGCTGCCCGCGATGTATTCGGCGACGACGCGCGCCATGTCGTTGGCGCTGAGCGTGACGATCGCCTTGATGGCGTTTTCGACCGTAATCGTCGATCCGGCCTTGAGGCCGAGTTTGGTTGGCGAGGCGCCGGCGGCCCATTTGCTGACGGGCATTTTGTCGCTGAGCTTGATGCGCCCGGCGTTCAGCTCCTGGAACAGGATGTAGAGCGTCATCACCTTGGAGACCGACGCCGGGTAACGCAGAGCATCGGCGCTGCTCGAATACAGCACCTTGCCGGTCTTGGCGTCGACGACGATGCCCGCATACTCGCGCGGCACCTTGGCCTCGGCCACACTGGGACCGAGGACAACCAGTCCGAGCAGAAGCACTGCGATCAAGCGCCACAGGGCATGGCGCGAAAACCTGAAGATCCCTTGGGAAGCCAACCCCGTACTCCAAACAAGCGGGGCCGTTCCGGCCCTCTTTAGCGATTGATGGCGGGTATGACGCGGGCTTCCCCCAAGCAGCGCCCATCGCCTCCAGTTGAGGCAGAATAGGGGCGTCCGCCTTACCATTCCGTAAAATGCCAAGCACTGCGGGATCGGCCACCATCGGCCGGGTCGGAGGAGTGACGGCCGCAATCGCCCGAGGCGCGGGGCACCCCTTAACAGCGGGCAAGTTTTGCCTACATAATGGCTTCACCATGCTGCGTCGTTTTGATCGATCGCTGACTTTAGATCAGGCGACCCGGGCCACCGCCGGGCCGGGGCTTGGCCCTAGGGCGGCGCGCGACGGTCAGCGCAGCAACGACGGCGGCGGCAAGTCCGACGCCAGCACGATCACCCGCGCCAAGCCGCGGACCAAGACCCAGCGCCCGAACCTCTACCGGGTGCTGCTCCTCAATGATGACTACACGCCCATGGAATTCGTCATCCTGGTGCTGCAGGACGTCTTCAACAAGTCCCGCGAAGACGCCACCAACATCATGATGCACGTCCACACCAAGGGAGTGGGGGAGTGCGGGGTGTATCCCTACGAAGTCGCCGAAACCAAGGTTGCGCGCGTCATGGACACCGCACGTAAGAACCAGCATCCGCTGCAATGCGTGATGGAAAAGCAATAGGACCTAGCACATGCCTTCTTTCTCCCGCGGACTGGAAAAGGCCCTGCATCAGGCGATGAACCTGGCCCGGGAGCGCGCTCACGAATTCGCCACGCTCGAACACCTCTTGCTGGCCTTGACCGACGACCGCGACACCATCGCCGTCCTCACCGGCTGCGATGTCGACATCGAGGCCCTCAAGGGCGACCTCGAGGACTTCATCAACGAGGAGCTCGACAGCCTCGTGGTCCCCAACGGCCAGGACGCGCGGCCCACTGCCGCCTTCCAGCGCGTCATCCAGCGCGCCGTGATCCACGTCCAGTCGTCCGGCAAGGAAGAAGTCACCGGCGCCAATGTGCTCGTCGCGATCTTCGCCGAGCGTGAGAGCCACGCTGCCTATTTCCTCGAGCAGCAGGACATGAGCCGGCTCGACGCGGTCAACTTCATCTCGCACGGCATCACCAAGTCCGGCCCCAACGAGCAGCGCCCGGTGCGCGGCGCCGAGGAAGGCGCCGATGCCCGCCACGGCGAGGAGGGCGGCGCCGCCCGCCCCGGC
>JBDTVO010000032.1:0-16891 GCA_040007135.1 Devosia sp. | reverse complement strand
TCGGCTGGTCGCCGGTATAGGAATGGATGGTCGTCATCATTCCCTTCTCGATGCCCACCAGCTCGTCCATGATCATCGCCATCGGCGCGAGGCAGTTGGTGGTGCATGAACCGTTCGAAATGACGACGTGCTCCTTCTTCAGCCCCTTGTCATTGACGCCATAGACGATCGTGTAGTCCGCGCCATCCGCCGGCGCCGAGATGATCACCTTTTTCGCGCCCGCCGTCAGGTGCGCCGACGCCTTCTCCTTGCTCGTGAAAATCCCCGTGCACTCGAGCACGATGTCGACGCCCAGTTCCTTGTGCGGCAGCTGCGACGGATCCTTGACCGCCGTCATCTTGAAGCGCTGCCCGCCGGCATCGATCATGTCGCCGGTGACTGTCACCTCATGCGGGAATTTCCCGTGCACGCTGTCGTAGCGCAGCAGATGCGCGTTGGTCTCGACCGGCCCCAGATCATTGGCCGCCACCACTTCGAGGTCGGTCCGTCCCGACTCGATGATGGAGCGGAGGATGTTCCGGCCGATGCGGCCAAAGCCATTGATTGCGACGCGGGTAGCCATGATCGATCCTTGGAAGTTCGGGGAACGGCGGTGCTTACAACTGCACGGTTACGGCTTCAACCACGCCTTTGGGCGTGATGCCGAAATAGTCGTACAGCGCCTCGGCCGGAGCGCTGGCGCCAAACGAATGCATGCCGACGAAGTGGCCCTTCTCGCCCAGCAGCCGCTGCCAGCTGAGGCCGATCCCGGCCTCGATGGCGACCCGCGCCTTCGGCATGCCGATGACCTTGGCGCGATACTCGTCTGGCTGGGCCATGAACAGCTCAAGCGAGGGCACCGAGACCACCTTGGCCGAAATGCCCTTTGCCTTGAGCAACGGCAATGCGTCCACCGCGATGGCAACTTCCGATCCGGTCGCAAAGATGACCGCGTCGGCCTTGTCGTCGCCGGCGATCGCGTAGGCGCCCCGGGCGCTGAGATTGTCCTTCACATACGTCGTGCGCAGCGCCGGCAGGTTCTGCCGGCTGAGCGCCAGGATCGACGGCTTGTGCGAGGTGAGCGCGATCTGCCAGCACTCGAGCGTCTCGGTCGCATCGGCCGGCCGTAGCACCTGCAGGTGCGGGATCGCCCGCAGCGCCGCCAGGTGCTCCACCGGCTGGTGCGTCGGCCCGTCTTCGCCCAGTCCGATCGAATCGTGCGTCATCACATAGATGACACGCTGCTCCATGATGGCGCTGAGCCGGATCGCCGGCCGCGCATAGTCGGTGAACACGAGGAAGGTGCCGCCATAGGGGATCAGCCCCTTGTGCAGCGCCATACCGTTCATGATCGCCGCCATGCCGTGCTCGCGGATGCCGTAGCGCATGTAGCGCCCCGTGCGGTCGGTCTGCGTAAACGGCAGCGTCTCGGGCGTATTGGTGAGGTTGGAACCCGTCAGGTCGGCTGAGCCGCCCACGGTCTCCGGCGTATGCGCATTGATCACGTCGAGCGCCATCTGGCTCGACTTGCGCGTCGCGACCTTCGGCTTGTCGGCTGCGAGCTTCTGCTTATAGGCATCGAGCGCTCCGGCCAGCGCCTTGGGCAGGTCGCCCTTGAGCCGCCGCTCGAACTCGCTCTTTTTGCCCGCATCCAGCGCCGCGAGCCGCCCCTGCCAGGCGCCGAACGCATTGGCCGACCGCGTTCCCGCTGCCCGCCAGGCGTCCAGCGTTTCCTTCGGAATCTCGAACGCCGGATAGGTGATCCCCAGCGTCGCCTTGGCCGCCGCCAGCTCGTCCTTGCCGAGCGGCGAGCCGTGCACCTTCTCGGTCCCCTGCTTGTGCGGGGCGCCAAAGCCGATCGTCGTCTTCGCCGCAATCAGCAGCGGCCGCGTCGACTTGCGCGCATCGCTCAGCGCCTTTTCCACCGCCGCCTGATCGTGGCCGTCGATTGCAATGGTGTTCCAGCCGCTGGCCTCGAAACGCTTCAGCTGGTCGGTCGAGTCGGCGTTCGACACGTGGCCGTCGATGGTGATGCCGTTATTGTCCCAGATCAGCGTCAGCTTGTTGAGGTTGAGGTGCCCGGCGAGTGAAATCGCCTCCTGCGAAATCCCTTCCATCAGGCAGCCGTCACCGCACAGGCACCAGGTGTGATGGTCGACCACTTCGCCGCCGAACTCGGCCGCGAGTTTCGCCTCCGCCACCGCCATGCCCACAGCGTTGGCGATGCCCTGCCCGAGCGGTCCCGTCGTCGTCTCGATGCCCTTGAGGAAATGATATTCCGGATGCCCCGCAGTCTTGCTGCCGAGCTGCCGGAACATCTTGATCTCCTCGATCGTCGCGTCCTCGTAGCCCGACAGGTACAGCGCCGCGTAGAGCAGCATCGAGCCGTGCCCGGCGCTCAGGACGAAACGGTCGCGGTCCGGCCACTCCGGATGCATCGGATCGAACTTCATCACCTTGGTGAACAGCACCGTGGCAATATCCGCGCAGCCCATCGGCAACCCCGGATGGCCCGAATTGGCCTTCTCCACCGCATCCATGGCGAGGGAGCGGATGGCGTTGGCCATGGCATCGGCGGTCTTGGAATTGGGCATGTGAATCCGCTCGTTTTCCTAGGTTTTCAGGGGCTTTCCGGGGTTCCCGGCGAGGCGGCAACTGGCTTAACAGGTTCGGTTTGCCTGTCAATGACACCGGCCTATACTGCGCTCATGGAGTCGCAGGCGGCGGGCGGAGCTATGGACAACACCCAACTGAGCTACGAGGCGGCGTCGGCCCAGCTCGACTACGCCATGTCGCGGCTCGAAACTGCCGTTCGCGATCTCGCCGGCCGCCAGCGCGCCCACGCCCGCACCGAGGCCGATGCGCAAAAGCTCATCGCCGACCGCGCGCGCTTTGCCGTCGATCTCGACAAGGCCAGCGCCCGCGCCCGGCGGCTCGACGATGCCTCCGGCGAAGTGGCGCGCCGGCTCGTCGTCGCCATGGATGTCGTCAACGAGGTCCTGGCGCGCTGATGCCCGACGTTCTGGTCGAAATCGCCGGCAAGAAATACCGCATGGCCTGCGAGGAGGGCGAGGAGCAGCATCTGCTCGACCTCGCCGCCGCGTTCGATCACCGGGTCGACACCTTCAAGGGCCAGTTCGGCGAGATCGGCGACGCCCGCCTCACCGTCATGGCGGGCATCGGCGTGCTCGACGAGCTCGGCGAAAGCCGGCGCCGCATCGCCGCGCTCGAATCCGAAGTCGAGCGGCTCAACATCGCCGGCGAGCACCTCGCCGAGGACTACCAGGCGCTCGAGCAGAAATTCGCCCGCCGCCTCGCCGACGCGGCCCTGCGCCTCGAATCCATCGCCGTCGGCATCGACGAAACCAGCACGTAGGCCCTCTCCGCAACTCCGCCTTTCGCACCCACCCGGCAACGCTCTCGCCCAATATGCAGGTAAAAACCTGCCCTTGACATGCAGGTATCTACCTGCCAAATTTCCCGGCATGCGAGTGACCCACGATGGACGCTGACAAGGTCTTCCGGGCGCTGGCCGATCCGACCCGCCGGAAGCTGCTCGACCGGCTCTACGCCCGTAACGGCCAGTCGCTCGGCGAACTGTGCGAGGACCTCGAGATGGCCCGGCAATCGGCCACCCAGCATCTGGGCATTCTCGAGGAGGCCAACCTCGTGAGCACCGTGCGGCGGGGTCGCGAGAAGCTGCATTTCATCAATCCCGTGTCGCTGCACGATGTCTACGAGCGGTGGGTGCGCAAATTTGAACGTGGACGGCTGGGCCTGCTCCACGACCTGAAAAAACAACTCGAAGGAGAATAACGATGCCTGCCGAAACCATCAGCTTCGTCTACGTCACCTATATCCGCTCGACCCCGCAGCAAGTGTTCGACGCCATCACCATGCCCGCACTGGCACGGCAGTACTGGGCCCACGAGAACATCTCCGACTGGCAGCCCGGCTCGTCCTGGCAGCATGTGCGGGCCGACGACCGGCGTGCCGTCGATATGGTCGGCAAGGTGGTCGAGTCGACCCCGCCGAGCCGCCTCGTCATCACCTGGGCAAATGAGTCGCAGGCCGCCGATCCCGGCGCCTACAGCCGCGTCACCTTCGACATCGTCGAATACGAGACCATGGTTCGCCTGACCGTCACCCACGACGAGCTTGAAGCCGGCAGCCGCATGGTTAAGGGGATCAGCGAGGGCTGGCCGGCAGTGCTGTCGAGCCTAAAGTCCTTCCTCGAGACCGGCAGCGGCATCGACCTCTTCGCCAAGCCCAAGGCCGCCTGATCGATGTCAGGAATCTATTCCGGCGGCTGCGCCTGCGGCGCCGTCCGCTACCAGACCCGGAGCGCGCCGGTGTTCGAGAACCATTGCCAGTGCCGCGACTGTCAGAAGCGCAGCGGCACCGGCCACAGCTCGTACCTCACCTTCCCCGATCGCGCTCGCGTCCATGTCACCGGCGTCGCCTCGCAATGGGGCGTCATCGCCGACAGCGGCAACGAGAAATTCCATGCCTTCTGTCCCATTTGTGGAGCGCCGGTCTATCTGACCTTCGCGGCGATGCCCGATCTCATCTCCATCCACGCCGGCAGCCTCGACGACCCGGCCGCCTTCAATCCGCAGGCACTGACCTATAGCGTCCGTGGACAGGCATGGGATGCCATCGACCCGGCCGTCGAACGTATGGCTCCCGGCTGACGACCGCCTCTAGCGCAGCCGTCCCGGCGTCCAGTTCGCCATCACCGCCTGCTCGAGGTCCATCTGCTCCAAAGCCTCGCGCATCACCTCGTCGTCGAGCCGACGCTCGTCCCGCGCCTTGATCAGCGCCGCGCGCCGCGCCGCCAGCATCTCCTGGGCCAGCGCCATCACCGCGCCGTCGTCGTTGCTGTTGGCGCTCACCCGCGCGCCGCCCTGCGCCTCCATCCGGCTGAGCATCGCCTCGGCCATCCGCCGCTTGGCGTCGTCGGTCTGCCTGTCACGATAGGCGGCAATCACTTCGACCGTCGCCGTGTGGCCGATGGCTTCAGCCAGCTCGACCTGCTTTTCGCGCGCCTCCTCGTCACCCGCGGCGCCGATCTTCAGCCAGCGGATCAGCCACGGCAGCGTCACGCCCTGCACCAGGAGCGTTCCGATGGTGACGACGAACGCCACCACCTGGATCACGTCGCGCCCGGGGAACGGCGCACCGCTCGCTGTCACCAGCGGCACGCCCGCCGCCGCCGCCAGCGTCACCACGCCGCGCATCCCGGTCCACGAGATCACCGCGTTCTCCTGCCAGGTGAACGCCGGCATCAACTGGAAGCCGCCCTGCATCCGCGCCTCGCGCGCCTGCTCGATCCGCTGCGCCAGGCGGCCGCGTCGGCCCGCCGTCCGCTCCAGCCGCTCGAACTTGACCGCCCGCTCCTCTGCCGGCAGCGCCAGGTACTGGTCGAGCTTCGCCACCTGCTTCGCCCCGACCCTGGCGCGCCAGCGCGAAAAGATCGACGTCAGGTACACCCAGCCGATCCGCACCACGATCACCGCCACCAGCACCACCAGCGACACCAGCAGCAGTTCGGGAACGTTGACGCCCCCCGCTCCCGCATCGGCGATCACCCAGCGGAACTGCAGCCCGATATAGGCGAAGACGAAGGCCTCGAGCAGCGCATCGACGGTGCGCCAGAACTGCTGCTCCTGGATTCGCGCGTCATAGCGGGTATCGCTCGCCGTGTGCCCCAGCGACAGTCCCGCCGCCACCACCGCCAGCACGCCCGAGGCACCCATTTCCTCGGCCAGCAGATACGCCGCGAATGGCACCACCACGGTCAGCACTGTTGCCAGCGAGGCGCTCGGAATCGGCATCCGCAGCTGATGGACGACTGCCCCGAGCACGAGACCCAAGAGGAACCCCGCGATCGAGGCATAGAGCAGGTAGACCACGATGTTCTGGATGAACAGATGCGTGCCCGCGACGCTCGCCACCGCGAACGTAAAGAAGGTCAGCGCCGCCGCGTCGTTGATCAGGCTTTCGCCCTTGAGCACCGTCATCATCGCCGACGGCAGCTTGAGCTTGCGTCCCACCGCCACCGCGGTCACCGCGTCGGGTGGCGACACCACGGCGCCGAGGACCAGGGCCACCGGCAGCAGCATTCCCGGCACCACCGCCGCCGCCACCGCCCCGACGATTCCCGTGGTCACCGCCACGAGGAACACCCCCAGATTGAGGATCGACCCCAGTCGCCTGAGAAAGCTCACGAACGAAAACTCTGTCGCCGCCGAAAACAGCAGCGGCGGCAGCACCACCGTGAGGATGATCTCGGGCTCCAGCTCGAGCCGCGGCAGTCCGGGAATGAAGGACGCCGCCAGCCCCACCGCCGCCAGCAGCAGCGGCGCCTGGATGCCGCGGCGCTCGGCGATCACCGTCACCGCGATGGCGGCGATCATCACGATCAGGATTTCCGAAATCACCCGCCACCCTCCAGCTTGGTAGGCCCGGCATATACGACACCGCAGCCGCCGCCCAAGGTCCATTGCCTATTTCTGCAGCCCGGATTTGCCCTCGCCGCGCATCGTGCCTATATTCCACGCGCTGCCCGGTGCGTGCGGACCATCACATCCCCGGGGCCTTATCGATCCTTAGGGAGCTGTCCCTGACCGGACCCGTGGGTTCGGACACACGGCGCCCACCTACGTCAGTAGGTTCCCGGGATCGAATGTCCCACGGCCAGGGCGGCACCTTATTGTTGGCGGCAGGTATCTTGGCGGATCCTCAGATCGAAGCGGCAAAGGCCGCGCTCCGGGTGAAGGCCAGGCAGGCCCGAGCCGCACTCCGCGACCCGGTCCGCGCCGCCGCCGGCAAGACCGTCGCCGAGCACTTCTTCGCCGCCGTCGACCTGAAGCCCACCGACATCGTCGCCGGCTACTGGCGGATCAAGGACGAGATGGACTGCCAGCCCATCCTCATCCGCCTCATGGACAGCCAGCAGCCCGTCTGCCTGCCGGTGGTCGTCGGCGAAGGCCAGGCGCTGGTGCTCCGCCTGTGGGAGCCGAACGCGGCGCTCTATGAGGCGGGCTTCGGCACCCTCGCTCCCTCCGACCTTGCGCCTCAGGTCGAGCCCGACCTCATCATCATGCCGCTCCTCGGCTTCGACAGCCGCGGCACCCGGCTCGGCTACGGCGGCGGCTACTACGACCGCACGCTCGAGCGCCTGTCGCGGCGGCCGCGTCTCGTTGGCATCGCCTTTGCCAACCAGGAGATCGACGAAATTCCGAGCGAACCGCACGACATCCCCCTCGACATGATCGTCACTGAGCTTGGCGCCCGCAACTTCACCCGCGAGGCGGCATGAGGCTGCTGTTTCTGGGCGATGTCGTCGGCCGGGCCGGCCGCGATGCCATCACCGCCCGCCTCCCCGGCCTCATCGCCACGCACGGCCTCGATTTCGTCGTCGTCAACGGCGAGAACGCCAGCCACGGTCGCGGCCTCACCGAGCCGCATTTCAACGAACTGCGCGCCGCCGGCGCCGATGCGGTGACGCTGGGCGACCACGCCTGGGACCAGCGCGACACCCTGACTTACATCGGCCGCGAGCCGACGCTGATCCGCCCGCTCAACATGCCCGAGGGCACCCCCGGGCACGGCGCCAATCTGATCGAAGGCCGCAACGGTCGCCGGGTGCTGGTGATCAATGCGCTCGGCCGCGTCTTCATGGACCCGATCGACGATCCGTTCCGCGCCGTCGAGGCCGCCATCGCCGCCTGTCCGCTGGGCGAGCAGGCCGACGCCGTGCTCGTCGATTTCCACACCGAGGCCACCTCCGAGATCCAGGCGATGGGCATCTTTCTCGATGGCCGCGCCAGCCTCGTTGTCGGCACGCACACCCACATCCCCACCGCCGACGCCCGCATCCTCAAGGGCGGCACGGCGCTGATGGCCGATGCCGGCATGTGCGGCGATTACGATTCCGTCATCGGCGTCGATCCGGAGGAGCCGCTCAACCGTTTCCTCACCGGCGTCTCCGGTGGCCGCTTCACCCCGGCCGAGGGCGAGGCGACGCTCTGCGGCATCGCCATCGAGACCGACGACAGCACCGGCCTCGTGCGCCAGGTCAGCCCCGTCCGTGTCGGTGGAACGCTGTCCCAATCGCTCCCCTTCGCCTGAAACAGCGCCGGACGGTCCCGCTCAGAGCTTGAACAGCGACGCCGCAACATCGCGGCTCTTCTTCTTCGCCTCGATCGCCGCCTTCAGCCGCGCGATCTCTGCCTCAAGCATGTCGATGCGCTCGCCCAGTTCCTCCACCGACATCGCCTCGATGATCATGCCAACCTCGTGGCCCCTGGGCTTCTTCGCCGCCTCGTCGTCAAACATCCGGACCTCCCGCGTTTCCGCCGACTCTAGCCGTTGAGCCTTGCCCCGCAAGCCGGAAGGCGCGCACAGTCGCCTCTATGGCCCTGCCCAATGAAATGAACGCCATCGTCGCAGCCGGCAACGGCGGCCCCGAAACCCTGCACGTGGCCCGCCTGCCCGTCCCGTCGCCCGGCCCGGGCGAGGTGCTGATCCGGGTTACCGCCGCCGGCGTCAACGCCCCCGACCTCGCCCAGCGGGCCGGGCTCTACCCGCCGCCGCCCGGTGCCTCGCCGCTCCTCGGCCTCGAAGTCTCCGGCGAAATCGCCCACGACGCCGGCCCGTGGAAGGAAGGCGACTACGTCGTCGCCCTCTGCAACGGCGGCGGCTACGCCGAATACGTCGCGGTGCCTGTCGGCCAGGTGCTGCCCGCCCCGCTCAACTGGCCGCTGATCGACGCCGCCGCCCTGCCCGAGACCTGGTTCACCATCACCCAGACGCTGGTGATGCGCGCCGGGCTCAGCTCCGGCATGAGCCTTCTCGTCTCGGGCGCGGCCGGTGGGCTCGGCGGCGCCGCTATCCAGATCGCAAAAATCCTCGGCGCCGATCCGATCGCCATCGTCTCCTCCGCCGCCAAGGCCGACTACGCCACGGCGCTCGGCGCCCGCGCCGTCATCCGCCGCGACACCGAGGATATCGTCGCCCGGGCCCTCGAGCTCACTGGCGGCAAAGGCGTCGACCGCGTCCTCGACACCGTTGGCGCCAGCTTTACTGCGCAGATGGTCCTCGCCGCCGCCCGTTTCGGCCACATCGCCCTCGCCGCAACGCAGGCCGGCGGCAAGGGCGAGTTGCCGCTCAACAAGATCGTCGCCAAGCAGTTGACCCTTTCAGGCTCTACCCTCCGGCCGCAATCGGCGGCCACCAAGGCGGCAATTGCCGCGCATTTGCTGCAACATCTGTGGCCTTCATTGCCCGATCCGGCCCTGCCGCACCCAAAATTGCTGCGCCTGCCGCTGGCCGCCGCCGCCGATGCCCACCGCGCCATGGAAGACCCCGCCCACTACGGGAAGGTGGTCCTCGTCGTCGGCTGATCGCCACTCCGCCGTTGAAACCGGCCAAAATGCCCGCTATATTCGGGCTAATCCCCCTTATGCATAGTGCTTGAGGCGGGCGCGCCGGTGGAACACCCGGCCGCACCGGAAAGCGAGTTTTATCATGGCCACGTCCCTGTTGATGCCCAAGGCGACCGCCGTCTGGCTGGTCGACAACACTGCCCTCAGCTTCGAGCAGATCGCCGCCTTCTGCAGCCTCCATCCCCTCGAGGTGCAGGGTGTGGCCGACGGCGATGTTGCCGGCGGCATCATGGGCGTGAATCCGCTGCAGAACGGCCAGCTGACCCGCGAGGAAATCGAGAAGGCCGAGGCCGATCCGGAATACCGGATGCAGCTCCTCGATCCCAAGGTCCACGTCCCTGCCACCAAGCGCCGCGGTCCGCGCTACACCCCAATTTCCCGCCGCACCGAGCGGCCTAACGCCATCCGCTGGCTGTTGCGCAACCACCCCGAGCTCAAGGACGCGCAGATCATGCGCCTCGTCGGCACCACCAAGTCGACCATCGATTCGGTGCGCGACAACAGCCACTGGAACTCGACCAACATCCAGCCCATGGACCCGGTGACGCTCGGCCTCTGCAGCCAGATCGACCTCGACCTCGAGGTGAAGCGCGCCGCTGCCAAGTCGGGCGGACCGGCCTCCGACGAGGCCGAGCACGGCACCATGCTGATGAGCGCCGAGGAGGCGCTGGCCACCGCCGGCGGCCGCAGCGGCGCCACCGACGCGCCGGCCTCGGGCGAATCGCATCGGCCCGAGCACGAGGAAGACCTTGACGCCGACTCCGTCTTCGCCAAGCTGAAGTCGCCGCGCAACACCGACGCCACCGACCGCGAATAACCGCTTAGCGTCACCAGGAGAGCGACATGGCCGGGGATACACTGCTCGCCGTCGTCATTCTCCTGGTCGTCGCCGTCGCCCTGGTGCCGCTGTTCAAGTGGCTGGGGCTGGGAACGGTGCTCGGCTATCTCGTCGCCGGCGTCGCCGTCGGCCCCTTCGGCTTCCGCCTCATCACCGATGCCGAGAGCATCCGCTCCGTCTCCGAGTTCGGCGTCGTCATCATGCTGTTCCTTATTGGCCTCGAGGTGAAGCCGCGCGAGCTGTGGCACCTCAAGGACAAAGTCGTCGGCATGGGCCTGCCGCAACTGCTCGGCACCGCCGTGCTGGTGGCCGGTGTCGCCATGGCGCTCGGCTCGAGCTGGCAGACGGCCTTCATCATCGGCCTGTCGATCGCCATGAGCTCGACCGCCATCGCCATCCAGACCATCCAGCAGCGCTCGATCACCGCCACCGACACCGGCCGCGCCTCGCTGGTGATCCTGCTCGTCCAGGATCTGGCCGTCATCCCCATCCTCGCTTTGATCCCGGTGCTCGCCGCCACCAGCGGCGCTTCCGTCGCTGCCGCGGGAGGCGGCAACGCCTACGGCTGGTGGATGGCGCTGCTCATCATCGTCGGCTTCATCGCCGTGACGCTGGCGGCGCGCTTCCTGATCAATCCGCTGATGCGCTGGGTCGCAACGACCAAGGTGCCCGAAGCCTTCACCGCGCTCGGCCTGCTGCTGGTGATCGCCGCCGCCTTCGCCACCCAGAGCCTCGGCCTCAGCCCGGCGCTCGGCGCCTTCGTCGGCGGCGTGCTGCTTGCTGACAGCGAATACCGCCACGAGCTCGAGAGCAATCTCGAGCCGTTCAAGGGCCTCTTGCTCGGCCTGTTCTTCATCACCGTCGGTGTCGGCATCGCCTTCGGCGTGCTGCTGTCGGAGCCGCTCAAGGTCATCGCCATCGTCGCCATCATCGTCGGCATCAAGGTCGCGGTGCTCTACGGCCTCGCCACGTTCTTCCGCATGCACCTCGCCGACCGGCTGCTGATTGCGCTGCTGCTGAGCCAGGCCGGCGAGTTCGCCTTCGTGCTGCTGCAGGTGGGCCGCACTGCCAACATCGTCCCCACTGCCGATGGCGAGCTGTGGGCCGTCGTCGTCGCCCTGTCGATGGCGCTGACCCCGTTCCTGCTGCTCGTCTTCGACAAGTTCATCATCCCACGCCTCAACACCGCGTCGCAGAAGCCAGCCGAGCTGCCCACCGACCTGCCGCAGAGCCACAGCGTCATCGTCCTCGGCTATGGCCGCTTCGGGCAGATCGTCACCCGCCTGCTGCGTGCCCAGGGCCACTCGATGACGCTGATCGACGACGACCCGGCGCAGATCGACCTGGTGAAGCGCTTCGGTGTAAAAGTGTTCTACGGCGATGGCGGCCGCCTCGACATGCTGCGCGCCGCCGGCGCTGCCGAAGCCGAAATGATCGTCATCGCCGTCGCCAACGGCGACCGCATCCTCGCCACCGCCAAACTGATCCGCCGGCACTTCCCCAAGGTCAAGATCGCCGCGCGCGCCATCGATCGCAGCCACGCCCATCAACTGATGGCGCTCGGCGTCGATGCCATCGAGCGCGAGACCTTCCGCGGCGCCATCACGCTCGGTGAAAAGGCCCTCAAGGCCCTCGGCCACTCCGCCGAGGATGCGCGCCGGCTCGCCGCCGCCTTCGAGGAGCATGACGAGCGCCTGCTGCGCGAGAGCTACGAGTTGCGCGGCGACCGCGACGCCTATATCGGCTTCGTCCGCCGCTCGACCGAAATGCTCGACCGCGTCATGCAGGCCGACCGCGAGCAGGCCGAGCGCACCATCCCGGTCGAGCCCGCCGCGCCCGCACCCAAGCCCTCCGCCACACCCGCCGCCGAATAGGGCCGCTTGACAGCAGCCCGGCGCGGGGACGATAGCGTCGGTCCCGCCGACTGAGACTCCCATGATCGACTACTGGTTCTGGGCCGTGGCTTTGGCCACCGTGGCCCTCGTCGCGCTCAGTAAATCCGGGCTGCTTGGCAGCCTCGGCATGGTGGGGGTGCCGCTCCTCTCGCTGGTGATGGAGCCGCGCGAAGCCGCCGGCATGCTGCTGCCCCTGCTCTGCGTCATGGATCTGATCGGCGTTGTCGCCTTTCGCCGCGAGGTCGACTGGCGCAACATCCGCATCATGCTCATCGGCGGCCTCGCCGGCACGCTGATCGGCTGGGCCCTGTGGTCGGTCATCACCGACGCCGAAGTGCTGCTCGTCGTCGGTCTGCTCACGCTGGTGTTCCTGGTCGACGCGGTGGTGCCCTGGCGCCGCTGGCTGCTCGCCCACCAGCACGGGCGCATCCCCGGCCCGTCTGTCCCCGGTGGCATCTTCTGGGGGGCGGTGGCGGGTATCACCAGCTTCATCAGCCACACCGGCGGCCCGCCGGCACAAGTCTATCTCCTGCCGCAGCGTCTGCCGCCCAACATTTATTCCGGCACCACCGTCATCTTCTTTTTCGTCATCAACTATTCGAAACTGGTTCCCTACTACTTTCTCGGCCAGCTTTCCGTTGCCAACCTCGAAGTCGGGGCCGTCCTCGTCCCCGCCGCCGTGGCATTCATGCTGCTGGGCGTCTTCCTCGTCCGGCGCATTTCTGCAAAGCTGTTCTACCAGGTCGCCTACGTGCTGGTGTTCTTCATCGCCCTCAAGCTGATCTACGACGGCTGGATCGGCGTCTTCTCCCCGGGGCCCGCGACATGACCTACCGCCTCGACCACATCGCCCTCCTCGTCCGCGATCTCGACGAATCCATCGCCTTCCTCACCGGCACCCTCGGCCTCGCCGAAGGCGTCAACCCGATGGGCGGCCGCGACATCCGCTGGATCGACATCGGCGATGGCCGGCGCTTTCACGTGCAGGCCGGCGACATCTCGGGCGTCCACGTCGAAAAGCAGACCCACTTCGCCCTCACCGCCGCCGATTTCGATGCCACCCTCGCCCGCCTCCGCGCCGCGGGCACCGCCTTCTCCGACATGAAGGGCACCCCCGGCGCCGTGAACACCCGCCCCGACGGCATGCGCGCCATCTTCCTCCAGGATCCCAACGGCTACTGGTTCGAAATCAACTCCGGCAACCCCTGACGGACCCATTGGCCCCTCTCCCCCTCCCCCAGAAAGGGGGAGGGTCGAGGTGGCGGTTGAACCCACCGCGCGCTCCCCTCCCTCCCCCTCGTGGGGAGGGATCGAGGGTGGGGGCGCCCCGGGCACCAGCCCCACCACAAACAAAAAGGCCCGGGGAGGAACCCGGGCCCGTTTTTGTGTCCCGTAAGGACAAATTTCGCGTCAGGCAGCGGGGCTCGGATGCAGCCGCGGCAGCTCGTCCTTGATCTCCAGTTTCTTGCGTTTGAGCGAGGCGATCGCCATGTCGTCGCGACTGAGATGCGTCATCTCGTCGTCGATCTGGCGTTCGAGATCCTTATGCCGCCGTTCGAGAGCAGCGATATGGCCTTCAGTTGTCATGACAACTCCCATCACCGTTTCGGAACACGCGATGGTCACTCAAAATGACACGCTTGTCGACCGTCGCGCGCACAAGTGGAAAAGCCAGTGTAAATAGCCCCGCCGATGCGCTAGTCATCGCGGTGAACCGCCCGGAATGCGGACCTTGCAGGGATTTGGCATGCTGCCGCTGACCCAGGAGCAGGAAGCCAAATTGAGCATGGAGCTGGCGGCAAAGCGTCAGGAACATGCCGATCTGGACGCCGCCGTGCACACCCTCACGGCCTCCGGCATGTCCGACCAGATGCTGCTGCAGCGCCTGAAGAAGCGGAAACTCGCCCTCAAGGACCGAATCGTGCAGCTCGAGAACCTGCTGATCCCCGACATCATCGCTTGAGGGACCAGGGCTTTTCGGCTACACGCGCCACTCCGCAAGGGGGCGCCGGAATGGCCGCGAAGCCTGAGGTGGCGATCGTCATGGGCAGCCAGTCCGACTGGGCCACCATGAAGCACGCCGCCGAGACCCTCGACGCGCTCAAAATCCCGCATGACGACCGCATCGTCTCCGCCCACCGCACCCCCGATCGTCTGGTAAAGTTCGCGAAGGGGGCCAAGGCTGAAGGCTTCAAGGTGATCATCGCCGGCGCCGGCGGTGCCGCGCACCTCCCCGGCATGATCGCCGCAATGACCACGCTTCCGGTCTTCGGCGTCCCGGTCATGACCCGCACCATGAACGGCCAGGACAGCCTGCTGTCGATCGTCCAGATGCCGGCGGGCGTGCCCGTCGGCACGCTCGCCATCGGCGACGCCGGCGCCACCAATGCCGCCCTGCTTGCCGCCGCTGTGCTGGCCCTGAGCGACACCAAGCTCGCCGCCCGCCTCGAAAAGTTCCGCGCCGAGCAAACTGCCAAGGTTGCACCGACCCCGCGAAAAGATGGTTGAGCCGCTCTCCCTCGGGTCGACCATCGGCATCCTCGGTGGCGGCCAGCTCGGCCGCATGCTGGCGCTCGCCGCCGCCCGCCTCGGCTTTAGAACGCACATCTACTGCCCCGATCCCCAGAGCCCGGCTTTCGAGGTCACCCCGCACCACACCGTTGCCGCCTACGACGACGAAACCGCCCTTGCCGCCTTCGCCCGCGCTGTCGATGTCATCACTTACGAGTTCGAGAACGTCCCCGCCGCCACCGCGGAACTGCTGGCCGCGCTGAAGCCGCTGCGCCCCAATGCAAAGGCGCTGGCGATTTCGCAGGACCGGCTCGCCGAAAAGTCCTTCATCGGCGGCCTCGGCATCCCGGTGACCCCGCACCGGCCCGTTGCGACATTGACCGACCTTGCTCCCGCCCTTGCCGCGCTGGGCTCCCCCGCCATCCTCAAGACGGCCCGACTCGGCTACGACGGCAAGGGCCAGGTGCGAATCTCTACTCTCGCGGACGGCGAGGCGGCATTCGCGACCCTCCAGCCTCACCCGCTGGTGCTCGAGGCATTCGTCCCGTTCACCGCCGAGGTCTCGATGGTCCTTGCTCGCGGCATCGACGGCGCCACGGTCGCCTTCGAGCCCGCAGAGAACGTCCACCGCGACGGCATCCTCCGCACCTCCACCGTGCCGGCACAGATCCGGTCGGAGACCGCGACCCTTGCCGGTCGTCACGCAGCCGCCATCGCCACGGCACTCGACTATGTCGGCGTGCTCGGCGTCGAGTTCTTCGTGCTCGCCGACGGCTCCCTCGTCGTCAACGAGATCGCTCCCCGCGTTCACAATTCCGGTCACTGGACCGAAGCCGTGTGCGTCACCGACCAGTTCGAGCAGCACATCCGCGCCATTGCCGGCTGGCCGCTTGGCGATCCGTCGCGCTTCGCGGACGTGGTGATGGAAAACCTCGTCGGCGACGAGATCGCGGCCATTCCCGCCCGCCTCGGCCCGGGCGTGCGCCCCCACGCCTACGGCAAGGCCGAGTCGCGGCCCGGTCGGAAGATGGGCCACCTCAACCGCATCCAGCCGCCAAAGCCCCGCGATTAGGCGCTTTTTCGCTTATTCTCGTTGTGGACAAGCCCTGAACTTGGGACTATAAGCACCGCCACGGTGACCGGCTTGGCCGGTCGGCGCGATTGCTATTGGCAAAAGCGCTCAACACAATTCTCAGACGACGGTCACGAAGGGCGGTTCCGCTTGCAAGTAGTTGTTCGCGATAACAATGTGGATCAGGCGCTGCGTGCGCTGAAAAAGAAGCTTCAGCGCGAAGGTGTGTTCCGCGAAATGAAGCTGCGGAACTACTACGAGAAGCCGTCCGAAAAGAAGGCGCGTCAGAAGGCCGAGGCCGTCCGTCGTGCCCGTAAGCTTGCCCGCAAGCGGGCCCAGCGCGAAAGTGGCCTACCCGCAGCTCCGTCGACTGCCACGGCCCGTCCCGCGCGGCCCGAGCGCGCCTAGTTCCGCAAGTGCCGCCACTGGCGGCGCGGAGTGAGTCATTGTCACCGGCCATCTGCCGGGACGCGTCAGACAAGAAAACGAAACCACGAGGTCCACAATGAAAACCCTTATCGCCGCTGCTGCAGTCGCTGCCCTGCTCGGCCTTTCCGCTGGCGCCGCCCAGTCCGCTGAACAGGTCAAGGTCGGCCTGCTGACTTGCGACGTCGGCTCCGGCTTCGGCTACATCATCGGCTCCGACAAGACCGTCGATTGCTGGTTCAAGCCCGCCAAGGGCGGAAAGTCCGAGCATTACACCGGCTCGATCAAGAAGCTCGGGCTCGATGTCGGCTACACCGTCAAGGGCAAGCTTGCCTGGCTGGTTTTCGCCGCCACCGGCACCAAGTACAGCAAGCACGCGCTTGCCGGTCAGTATGTCGGCGCCTCGGCCGAGCAGAGCTTCATCGTCGGCCTCGGCGCCAACTGGCTCGTCGGCGGCTCCAAGAAGAGCTTCGCGCTGCAGCCGTTCAGCGTCCAGGGCACGCTGGGCCTCAACGCCTCGCTCACCTGGAGCAACCTCAGCCTGAACTAAGGTTCACTGACACCAGAATTCGAAAACGCCGGCCTTCGGGCCGGCGTTTTGTTTTTTCCGGCGCCTCTACGCCGCCTCTTCCAGCGCTTTCTTGAACGCCATCTCGAACACCTCTTCCGGCTGCGCCCCGCTCAGCGCGAAGCGGTTGTCGAAGATGAAGAACGGCAC
>JBDTVO010000031.1:0-16954 GCA_040007135.1 Devosia sp. | reverse complement strand
CTTTATCGATGTAAGGCAACATATGATCGAAATGACCGATTTCGACGGCCGAGCTGATCCTCTTATGCGAGCATGCCTCCAACCACATCCCGGCGCAGTATGCCGGACTGGGGCTGGCCGCCGATCAGTTGCAACGGCACATCGCCTGGGACATCGGCGCGGCGGCGGTGACCCGCCTGCTGTCGCAGGCGCTCGGCGCTACAGCATTCCTCGGCACCTACTCGCGACTGCTGATCGATCTCAACCGGCCGCTCGACGCGCCCGACAGCATTCCGCTGCGCTCGGAGGCGACCGACATTCCAGGCAACGCCGGTCTTGCCGTGACCGAGATCGCGCGACGCGACGAGCGGATTTTCACGCCGTTTCATCGTTGCGTCGCCGACGAGCTCGACCGGCGGCAGGCGAGCGGCGTGCCGACACGGCTGCTGAGCATCCATAGCTTCACGCCGGTGTTTTTCGGCCAGCACCGTCCCTGGCACGCCGGTGTGCTGTTCGACGGGGCTGCCGCGTTTGGTGCTGCGGCGATAGACCGCCTCGCCGCGCCCGGCCTCGTGATCGGCATCAACGAGCCCTACAAGACGGACCGCCAGGGCGACTATGCGATCCCGATCCACGGCGACGATCGCGGTATTGCCGCGATCATGATCGAGATCCGCAACGATCTCATCAGCGATCCCCCGGGCGTCGCGCTATGGGCCCGGCGCGTGGCGCAGGCGATCGCCGGTCGCCTCTGATACCGGGCTGGTGCCGCTCTGCAGCGCGGGCTGGTCATCTGGCCCCGAACTTTTGTAGTCTCACCTATGAACAGCAACGAGACAGCACTCGAGCGCGCCTTCTCGCTCGCCAAGTCGGGCCGCTTCAAATCGGTGTCCGAGATTCGCGCCCGGCTCTCCAAGGAGGGCTACCAGGCCAACCAGATCGACGGCCCTGCCCTCGGACGCCAACTGCGTGCCCTGATGCGCACCAGTTCGGACCCGGACACCGGCAAGGGATTGGACGACGAGGCGACGTGACGGGGCACGCCGGCTCGCGATGACGGCTCCGGCGGGTGTCAGGCCTTCGGGTCGACTGGCGACTGCGCCGCGAATATCCCGCCATAGGTCTTGCCGAGCGGCGGGGCATAGCCGCCGCGCTTCGAGGTCTTGAGACCGAGACCAATAAGGGACTCCGCCAGCTTGATCGCTGCGGCGACGCCGTCGACCACCGGAATGCCGTGCTGCCGGGTCAATTCGGAGGCGAGGTCGGCCATGCCGGCACAGCCGAGGACAATCGCCTCGGCATTGTCCTGGTCGATGGCGCGGTCGATCTCGCGGGCGATCCGGCCGCGTGCGGCTGATCCCGGGATTTCGAGCTCCAGCACCGCGACATCGGCGGCCCGCACCCTGGCGCAGCGGCTGGCGAGGCCATAGCGCACGAGGTTGTGCTCGATCGCCGGCACGGAGCGCGCCAGCGTCGTGACCACCGAGAATTTTCCCGCGATCAGGCTTGCGAGGTGAAACGCCGCCTCGCCGATGCCGATCACCGGCGCGGGCGAAAAGCTGCGCGCCGCATCGAGGCCGGTGTCGTCGAAGCAGGCGATGATCGTCGCGTCGACCGCCCCCGCTTTCTGCATCTCGGCGATCAGGCCGGGGATGGCGAACACTTCGTCGTAATAGCCCTCGATACTGGCCGGCCCATCGCTGGGATTGACGGCAAGGATCGTCGTGTCGGGCGCTGCCACGGCGCGTGCTGCGGCGCCGATCTTTTCGGTCATCGATGCCGTGGTGTTGGGGTTGACGACGAGCAGACGCATCACACGTCACCGCCAAGATAGAGCGCCTTCACCCGGTCGTCCTTCAGCAGCTCGGCCGAATTGCCGCTGAGCGCGATCGAACCGGTGGTGAGCGCGTAGGCCCGCTGGCTGATGCGCAGCGCCATGCGCGAATTCTGCTCGACCAGGAGGACGCTGACCTTTTCCTCGCGGTTGATGGCAACGATCGAGCGGGCAATGTCCTGCACCAGTTTCGGCGCCACACCGAGCGAGGGCTCGTCGAGCAGCAGCAGGCGCGGCTTGGCCATCAATGCGCGGCCGATCACCATCATCTGCTGCTCGCCGCCGGACAGCGTCGAGGCCTGCTGCGAAAAGCGCTCCTTCAGCCGCGGGAAGCGGGCGAGGACGCTCTCCAATGTCTGGGCGATCCCGGCCTTGTCGGTGCGGGTGAATGCCCCCATCAGCAGATTGTCGCGGACGCTCATCAGCGGGAAGACGCGACGGCCTTCCGGCACCATGGCGATGCCGAGCTTGACGATGGCATCGGGCGCCGTGCCATCGATGCGCTTGCCGTCGAACATGACTTCGCCCGAGCGCAGTTTCCTGAGCCCGGTGATGGCGCGGAGGATCGAGCTCTTGCCGGCGCCGTTGGCGCCGATCAGCGCCACGGTCTCGCCCTCGTTGACCTCGATCGATACGCCCTTCAGCGCGTAGACATGGTCGTAGTAGAGCTCGGCGTTGGTGACGGAGAGGAGTGCCATCTACATGCCGATCGCTTCGTCTTCGACGCCGAGATAGGCCTCGATGACCTTCTCGTCTTGCTGGATCTGCGCCGGGGTGCCCTCGGCGATCTTCTGGCCGAAATTGAGCACCACGATGCGATCGGAAATCTTCATCACCGCCGGCATGTCGTGCTCGACCAGCATCACCGCGACGCCACGCTCGCGCACGCCGCGCACCAGATCGACAGCGTGCATGGTCTCGTCGTGGTTCATGCCGGCGAACGGCTCGTCGAGCAGCAGGACCTTTGGGTTCGTCGCCAGCCCGATGGCGATGCCGAGGGCGCGAAGGTGCCCCTGCGGCAGGCTGGAGGCCTGCTCGTCTCCGAGACTGGTCAGCCCGAGAAATTCGAGGATCTCGTCGGCCGACTTGGCGAACTCGGCTTCATCCGCCCGGGCCCCGCTGGTTCCGAGATAGAAGCCGGCGAGGCTGGCATGCGAGCGCAGGTGATGCGCCACGATGACATTGTCGCGCACGCTCAGACCCTTGAAGATGGTGGCCTCCTGGAAGGTGCGCACGACACCCCTGCGAGCGACGAGGTGCGGCGCCCGTCCCGAGATCGTCTCACCCTCGAACATCACCTTGCCCGAGCTTGGGCGGACGAACGAGGCGATCAGCTTGAACAGCGTCGACTTGCCGGCGCCGTTTGGACCGATCACCGACAGGATCTCGCGCTCCATCAGGTTGAACGAAACATCGTTGACGGCTACGAGGCCGCCATAGCGCTTGGTGAGGTTCTGGATCTGCAGGATGCCATCGGCCATCAGCGGGCGCCCCGCTTCGGCAACCGCATGGCGATGAGGCTGAGAATGCCGTTGGGCAGCACCAGCATGAGGGCGATCAGCGCTCCGGAATAGATCAGCAGTTGCCACTTCTCGGTGCTGAACAGCAGGTCCCAGCCGAAGCGCAGGACGAACGTGCCGACGATCGGGCCGAAGACGTAGCCGAGCCCACCGAGGAAGCAGTTGAGCATGAAGTTGATCGAGTCGGCGGTGGTGAAGCTCGACGGATAGACCGACTGGCTCACCGCCGAGAACACCGCCCCGGCGACACCGCCGAGGAACGACGAGATGGCATAGGCGATGACCCGCAACCCGGCGATGTTGATGCCGGTCGAGGAGGCGAGTTCCTCGTTCTGCTGCAGCGCTACGAACAGCCGGCCGAGGCGCGACTGGGTCAGCCGCCAGACGCCCGCAAAGGTCAGCAGCAGCACGACGATCGACAGCAGGTAGAAGGCGATGCGCGGATTTTCGAGCGTCGCGAAATCCGGCACCAGCATCAGCGGGCCGAGCGCGATCGGGCCGGGCAACGGCAGGTTGACCATGCCCTTGGCGCCGTTGGTGATCGGCAGCGCCAGCGCCGCGAGCCGCGCCACCTCGGTCGAGACCAACGTCACCATGGCGAAATAGACGCCGCGGAGACGGAGGATCGGCAGGCCGATAAGCATGGAGATGAGGGCCGCGAACAGGCCGGCCAGCGGAATGGTCCACCAGAACGGCACGCCGTAGCGGGTGACGAGGATGGCCGAGACGTAGCCGCCGATCAGCGCATACGCAGCCTGGCCGATATTGATGCGGCCGATGGCGAAGGTGATCCACACGCCGGCACTGGCGACAGCCAGCAGCGAGATCAGCGTCAGCGTGTAGTAGAGGTCGCTGCGCCCGGTGGCGGCGATGATCAGCGGCACCACCGCCAGCATCAGCACGGCAAAGACGGCGAACCCGATGAGCTGCAGGCCGAACCGCATGGTCAACCCCACGGCTTTCCCATCAGCCCGTTGGGGCGGATGGCGAGAAACACCATGAGCGTTGCAAAGATCACCAGGTAGGTGATGTCGCCATAGGCGTGGAGCACGGTGAGCCCGACCGCCTCGAGCATGCCGAGGATGAAGCCGCCGGCGATGGCGCCGGCGACCACGCCGGCGCCGCCGATCATCACCATCATGAACGCCTTGGTCGAAATCGCGCCGCCGATGCCGGAGCTGACGCCGGTGATCGACACCAGCAACCCGCCGACGAGGCCGGCGAGCAGCGCCCCCAGCGCGAAGCCGATCATCGAATAGCGATCGACATTGACGCCCATCAGCTGCGCCGCGACGCGGTCCTGCGCCAGCGCCCGCATAGCGCGGCCGGTCTTCGAAAACTGCATGAAGGCCATGAAGCTGCCGATGCACACGATGGCCAGCGCGAACACCAGGATCCGGTCGTAGGGGACGATGACGGCGCCGGTGTTGAGCACGCCGTTGACGATCTTGGGCACGCCGTGGCCCTTCTCGCCGAACACCAGGAGGATCACCGCGTCGAGAAAGAAAGCGATAGCGGCGGCCAGCAGCATCGTCGATTCGTCGCGCTTACTTCGTCGGATCACCGGGCGGAACAGGAATTTTTCGATCAACGCGCCGACGACGGCGAGAGTCACCGACGAGGCGATCAGGGCCACGACGAACGGCAGGTGCCACTGGCCATAAACGGTGTAGGTGACGAAACCACCGAGCACATACATCTGACCATGCGCGAAGTTGAGCACGTTCATCAACGCGAAGATG
Organism: Devosia sp.; assembly: GCA_040007135.1. Taxonomy (GTDB): domain Bacteria; phylum Pseudomonadota; class Alphaproteobacteria; order Rhizobiales; family Devosiaceae; genus Devosia_A. Next base: position 11,879 of record JBDTVO010000031.1, on the reverse strand, counting down.
AGCGTCAGCCCCAGCGCGATCAGGGCATATTGCGCGCCCAGATAAAGGCCGTTGACGATGACCTGTTCCATGCGAGAGCCCCCGTGAGGGAGAGCCCGGGGAAAGTCCCGGGCCCTCGATGCGTCAGAGGCAGCTTAGTCGACGGTGCCGACAAACAGCGTCTTGAAGGCGCCGTCCTCGTACTCGTTGACCACCATCGGCACCGCGACCTGGCGCTTCTGGCCGAATGAGGTCGTGCCGACATAGGTCAGCTTGGCGTCGCCCTTGAGATAGGGGTTGGGCGCCGAGAAGCTGTCCATGGTCTTCTTGAACTCGTCGATATTGTCGATGGCGGCGGGATCGGCCTTCATCGTGTCGATGATGTATTCGAGCGCATACACCTTGGTGTTGGACTCGTCGTTGTATTCGCCGAACTTCTTAGTGTAGGCGGCGACGAAATCCTTCATCGCATCGGAGGCGATTTCCGGGGTGGAGGCGCCACCCACCGAGATGAAGCCGTTGGCGAGCTCGCCGGCGCCTTCCTTGAGCACGCCCGCGTCCTGCGCAGTTTCGGTCGAGATGAGGCCGGTGTAGCCAAGCTCACGCGCGGCACGGATCAGCAGCGCCGCATTGGCCGGGGCAACACCCGAGAGCACCAGGAGGTCGGGCTTCAGCGACACGATGGGGGTCAGCACCGGGGTAAAGTCGGTGGTATCGTTGGCGTAAGTATCCTGGCTGGCGACCACGGTGAGGCCGAGGGCCTTGGCCGCTTCGACGCCGCCGTCGCGCTGGCTCAGCGGATCGGATTCGTTGGCGGCCACGAAGGCAACCGTTTTGACACCCTTGTTCTCCATCAGGTATTTGTAGATCGCCGGACCCGACTGGTAGTTGGCGATCATCCCCAGAACAGCGTTCGAGGCCGGCGCCTGATACAGCGACTTCGGGAACGCGTAGGGGAAGTACATGATGTTGTTCTTTTCGGCCACCGGCCGAACCGCTGCCGCGCCGTCGTCGACGTTGGGGCCGACAACATAGTGGATGCCCTCGGACGCCATTTTCTCCATGCCCTGGATGGCGAGCTTGGGGTCCTTCTGGTCATCGAAGGTGACGATGTCGATGTCGTAGGTCTTGTCGCCGATCTTGACGCCGCCGGCGGCGTTCCACATCTCGGCAAGGGTTTCCATCGAGCGCACATTGGAGGTGCCCCAGGCCGCCGCCGGGCCGCTGGTGACGCCGACGAAGCCGATCTTCAGCACATCATTGGCGGCGAAGGCGGGCAGAGTGAGCGCTGCAGTGATGGCGATCGCCGATGCCGCGCCGATAAGAGTCAGTGTTGAACGTCGGGTAGCCATTGTTTGTCTCCCAAAGCGATTGACCCGGGCTTCCGGAACTCGCAATCGAAGCTAAGCGCGGTGTTCAAAGTGAGTCAACGATTGTATACGATCACTGTGCACAACGAATACGCAGCAATCGCCCAAACTCTAGGCAGAAGCGAAAGGGTGGCGATGACCTCGAGGTGCAACGCCACTCCACTAAGCTCTGCATGAAGTTGTTCTGTATACAAAATCATCTTGGATTATGCCCGCCGACGGCGCTAACGTCAGCTTGATATGAGCCCGATCTCCTCCCCCCGACCCCAGCCCCTGAGCTTTGCCCCTGACTCCGACGACGCCGCCACCAAACCGGTGGTGCGCTGGTCGGCGGTCTATGTCGGGCTCCGTGATGCGATCCTCACGCATGCGCTGAGCCCCGGCACCAAGCTGCCGGAGGATGAGCTGGGCGAGGTCTATTCGGTCAGCCGTACCATCGTGCGCTCGGCGCTGCAGTCGCTTGCCCACGATCGCCTGGTGACGCTCGAGCCGAACCGCGGCGCCTTCGTCGCCCAGCCCACCAAGCTCGAGGCCCGCGAGGTGTTCGAGGCGCGCGCGTTGATCGAGCCCAAGGTTGCCGGCCTTGCGGCGGAGGTCGCGCAGCCTGCCGAGATCGCCTTGCTCCGCCAGCACCTCAAGGACGAGCACGCCGCAATGCACGATGGCCGCGACGGCGAGGCCGTGGTGCTCTCCGGGCGCTTCCATGTGGCCATCGCCGAGATCGCCGGGCAGTCGATCCTCACCGACTTCGTCCGCGGCCTCTGCTCGCGCTCATCGCTGATCATCGCGCTTTACTGGCGCCGTCGCGACACGATCTGCGAGAGCCATGCACACAACGCTCTGGTGGATGCGATCGCCAAGAACAGCCCGAAGGACGCGACCGAGCTGATGACCAGCCACCTCGTCGACCTGTTGTCCGGGCTCGATCTCAGCGACCGGCCGGCTGAGCCCAAGCGACTTGCCGACATCCTGAAGCCGGCAGCCAGGGGCTAGCGTCCTGTCGGCGACTCCGATGCCTAGTCGCCCAGCGGCTCGAGTTCCTTGCCTTTGCGGTGACTGAGCACCGTGTACTTGATACGCCTGAGACTCTCGAGCGCCGGCGCGCCGATCCGGTAGCCGGCCGCGACCGACACGAGATCGATGATGGCGAGGAAGGCAAAGCGCGACGCCGTCGGTTTCATGGTGTCGGGAAACTCCGGCACATCGACGGTCAGCCGCACGTCGCAGATGCGCGACAGGTCGGTATCGGGCGCGGTGATGCAGATGCTCTTGGCGCGATAGTGCTTGGCGAGCTCGGCGGCCTCGACCACTTCGCGGGTCCTGCCGGTGGCGGAGATGACAATCACCAGGTCGTCGGGCTTCAGCGTCGCTGCCGTCATGCGCATGACATAGGAGTCGGACAGCGCCGACACCACCACCCCGTAGCGGAACAGGCGGAACTGCGTCTCCTGGGCCAGGGCGGCGGAACTGCCACCGAGGCCGAACACGACCACCTGGTGCGCCTTGGCAATCAGCTCGGCGGCTTTCATCACCTCGTTCGGGTCGACCTGCCGTTCGACGGCATTGAGCGCGTTCCTGGCCTCACCGAAAACGACGTTCCACATCGGCGAACCGTTCTCGGCCTGCCGCGGCGCTGCCGTCGCGGCAAAGTACATGCGGCCGACGACGACGCTCTGCGCCAGCTTCAGCTTGAAGTCCCGCACACCCTGACAGCCGATCGACCGGCAAAAGCGGGTGACGGTCGGCTCGCTGACGTCGGCACGCCGCGCGATCTCGGCGTTGGACGCATCGACGCAGAACGCGACATCGGCGACCACGACATCGGCGACACGGCGCTCGGCCGGCCGAAGCTCGCCATAGGAATCCTTGATCTGGGACAGAATATCCGGGATGGGCTTGTCGAAGTTCTGCTCGGCGCCATTCCGAAACTCCAAAGTATCGACCATCGCGTCGTCTCCCGCAGGCATTGAAGCAACTTGCTCGACTAATGTAGGAAAGTCACAAACTAATCAACCGCCAAACGTACGGGTTCCGGGGCAACCTGCCTGAAACCAGTCAAGCCCCGTCGGCTGCTTGACTCAAAACGTAGGATAGTCACAAACTCCCGTCCAGGGCGATGCGGACGACGTCCAAGCGGCCCGGGGGACCGGAACGAACATGAGCGCTATCGCCACCCCGGCTCCAAAGCTCGAGGTGCGCAATGCCAGCAAGGTGTATGCGACCGCGTCGGGCGACCTGCTGGCGCTCGACCGCTGCAGCCTCGACGTGAAGGCGGGCGAGATCGTCTCGATCGTCGGCCCTTCGGGCTGTGGCAAGACCACCCTGCTCTGGTCGATGTCGGGGCTCCACGGCCTCACCGGCGGCAGCGTGCTGCTCGACGGCATCCCGATCACCGGCCCCAGCCCCGAAATCGGAATGGTGTTCCAGGACGCCAACCTGCTGCCCTGGCGCAATCTCGACGCCAATATCAATTTTCCGTTCGAGATCAAACGCCAGAAGCCCGACCGCGACTGGATCGCGCGCCTGACGCGCCGGGTGAGCCTCGAGGGTTTTGGCAGCCGCTTTCCGCGCGAGCTTTCAGGCGGCATGCAGCAGCGTGCAGCGCTGGTGCGGGCCCTGTCGTTCAAGCCCTCCGTACTGCTGATGGATGAACCCTTCGGCGCTCTCGACGCCTTCACCCGCGAGGAAATGAACCACCTCGTCGAAGAGATCTATCTCGATACGCGCACCACCATCGTCCTCATCACCCATTCGATCGACGAGGCGATCTTCCTGTCGGACCGAGTGATCGTCATGAGCGCCCGGCCCGGCCGTGTCGCGGGCGAATATGCCGTGCCGTTCGAGCGGCCGCGCTCCTTCGAGATCATGGCGACCAAGGAGGTCTTCGACCTCACCAATGCCATCAAGAAGCAGATCGTCGGCGAGCAGAAGAGCATGGCCAGCATGCGCCCTGCGGCGCTGGCGGCGCAGTAGGACCGCAGATGGCAGACAGCGACGCGATCCCGGAATTTTCAAAGAGCAAGCCGAGCGGCGGCGGCGGCGGCGTCGCCAACATGTCGGCGCTGGCCTCCGGTCCCGGGATCAAATCGGCGCGCGAGGTGGCGGCGATCGTCGGCATCGCCGTGCTGGTGATCGGCTCGACCGAGCTGGCGCTGCGCTGGTTCAACGTGCCGCAATACATCATGCCGGCCCCAAGCCTCATCGCCGAAGCGCTGGTCACCGAGTTCCCCGCCATCCTGCCGCAGCTCGGCCACACGCTGGTCGAGCTGTTCTCGGGCTTCGGCATCGGTGCACTCATCGGCCTCCTGCTCGCGGCGGTGATTACCCAGTTCCCGTTCGCCGAAAAGATCATCACCCCTTACGTCCTGTTGCTGGTGACGACGCCGATGCTGGCCCTGGTGCCGCTGCTGATCCTGCGCTTCGGCTTCGGGTACACGCCGCGCATCATCGCTGTAGCACTGGCCGCCGGCCCGATGGTGATGATCAACGCCGCCACCGGGTTTCGTCGCGTCGATCGCGGCAAGCTCGCCCTGGCGCGATCGTACGGCGCCTCGACGCTGCAGATTTTCTGGAAGATCCGCGCCCCGATGGCGCTGCCGATGATTCTGGTCGGCCTCATGGTCGGGGCGATCTTCGGCTTGCTCACGGCGGTCGGCGCCGAAATGGTCGGCGGCGGCTTTGGCCTCGGCAACCGACTCACCTCCTATTCGTCGATGATCAAGATGCCGCAGTTCTTCGCGGTCGTGGTGATCCTCTCGACGCTCGGCATTCTCATCTACGTCCTGTTCTTCCTGATCGGGAAGAAGTGGGCGAGTTGGGAGGCCTAGATCGACCACCCGCGCCGGCAACGGAGCGGGTGCACATGCAGCAAGAACAACTCAACAGGGGAGACTGATATGACTGAATTCACCTCCGCACTACCCGGCCTCAACCGCCGGACCTTCCTCCAGGTCAGTGCCGCCGGCGTCGTTTCCGCCACGGTGTTCGGCTCGGTCGGCCGCGCCATGGCCGATCCCTACTCGAAGTTCACCTGGATCTCGCCGCGTGGCACGCTCGAGGTGCTCGACGATTTCGGCTACTGGATGGGCAAGAAGCTCGGATATTTCGACGCCCTCGGCGTCCAGACTGATATGCAGCCGGGCCCGTCCGACGGCACCGCCACCGTCAAGTTCGTCGATGTCGGTCAGGCTGATATGGGCTTTCCGTCGCCGGGCATCTTCACCTTCGCGCTCGAAAACGGCATGAAGCTCAAGTCGGCGTTCCATTGGGGCGCCCTCGATACGTTCAGCCTCGCCTTCCGCAAGGGCGAGGGCACCAACGATTTGAAGAAGCTCGAGGGCAAGACCATCCTCCTCGGCTCGGCAGCGTGGCAGTCGATCGTCGATCCGATGCTCGCCGTGCAGGGCGTCGATATCTCCAAGGTCAAGTACGTCGAAGCCGGCTGGCCCACCTGGGGCACCGCGCTCGCCGGCGGCCAGGGTGACGCAGCCCTCGCCTGGGAAGGTCTGCGGGCCGAGTGGATCGGTGCCGGCCTCGATTTCGAGTACTGGCTCGGCGTGCAGCGCTCGCCGCTGTTTGCCAATACCTACGTGGTGCGTGCCGCCGATCTCGACGATCCCGACAAGAAGGCTTTCCTCGACAAGTACCTCAAAGCCTGGTCGATGGGGCTGGAGTTTTCGTACCACAACCCCATGGCCGCGGTGCAGGCCGTGTTCGAGCAGTTCCCGACGCTGGTCACCAGCATTGGGCCGGCATTGGGCGCAACCTCGATCCTGCAGCAGATCAACGTCGTGCGCGGCGACATGTCGAAGCGTGCCGGCTGGGGCGACCACAACATGGGGGCCTGGCAGACCTTCTTCGACGAGGTCTACGCGCTCAAGCAGATCACCAAGCCGATCAAGGCCGAGGACGTCTGCTCCAATGCCTGCATCGCCGCGGCCAACGACTTCGACCACGACAAGATCAAGGCCGACGCGCTGGCCTATCCCGTCGGTGAAGCCTTCGCCGCGATCAACATCGAGGATGTGAAGGCGCATCTGTTCGACCAGGCCGTGAAGGGCTGATCGAGAACGACACCAACGACGCGGGCGGCCTCGCCGCCGCCCGCTTTCCAAAACCAGCGCACGGGGAGACGCACATGGCTGCCAAGGTGAAAGTATTGGTCGTGGGGCTCGGCAACATGGGCCGCTCGCACGCCAGCGCCTATCACCGGAATGATGGCTTCGAGATCGTCGGGCTGATGAGCCGCTCGATCAAGTCGCAGGCCCTGCCGGATGAATTGAAGGGCTACCCGCTGTTCGAGGATTTCGACGAGGCGCTGCGGGTAACCAAGCCTGGTGCCGTGTCGATCAATTCATGGCCCAACAGCCACGCCGAATACGCCATCAAGGCGATGAACGCCGGTGCCCATGTGTTCATGGAAAAGCCGATCGCCACCAACATCGAAGATGCCGAAGCGGTCGTCGCCACGGCCCGCGCCAAGAACCGCAAGCTGGTGCTCGGCTACATCCTGCGGGTCCACCCGTCGTGGATGAAGTTCATCGAACTGGGCCAGACTCTGGGCAAGCCCCTGGTGATGCGGCTCAACCTCAACCAGCAGAGCGGCGGGCCGACCTACACCTGGCACAAGAACCTTATCGACTCGCTGATCCCGATCGTCGATTGCGGCGTGCATTATGTCGACGTCATGTGCCAACTCACCGGCGCCAAGCCGGTGCGCGTGCACGGCATCGGCGCGAAGCTGTGGGCCGAGGCGGACAAGCCGAACTACGGCCACCTGCATGTCACCTTCGATGACGGCTCGGTCGGCTGGTACGAGGCCGGCTGGGGTCCGATGATGAGCGAGGTGGCCTATTTCGTGAAGGATGTGGTCGGGCCCAAGGGCGCCGTCTCGATTGTTCCCAATCCCAAGGCTCATAAGGAGGGCGTGTCGGACTCCTCCGATATCGACCAGCACACCAAGACCGATGCGATCCAGTATCACCATGCCGAAGTTGCGCCCGGCGACAAGACCTTCCTCAGGAAGGACGAGATCTTCACCATGACCGACGAGCCCGGCCACCAGGAGCTGTGCGATCGGGAACAGGCGTTCTTCCTCAAGGCGATCAACGAAAATCTCGATCTCGGCGAGTCGATGGACGCGGCCGTCAACAGCCTCCGCATCGTGCTCGCCGCCGAGCAGAGCATCAACGAAGAACGGATCGTCGTTCTCAACTAAGCGACCCAACCCAATGGGCCGGGCGGCGGGTCGAGGCCCGTCGCACAACGAGCCTCACTCTCGGAGGGAGTTCATGACAGCACCGGGATCCGGCTCAGGCTACGACCTTGTCCTCAAGGGCGGACGCCTCATCGACGAGCGCAACCGTCTCGACGGCCTATTCGATGTCGCCCTCAAGGGCGGCAAGATCGCCGCCGTGGCAAAGGCGATCGACCCGGCAAGCGCGCAGGTGACGGATGTCACCGGCTGCATCGTCACGCCCGGCCTCATCGACATCCATACCCACGTCTATCACAAGGCCACCTCGCTGAGCGTCGACCCCGGCCTCGTGGCGCGGCGCGCCGCGCTCACCACGCTGATCGATGCCGGCAGCGCCGGCGCCGGCAACTACGATGGCTTCCGCGACTACGTCATGGCGCATTCGCCCTACCGCATCCTCGCCTTTCTCAACATCTCGTTCCCCGGCATCTTCGGCTTCGACAAGGACGTTCAGATCGGCGAGGCGACGGCGCGCGCCATGCTGCCGGTGCACCGGTGCGTCGAAAAGATCGAGGCCAATCGCGACCGCCTCATCGGCGTAAAGGTCCGGATCGGCGGCCTCGTCACCGGCGACCTCGGCCTCGGCGCGCTCGAGCTGGCGCTCGAGGCGGCGAACGCCGTCGACCTGCCGCTGATGACCCATATCGGGCATCCGCCGCCCAGTTACACCGACGTGGTGAACATGCTGCGGCCCGGCGATATCCTCACCCACTGCTACCGGCCCGAGCCGAACTCCGCCATCGGCCCGGACGGCAAAGTGCTCGAAGCCGTGTGGAAGGCGCGCGAGCGCGGCGTGCTGTTCGACATCGCGCACGGCATGGGCGCCTTCGGCTACGAGACCGCCGAGGCGGCGCTCAAGGATGGGTTCAAGCCCGATCTCATCTCGTCCGACGTTCATGTCATCGCCATCGACGGGCCGGGCTATGACTTGCTGCACACGATGAGCAAGCTGCTCAACTGCGGCCTGACGCTGGCCGAGATCGTCGGCATGTCGACGAGCCGGCCCGCCCTTGCCATCCGCCGGCCCGATCTCGGGCATCTCGGCGTCGGCGCCAGCGCCGACATTTCGGTGCTGCGCGAGGTGCAGTCCGACTATGTCTTCGCCGATGTCGTCGGCCAGCGCCGGCAGGGCACGACGCTGCTGCATCCGGTGGCGTGCTATGTCGGCGGCGCGGCAATGGAAGTGTCCACCCGGCCGTTCGAAACGCCGTATATCGTCGGCCATCTCGACCACCACCATCATCACAACCATTGAAGCGAGCATGAGCTACAAGGCGATCTACACGTATGCATGGGACCTCGCTGAAGCCGGCGTCGCCGCGGCGACGCGCGAATTCCGGGCGCTGGGACTCGATACGGTGACCATGGCCGGCAGCTACCACGCCGGCAAGTTCCTGCGGCCGCACGGCAAGACCGGCAAGGTGTACTTCCCGGAAGACGGCACGGTCTATTTCAAGGCGGACCCGTCTCGCTATGGCACCATCAAGCCGGTGGCGAACACGATGCTCGGGGGCACCGACGTACTTCGCGAGCTGACCGCGTCGAGCGGTATGGCGATCAATGTCTGGCTGGTGCTGTTGCACAACACCCGGCTTGGCATGGCGCACCCGGACTCGGTGGTGCGCAATGCCTTCGGCGACCCGTATTTCTACAACCTCTGTCCGTCGGCGCCGGCGGCCCGCGCCTACGCCGTCGGCCTTGCCAAGGACGTGACCGAAAGCTATCCCGTCGCCGGCATCTCCGTCGAAGCACCCGGGTTCGCGCCCTACGCCCACGGCTTCCATCACGAGTTCGCCCTGATGCAGTCGAACGCCTGGCTCGAGAACCAGCTTGGCCTTTGCTTCTGCGACCATTGCATCGCGGCGGCGGAAAGGGCGGGAATCGACGCGACGCGGCTCAGGGCGCAGGTCGCGGCCGACATCGACGCGTATCTGGGCAGTGACATCGACTATCCCAGCGACATGGCGGAGGCGTTCTGGCGCGCCGACATCGCCGCCGATGGCGACCTCCGCCGCTATCTCGATTTCCGCAACAGGGTGGTGACCTCGCTTGTCGCCGAAATCCGCGCCGCGGTGAGAAAGGACGCCGCCGTCGCGGTCATCCCCTCGGTTGCCCGGCCGACCGCAGGTGCGTGGTACGAGGGCAGCGATCTGCACGCACTGGCAGAGACCGCGGGAATCATCGAGGCCTGCTTCTACGAGCCGAGCGCCATGCGGGTGAAGGCCGACCTTTTCGATATTCGCCGACGCCTGCGTGGCGCCGGCCGGCTGCGCGGCATCCTGCGTCCGTCGCACCCCGATCTCGCGTCGAAGGGCGAGTTTCTTGCCGCCGTCGCCGCGCTCCGGCAGGGCGGCGTCGATGAATTGGCGTTCTACAACTGGGGACATCTGCGGCAGTCCAACCTCGCCTGGATCGGCGACGCCTTGAGGGGATGAGATGAGCGGAGCGTTTGCCGGCAAGACCATCGCCATTACCGGGGCAGCGGGCGGCATCGGCCAGTGGCTCTGCCGCTTCTTCGGCGCTGAGGGCGCGACCATCGCCGCGCTCGACCGGAGCGACAAGGTCAACGGCCTCGTCGAGGCGCTCGGCAAGGACGGCATCACCGTCAAGCCCGCCGTCGCCGACCTGGCCGACGGCGAGGCAGTGAAGGCCGCGTTCGCCGGCTTCGGCGAGGTTCACATCCTCATCAACAATGCCGGCATCTCCCGGCACCCGACCATGGACCAGACCGACCCCGCGGGCTGGAACGAGGACATGTCCGCCAATCTCGGCGGCGCCTTTGCCTGCGCCCATGCCGTGCTGCCGCAGATGGTCAAGCGCCGGGCCGGCAACATCGTCAATGTCGGCTCCGTCAATGGCGTGAGCGCGCTGGGCGATCCGGCCTACAGCGCTGCCAAGGCGGGGATGATCTCGCTCACCCGCTCGCTGGCGCAGGAATATGGCCGCTACGGCATCCGCTGCAATATCGTGCTTCCCGGCACGGTGCGCACCCCGATCTGGGATGAGCGCAAGGCCAGGGACCCCAATGTGCTGAAGACGCTCGAGCGCTGGTATCCGCTGCGCCGCATCGTCGAGCCCGACGAGGTGGCGCGGGTGATCGCGTTCCTTGCCTCGGACGCCGCGAGCGCGGTGACGGGCGCGGCAATTCCCGTCGATTGCGGGCTGAGCGCCGGCAACATCGTCATGGCACGCGAGCTGACGCTCGAGGATTTCTAGAGGGGAAGACGATGGACCGTTTGCGTATGGGGGTGATCGGGCTCGGCTGGTTCGGTGAAATCCATGCCGAAACCATAGTCGGCGTCCCCAACCTCGAACTCAAGGCGCTCTGTACCCGCACGCCGGACCGGCTCAAGGCGATGGGCGACAAGTTCGGGGTCACGAAGCTCTATCGTGACTACAACGACATGCTCGCCGACCCCGACATCGACGCCGTGTCGATCTGCACCATGTGGGATCAGCATACTGAGCCGGCGATCGCCGCGCTCAAGGCCGGCAAGCACGTGTTCCTCGAAAAGCCGATCGCCTCGACGGTGGCCGACGCGCAGAAGATCAATGCCGCCTCAAAGGGTGCAAAGGGCATCCTGTTCATCGGCCACGTGGTGCGGTTCAATCCGCGCTATCGCATGGCCAAGCAGGCGATCGACGAGGGGCGGATCGGCAGGATCGTGGCGCTGTCGTCGCGCCGCAACATTCCGGCGGCGTGGACACCCACTATCCTCAACAAGATCGGCCCCATCGTTGGCGACGCCATCCACGACACCGACATCATGCTTTGGTTCACCGGCGACACGGTCGCCTCGGCCTATGCGCAGTGGGTCGACGTGCGCGGGCTGAAGCACCCCGACATCGGCCAGACCATGTACCGCTTCAAGGGCGGCGCCACGGCGACGCTCGAGACCGTCTGGTGCATGCCGGAGAAGACGCCGTTCGACATCGACGAGCGCATGTCGATCATCGGCACGGAGGGGATCATCCATGTGCAGGATACGTTCCCCAATCTCGGCATCGTCGATGGCAGCAAGCTGCACTCGCCCGACACCACCTACTGGCCGATGTTCGACGGCGTGCGCGGCGGCGCGCTGCGCGACGAGTTCAACTACTTCGCCGCAACCGCCATCAGCGGCGGCACGGTGACCATCGGCACGCCCGAAGACGCGACCGCGGCACTCGAGGCGACCCTTGCCGCCGAACAATCGGCGCGCACCGGCAACGTGGTGAGGATCGGCTGATGGCCGACTACGAGTTCGACCATATCGGCATCACCACCACCGAGG
>JBDTVO010000030.1:0-17006 GCA_040007135.1 Devosia sp. | reverse complement strand
GCCGACACCGAGGCCCCCAAGGCCAAGGCGAAGGCGCCGGCCAAGAAGGCCGAAAAGCCAGCCGCGGAAGCCAAGGCGGCAAAGCCGAAGGCAACCAAGGCGAAGGCCGAGACCAAGACTGAGGGCGACAAGACGCCCGCCGCCAAGAAGGCGCCGGCCAAGAAGGCCGCACCCAAGGCTAAAGAGTAAGGAGACCGGACGATGGCACACAAGAAGGCAGGCGGCTCATCCCGCAACGGTCGCGACTCGGCCGGTCAGCGTCTCGGCGTCAAGAAGTTCGGCGGCGAAGCCGTGCTCGCGGGCAACATTATCGTGCGCCAACGCGGCACCCAGTGGCATCCCGGCTCGGGCGTGGGTCTGGGCGTCGACCACACGATCTTTGCCACCGTCGACGGCACCGTTTTCTTCAAGACCCGAGCCAACAAACGATCGACCGTGTCGGTACTCCCGGCCATGGCCGCCAACGACTAAGCCGGTAGGACACATAGCCTGCCGGAGACCAGCTCCCGGCAAGGCAACACCACTGCCAAGCAGATGCAAAGGGGAGCCGCGATCCGGTTTCCCTTTTCGCTTTTGAGGGCAGTGAAATGCGCCTGTATCTTTCGTCTGAACGGCTGGGTGAGCGGGCAGGAGCCCTGCTCGGCATGCTGGCAGGACCGCGCGTCGCGGTGATCGCCAACGGCTTCGACGGCGCCTCGCCCGAAGCCCGCGAAATCTATCGCACCGAGATCTACGATCCGATCGAGGAGTTCGGCAGCCTTGGACTCAAGGCCGAGACCCTCGACCTGCGTGCGCATTTCGGCGACCCCGAGAGTCTCCGCCGGCGACTGACGCCCTACCACCTCATCTGGGTGATGGGCGGCAACAGCTTCGTGCTGCGCCGCGCCATGCACCAGTCGGGGTTCGACCGGATGATCGGCGACCTGCTTGCCGCCGACAGCATCGCCTATGGCGGTTACGCCGCGGGCGCGGTCGTTGCCGGGCCGACGCTGCGCGGCATGGAGCTGATGGACGACCCGTGGGAACTTCCCGCCGGTTACGACGAACCGCTCATTTGGCACGGCCTCAGCCTCACGCCTTTTACCATCGTGCCACATTACCGCTCGCGCCATCCCGACGCCGCCGCGGCTGAAAAGGTCGTGTCGTATATGGAAGCGCGCAAGGCCCGTTATCGCGCCCTCTCGGACGGCGAAGTGATCGTCCGGGTGGGCAAGCTCGAAAGGCTGGCATCATGAGAAAGACCAAAGCGACCCCCGCCGCCGTGCTCGAGGCCGAGCCGCATACCTACCGCCAGGGCGGCACCGAGCGCTCCATCGCCGCATTGGCCGAAGCCACGCACCGGCTCACCGAGCGGCGGGTCCGCGACCTGCTGCCCGGCAAGATCGAGACCAGCCGGCTGGTGCTGCGCGCGCCCATGCGCGGCGACGTGCCCGATCTCGTGCGGCTGGCCGACAACAAGGCCATCGCCGAGCGGCTCGAACGGCTGCCCAGCCCCTACACCCGCGCCGATGCGGTCGGCTTCATCGAGATCATGGCGCAGCGGGCCGACGAGCGGCCCTATGCCATCACCCTCAAGGACAGGCTGATCGGCATCGCCGGCTTCTCCTATCATGAAGGCCGGCCGCCCGAGCTCGGCTACTGGCTGGGCGAGCCCTACTGGGGACAGGGCTACATGACCGAGGCGGCGCGCATGCTGGTCGACGAGGCGCAGCGCACCGGCGCCTACGACACCATCGTGGCGCGCGTCCTCGCCGACAATATCGGCTCGCTCACGGTGCTGGAGAAGCTCCGCTTCAAGCGCACCGGCAAGGCCAAGGGCACGACGGGCAATACGCTCGGCAAACCCATGCTGCTGTTCGAGCTGAAGAGACCAAGATGGATGTAGCGCTCACCACCCGCCGCCTCATCCTGCGCCAGCCGCGGCCGGACGATGCTCCCCGCATCGCCCGGCTGCTCAACAATTTCCATGTCGCCGGTAATCTCAGCCGCGTCCCCTACCCCTATCGTGAAGCCGACGCCGCAACCTGGCTCGCCACCTGGCAGGCCGACCGGCCCGCCGCCCAGACCGGTTTCAGCCTCGAGCTGGTGGGCGAGGGCCTGATCGGCCATTGCGGCTTTCACCAGGAGGCCGCCGCAGCGGAGATCGGCTACTGGCTCGGAGAGCCGTTCTGGAACCGCGGGCTGATGACCGAAGCGGCGGAGCGCATCCTCGCGTGGTACTTCGAGACCACCGGTGCGCCCAGCGTCGTCTCCGGCGTTTTCGCCTTCAACCGTGCCTCGCTCGCCGTCCAGCAGAAGCTCGGATTTACCCAGACCGGCAGCTCGCACCGCCTTTGCCTTGCGCGGCATGAGGAGGTGCGCCATATCGACACCGAGCTGACACGCGCCCGCTGGGCAGACCGTCGGGCGCAGATGCCCGTCAAGGAAGCCTCATGAAATTCCTCGACCAGGCCAAGGTCTATATTCGCGCCGGCGACGGCGGCGCCGGATCGGTGTCGTTCCTGCGCGAGAAATTCGTCGAGTTCGGTGGTCCCAACGGTGGCGACGGCGGTCGCGGCGGCGATGTCGTGGCGACCTGCGTCGACGGGCTCAACACCCTGATCGACTACCGCTACCAGCAGCATTTCAAGGCCGGCACCGGCGGCCACGGCATGGGCAAGGACCGCCACGGCGCCAACGGCAAGGACGTGGTGCTGCGCGTGCCGGTGGGCACGCAGATCTTCGAGGACGACAACGAGACGCTGATCGCCGATTTCACTGCGGTGGGGCAGGCGGCGATCCTGCTGTCGGGCGGCAATGGCGGCTTCGGCAACGCTCACTTCAAGACGTCGTCCAATCAGGCGCCGCGCCACGCCAACCCCGGTCAGGAAGGCCAGGAGAAATCCATCTGGCTGCGCTTGAAGCTGATCGCCGACGCCGGCCTCATCGGCCTGCCCAATGCCGGCAAGTCGACCTTCCTCGCGGCGGTGTCGGCGGCAAGGCCCAAGATCGCCGACTACCCTTTCACCACGCTTCACCCCAATTTGGGCGTCGTCCGCATCGGCGAGCAGAGCATCGTTCTAGCCGATATTCCGGGTCTGATCGAAGGCGCCCATGAGGGTCAGGGCCTCGGCGACCGTTTTCTCGGCCACGTCGAGCGCACCGGCGTGCTGATCCACCTCGTCGATGGCACGCAGGACGATATCAAGACCGCCTACAAGATCATCCGCGCTGAGCTCGAAGCCTATGACGAAGCGCTGGCCGAGAAAGCCGAGATCGTCGTCCTCAACAAGATCGACGCGCTCAGTGACGACGAGGTCAAGGACAAGCTCAAGGTGCTGAAGCGTGCCAGCAAGGGCGAGGTGCTGGCCGCTTCCGGGGTCAGCGGCAAGGGCGTGCCCGAAGTGCTCTATCGCATCCTGCAGGTGCTCGATGCTGGCAAGGCCGAGGTGGCGGAAGCCGCGCGGGTCGCCGCCGACGACACGTGGACGCCATGAGCAGTCTCAGGGCTGGAGCGTCAACCCCCTCCCTGACCCTCCCCCTTTCTGGGGGAGGGGACACGGGCCTCGGGCGCCAGCAGTCCGGTCCTTCCCCCAGAAAGGGGGTGGACAGGTGGGGGTTGACCCACAGAGCCCAGACGCAGGGCCATCGATGCGGCCGATGACGCAGCCCGCCAACGCCCTCGCCGCCTATCGTCGGCTGACCATCAAGATCGGCTCGGCCACCATCGTCGATGCGGCGACCGGACGGCTGAAGTCGCAATGGCTCGATGCGCTCTGCGCCGACCTCGCGGCGCTGAAGGCCGCGGGCACCTCGCTGGTCGTCGTCTCCTCCGGCGCCATCGCGCTGGGCCGCGGGCTACTGGGGCTCGACGCCGTCAACCTCAGCCTCGAGCAGCAGCAGGCCGCCGCCAGCGCCGGCCAGATCGCGCTCAGCCAGGCGTGGGCCGAGAGCCTCGCCCGCCACCGCATCGTCGCCGGCCAGATCCTCATCACCCCAAACATCACCGAGGAGCGCCGCTACTTCCTCAACGCGCGCACCACCATCACGACGCTGTTGAGCCTTGGGGCCATTCCCATCATCAACGAGAACGACTCGGTGGCGACCGCCGAAATCCGTTACGGCGACAATGACCGACTGAGTGCCCGCGTCGCCACCATGATCGAGGCCGATTGCCTGGTGCTGTTGTCGGACGTCGACGGGCTCTACACCGCCCCGCCGGGGAAGTCCGCCGATGCGCGCCACCTGCCGTTGGTGCCGTCGATCACCGCCGAGATCGAGGCGATGGCGGGTGGCGCCGCCAGTCACCTGAGCCGGGGCGGCATGCAGACCAAGATCGAGGCCGGCAAGATCGCGACCCTCGCCGGCACCGCCATGATCATTGCCAAAGGCACCGAGCTCAATCCGCTGCGGGCCCTGACTGAAGGCGCGCCGCACACCCTGTTTGCCGCGACCGAGGGGCGGGCCCAGGCCCGCAAGCGCTGGATCATGGGCACCCTGTCGCCCGCCGGAGAGATTTACGTCGATGCCGGAGCAGTGCAGGCGCTGCTTGGCGGCAAGAGTCTGCTCCCCATCGGCGTCACCCGCATCAAGGGCGAATTCGGCCGCGGCGACCCGGTGGCGATCCTCGACCCCGAGGGCCGCGAGGTGGCCCGCGGCCTCGCCGGACTCGACCGCGACGAGGCCGATCGGGTGAAGGGCAAGAACTCGGCGCGCGTTGCCGAGATGCTGGGACTTGGCGCACGCTCGGAACTGGTCCACCGTGACAACCTGGTGCTGCTGCTGGGCGGGGAGACCAAGGCGCCATGAACGCACTCGATCCGACTGTCCACGACCTGATGCAGGCGATCGGCGAGAAGGCTCGCAGCGCCGCGGCGGTGCTCGCCTTCGCCTCGACGGACGCCAAGAACATCGCTCTGCTTGCTGCGGCCGACGCGGTGCTGGCCGAAACGAAAGCGATACTTGCTGCCAACGCCGAGGACCTCGCCGGGGCCGAGGCGAACGGCATTTCAGCGGCGTTCCTCGACCGCCTGAGCGTGACGCCGGCACGGCTCGCGGCCGTGGCCCAGGGCCTTCGCGATATCGCCGCCCTGCCCGATCCGGTCGGCACCGTGATGGCCGAATGGACGCGGCCCAATGGGCTCGATATTACGCGCGTGCGCACGCCGCTCGGCGTCATCGGCGTCATCTTCGAGAGCCGCCCCAATGTCACCGCCGACGCCGGGGCGCTGACGCTTAAATCGGGCAATGCGGTGATCCTTCGTGGCGGCTCGGAAGCGACCCGCACCACCCACGCCATTCATGCCTGCCTGCTGCAGGGCCTCGAGGCTGCCGGCCTGCCGCTCGACGCCATCCAGCTCGTGCCGACGCAGGATCGTGCCGCGGTGGGCGAGATGCTGGCAGGACTTGCCGGCAATCTCGACGTCATCGTGCCGCGCGGCGGCAAGACCCTGGTTGCGCGTGTTGAGGCCGAAGCCCGCGTGCCGGTGTTCGCTCACCTCGAGGGGCTGTGCCACACCTATATCGAGCCAAGCGCCGGCCTCACCATGGCGATCAACGTCACGGTCAACGCCAAGATGCGTCGGCCCGGCGTCTGCGGCGCGACCGAGACCCTCCTTATCCACAAGGATGCGGTGCCCACGCACCTCAAGCCGGTGCTCGACGCACTGGCGGCGCGCGGCTGCGAAATCCGCGGCGACGACTCCGCGCGCAAGGCCTGGCCCGATGCTGTGCCGGCGACCGAGGAGGACTGGCACACCGAATACGAAGCCGCGATAGTCTCGGTGAAGGTGGTGGCTGACGTCGGCGCCGCCATCGCCCACATCTCGCACTATGGCTCGCACCACACCGAGGCGATCCTCAGCGAGGACCGGGCGGCGGTAGAACGGTTCTTTACCGAGATCGACAGCGCCATCCTTTTGCACAACGCCTCGACCCAGTTCGCCGACGGCGGTGAGTTCGGCTTCGGCGGAGAGATCGGCATCGCCACCGGCAAGTTCCACGCCCGCGGCCCGGTGGGGCTCGAGCAGCTCTGCTCGTTCAAATACGTCGTCCGCGGCAACGGGCAGACGCGTCCCTGATGGCCGACGATCGGCTGCAGCCGCCGCTTGCCGAGGCGGGGATGCGCATCGGCCTTTTTGGCGGCAGCTTCAACCCGCCGCACGAAGGCCACCGGCTGGTGGCGCTCGAGTGCCTGAAACGGCTGGCCCTCGGCAAGGTCTGGGTGCTGGTGTCGCCGGGCAATCCGCTCAAGGATCACACCGACCTCGCCCCGCTCGCCGAGCGGCTGGCGGCGACGGCGGCGGTGATGGACGACCCGCGGCTCGAGGTCACCGGCTTCGAAGCGACCCGCGGCCTCACCTATACCTACGAGACCCTCCGCTTCCTGACCGAAGCTCATGGCGGCACGCATTTCGTCTGGATCATGGGCGCCGATAGCCTGCAGAGCTTCGACCACTGGGAGCGCTGGCGCGACATCGCCCATTTGGTGCCGATGGCGGTTTATGCCCGGCCCGGCGCCGGGCTGCGGGCGACGCGCTCGGTGGCGGCGACGGCCCTCCGTGGCGCCCGCATCCCCGAAACGGAGGCGGAAACCCTCGCCTCCCGCCACCCGCCGGCCTGGGTTTACCTTCGTGGCGTCATGTCGGCCGCCTCGTCGACCGCCATCCGCGACGCCCGCCGCGCCCCAAGCGTTAAGCCGCGGTAACCGTCTCCGACACGCAAACGACACCCTTGCCTTGCAAACTGGGCCCCGAAGCACCTAATATTGCCATGTCGGCCGCTGGCCGCCGGAACGGGACCTATCGCCATCGTTGTCGATCTGCGACTTCTCCGATCCCAGCCCAAGGAATGCTGAAACCCGCATGACTCATGCCTGTGCATGGGCGAAGGCCGCCGCGTAATGGCCGCCTCGTCCGCAAACAAGATCCGGCCGGCCGCCGCGCCCGCCGCCGAACCCAAGATGATCGATGTGGTGCTGCAAAGCCTTGACGACGCCAAGGCCGAAGCCATCGTCGCCATCGATATTACCGGCAAATCCTCGCTCGGCGACCATATGGTGGTGACCACCGGCCGCTCCAACCGGCACGTCAGCGCCGTCGCCGACCAGGTGGTCAAGGCGCTGCGCGACGCCGGGTTCAGCAAGCCGCGGGTCGAGGGCCTGCCGCATGCCGACTGGGTGCTGGTCGATGGCGGCGACGTGATCGTCCACATCTTCCGGCCCGAAGTGCGCGAATTCTACAATATCGAGAAGATGTGGCAGGCGGACTTCGCCGCCGACGCCGGCTGAGAACACGTGCGGATCGCCATCCTCGCCGTCGGCCGGATGAAGCAGGGGCCGGAACGCGAACTGTGCGCCCGTTATCTCGATCGTGCCCAGGCCGGCGGCAAGACACTCGGCCTTAGCGGCTTTGCGGTTGCCGAAATCCCCGAATCCCGCGCCGGCAGCAGCGGCGCCCGCAAGACCGAAGAGGCGCGGGCGCTGACCGAACTGCTCGCCGCCACGTCGGTCCGGGTCGCCCTCGATGAGCGCGGCAACACGCTCAGCTCCGACGATTTCGCCCGCAAGCTCGGGCGCTGGCGAGATGATGGACGGCAGGGCGTGGCGTTTGTCATCGGCGGCGCCGACGGGCTCGACCCACAATTCGTCAAGGCCGCTGACGTTACCTTGAGCTTTTCGCCGCTGACCTGGCCGCACCAGCTCGTACGCATCATGCTGGCGGAGCAGCTGTATCGCGCCACAACCATCCTCAGCGGCCACCCCTATCACCGCGAATAGGCCATCCAAAAGCCAAAGAACTCGGGCCTAACCGCCTCCTGCTGCTAGGTTTGCACGGCTGATTCGGCGAGATTCAGGGGCTCAATGTCGGTTCGCGTCCGCTGGACGATTGCGCTTGTGGCGCTGGTTTGCGCCGCGCCGGCTTTGGCATGGGCGCAGGAAGGCACGGCCAACGCGCCTGTCGGCACCGGCGTGCCGACCTGGATCGAGCAGAAATCGACGGATGCCCGGCAGCAGCTTGCGGCGCTCGAGGCCTCGCTGTCGCTCAGCGCCGACAGGGCAAATCGGCTGAAGGCCGAGATCGACGCCATGAAGGGCGACCGCGACAAGCAGAACGCAGCACTGATTGCCGCCGCCGCCCGCCTCAAGGCCGCCGAAGACGACATCGGCCGGGTGCAGGAAAAGATCGGCGATCTGATCGTCCAGGAACTCGACACCCGCGGCCGCCTCGACGGCGCCGACAGCTCGATTTCCAACGTGCTTGCCGCCCTTGAGCGGATCTCGCGCGACCCGCCGCCGGCGCTCATCGTCGATCCCGCCGATGCGCTCGGCTCGGCCCGCAGCGCCATCCTGATCTCGGCCATCCTGCCGCAGCTCAAGGCCAAAGCAGATGAGGTGATCGCCGACCTCAGCCACCTCATCGACATCCGCACTGCCGCCCAGCAGCAGGAGGGCGCGCTCAAGGCCAATTTCGACGTGCTCGAGGAAGAGCAGTTGCGCATCGCCACCCTCATCGCCGCCCAAAAGGCCAACGAGGACACCGCCAATTCGACTCTCGCCGCCGAGCAGCAGGCGGCGGCCGACATGGCCGACAAGGCGACAGCGCTGAAGCAGGCCATCACCGACCTCGGCAAGCAGGCGGCGGCCGTGGCCGTCGCCGCGGACGCCACAGCCAGCGCCAATGCCGGCAAGCGGGCGCCGCGCCTCGACGACCTGACCGTGCAGATGGCGCTCGCCAACCCTGACCGTACCCAGCCGGCGGTGCCCTTCGCCGCCGCCAAGGGTTTCCTCGATTTCCCTGTGCAGGGCGTCAATGTCGTCAACTATGGCGACGGCGACGGCTATGGGGGGGTCAGCCGCGGCCTCAGCGTCGTCACCCGGGCCGAAGCCGCCGTGGCGTCGCCCGCCGACGGCTCGGTCCTCTATGTCGGCCCCTACCTCAATTACGGCCAAATCGTCATTCTTGATGCCGGGCAGGATTACTCGATCCTGCTCGCGGGGCTCGCGTCCGTCGAGGTCACCGCCGGCCAGTTCGTGCGCATGGGCGAAACGCTCGGCAGCATGGGATCACGCACAATTGGCCGCACCGTCGCCACCAGCGCTGGCACGCAGAGGCCAACCCTTTATATTGAGATGCGAAACAAGAACGCGCCTATCGATCCGACCGGATGGTGGGCTTCCCCGACAACACCGACCCAGAGTGGATAGACCGCCCATGCGCGCCTCGCTCATCGCCCTGATGCTGCTGATGCCGCCCACGCTGACCGCCCTCGCCCAGGACCAGGCACCCTCGAGCGCGCCGTCGAGCGCCGCGCCGTCGTCGGCCGAGCCGCCGGCTGCGCCCTCGAGCGAGCCAGCGCCCGCCGACGAGCAGGTTTCGCCCAAGCCGGCCGAAAAGCATCCGCGCACCCAGGACGAAATCTACCAGGACCTCACCTTCTTCGGTCAGGTGTTCGACCGGGTGCGCTCCGAATATGTCGACCCGCCCGACGAGCAGGCGCTGATCCGCGCTGCCATTCAGGGCATGCTGACCTCGCTCGACCCGCATTCGGGCTATCTCGACCCCGCGGCTTTCGATGACATGCAGCAGGACAACTCGGGACAGTTCGGCGGCCTCGGCATCGAGGTCACCATGGAGGAAGGTGTCATCAAGGTCGTCTCGCCCATCGACGACACGCCGGCGCAAAAGGCCGGCATCCTGTCCAACGACTACATCGTCGAGCTCGACGGCAAGGGCGTGCAGGGCATGAGCCTCGATGAGGCGGTGGGCAAGATGAAGGGCCCGGTGGGCTCCAAGGTGAAGCTCACAGTGATCCGCGAGGGCCAGAAGGACCCGCTGTATTTCGAGCTGAGCCGCGATGTCATCGCCCAGCGCGTGGTGAAGTATTCGATGGAAGGCGACGTGGCGGTGATCCGCCTCTCCCGCTTCACCGAGCAGGCCTATTCCGGGCTGCAGAAGGCGATCAAGGACATCTACGACGAGCGCAAGGGCGATGCGCCCAAGGGCATCATTCTCGACCTTCGCAACAATCCCGGCGGCCTCGTCGACCAGGCGGTGTTCATCTCCGACGCCTTCCTCAAGCAGGGCGCCGTGGTCTTGACCCGCGGCCGCACCGACGCGGAAAGCAGCCGCTACGACGCCAAGCCCGATGATCTCGATGCCAAGCTCGCGAGCGTGCCGGTGATCGTCCTGGTCAATGGTGGCACGGCGTCGGCGGCCGAAATCGTCTCTGGCGCCTTGCAGGACCACAAGCGGGCGACGATCCTGGGCACCCGCTCGTTTGGCAAGGGCACAGTGCAGTCGATCATCCACATGGGCAACGACGGCGGCATCCGCATCACCACGGCGCGCTACTACACGCCCAACAACCGCTCGATCCAGGCAGCAGGCATCCAGCCCGACATCGTCGTCACCGAGAACGTCCCCGACGACCTCAAGGGCCGCGACGAGATCCTCGGCGAGGCCGGACTGGCCGGCCAGATCGGCGGCGGCACCGAAGGCCAGGCGACCACCGGCTCGTCGGTTTACGTGCCGGCCGACAGGAAGGACGACACGCAGCTACAGACGGCCATCAAGCTCATCGACGGCCTCGAGAGCAACGCCGCCTTCCCGCCCAAGGCGGAGGGCTGAGGCCTGTGCTATCGCTGGGCGGGCGCGGTTGATTCGCGCCCGCCACGATTTCGGGGCTTGAGATGGCCGACGACCTCAGCGCACCACTGGGACGCAAGCCCGCGAGACGCCGGCCACTCGCGGCACTCGCGACCGGCAAGCTGCCACTCGGCCGCATAGCACTCGGTCTCGCGGCGCTGATCGTCGCCGGTCTCGTCGCCCGGGTCGTCCTCGTCCACGATCCGAACGGCGGACGGCCGGTGACCGAGATCAGCGTCAACTCGCCCAAGAACGCCAACACTCTCGCACAATCGCTGACTGCGGTGACGCCCGACGCCAGCATGGCGGCCATCTCGGTCGGGCCCGAGATGCCGGTCGGCGGCGCGCAGGTGACGGAGGTGGGCAGCGATGTGCCCGACGGCACACCCGACGCCGCTCCGCCCGGCGCCAACGCCGACGGGCTGTTCGCCGATCTGCTCGAGGAGACCGGACAGGGCAGCATCCCGCGCATTTCGGCCACCGGTGAAACGCCGTTCGTGGCCTACGCACGGCCATCGCTGACGCCGGCCACCGCCGACGGCAAGAAGCTGATCGCACTGGTCGTGACCGGCCTCGGCCTCAACCCAACCAGCACCTCGGCCGCGATCCAGACCCTGCCCGACGCCGTGACGCTGGCTTTCGCTCCCTACGGCAAGGGCCTGTCGCGCACCGTTGGCGACGCCCGGGCGCAGGGCCACGAGGTGCTGCTCGAGGTGCCGCTCGAGCCCTTCGACTATCCCGACAGCGACCCCGGCCCCGACACGCTGCTCACCGGTCAGGCGCCGCGCGACAATCTCGACAAGCTGTTCAAGGTGATGGGCCGCTTCGGCGGCTATGTCGGCGTCATCAATCATATGGGCGCCCGCTTTACCGCCTCGACCTCCGACTTCAACCCGGTGATGGAAGAGCTGGGGGCGCGTGGCCTCGCCTATCTCGACGACGGCAGTTCCAATCGCTCGGTCGCCCAGCAGCTCGCGACCGCCAACAAGGTGCCGTTCGGGCGCGCCAGCATGGTGCTCGACAACACCCCCGCGCGCGGACCCATCCTCGATGCACTGAAGACACTGGAGGAGCGGGCGACCGGCGCCGGCACGGCGATCGGTCTCGTCTCGGCGCTGCCGGTGTCGATCGAAACCCTCGCCGAATGGACCAAGACTGCCGCCGACCGGGGCTTCATCGTGGTGCCGGTCAGCGCGCTGATGCAGGCCGGCTCGTAATGGCGCCCAAGCGCGAGAGCCTGCCCTATCGCGACTGCGTCGGCACGGCTGTGTTCAACGATGCCGGCCGCGTGTTCATCGGCCGCCGACGGGCCGACGACCTCACCGAGGTGATCGATCCCGGCGCGCTGCCCTGGCAGATGCCGCAGGGCGGCATCGATAAGGGCGAGGCGCCACTGACCGCCGCCACCCGCGAGCTGTTCGAGGAGACCTCGATCCGTTCGGTGGAGCTGCTCGCCGAAGCCCCGGACTGGATCACCTACGATCTGCCCGACGAGGCGCTGGGCCTTGCCCTCAAAGGCAAGTATCGCGGCCAGCGCCAGCGCTGGTTCGCTTTCCGCTTCGTCGGCGACGAGAGCGAGATCGATGTGCTGGCGCCGGGCGACGGCAGCGTGCCGGCTGAGTTCGACCAGTGGCGGTGGGACGCGCTCGAGCGCCTGCCCGGGCTGATCGTGCCGTTCAAGCGCCAGGCCTACGAGCAGGTGGTTGCCGCGTTCCACGACATCCCGGCGCGGCTGGCAAGACGATGAAGACCATCGGCCTCATCGGCGGCATGAGCTGGGAGTCGACAGCGCACTACTATGACATCCTCAACCGCGAGACGGCGCGGCGGCTTGGCCCTGATCATTCTGCCGAAGTGCTGCTGCGTTCCGTCGACTTCGCCCCCATCGCCGAGTTGCAGCGCGCCGATCGCTGGGATGAGCTGGGCCGGCAGCTTGCCGCCATCGCCGCCGCACTCGAAGCCGGCGGCGTCGGGCTCATCGGGCTTGCGACCAACACCATGCACATCTGTGCCGACGCCATCGAGGCCGCCATCAGCGTGCCGTTCGTCCACATCGCGACTCCCACCGCGGCGGCGCTCAAGGCGGACGGCGTCGCCCGCGTCGGGCTGCTCGGCACCCGCTTCACCATGGAGAAGCGGTTCTACATCGAGGGGCTGGAGCGGCATGGGCTCGAGGTGCTGGTGCCCGATGTCGGCATCACCAATCTCAACGGCATCATCTACGAGGAGTTGGTGCGCAACATCGTGCGCGAGCCGTCGCGCGCCGTCTATGTCGAGGCCATCGCACGGCTCAAGGCGCGTGGCGCCGAAGCGGTGATCCTGGGCTGTACGGAAATCGGCCTGTTGATCGACGACAGCGTCAGCCCGCTGCCGACCTACGACACCACCCGGCTCCACGCCGAGGCGCTGGTTGAGGCGGCGGTTCGCTGACGATGCGTCGTCCGCCCGCTAGAACTCGGCCCAGTCCGCATCGACTGCAGCGTTGCCGGAGTTGAGGTAGCTCTTTGCCGCCCGCTTGACCCGGTCGCGGAGCCCGGGCCGTTGCCCGGATTGCGGATTGGACGCGGCATCGCGCGCTGCCTCGGCGGTGCGGAACATTTCAACGATATGGTCGAGTTCGCCGGCCTGGGCTTCCGTGCGTGCGATCGACGCGTTGGTTTCCTCGACCAGTGCGGCGTTGTGCTGGGTCATCTGATCCATCTGGCGGATGGCTTCGTTGACCTCGTCGATCGAGGCCGCCTGCTCCTGGCTCTCGCGCACGATGCCCGACATCATCTCGTTGGACGAGCGGGCCGCGGTGAGGATCGCCTGCAGCTTCTGCGCCGCCTCGGCCACGAGCTTGGAGCCGCCGTTGACCTCGATGCCCGACTGCTCGATCAGCGCCTTGACCTCGGACGACGCCTGCGCCGCCGACTGCGCCAGCCGGCGCACTTCGATGGCCACCACGGCGAAGCCCTTGCCCGCTTCACCGGCGCGCGCCGCTTCGACCGAGGCGTTGAGGGCCAAGAGGTTGGTCTGGAAGGCGATGTCGTCGATCAGCCCGATGATGTTCGAAATCTTGCCGGACGAGGCGGTGATCCGCTCCATCGCCGCGGTCGCCTTGTCCATCACCGTGCCGCCATTCTCGGCGGTACCGGTGACGGTGTCGGCGGCAACGCTCGCCTGCTTGGCTCGCTCGGCGCTGCGCTGCACCACGAGGGCAAGCTGCTCCATCGTTGCCGAGGTTTCCTCGATCGTCGCCGCCTGCTTGCTCGAGCGATCGCTGAGGTCGTTGGCGCCGGCGAGCATTTCGCTGGTCGCGGTCTTGAGGGCGCGCGACGTCACCCGGAGCTGGCCGACGATCTCGGTGAGCTTTTCGGCGACGGCGTTGGTGTCGGTCTTGAGCTGATGGAAGGCGCCCTCGTAGCTGCTCTCGACGCGGTGCGTGAGGTCGGTCTGCGCCAGCGCGGAGAGGACGCGCCCGGTCTCGCCCAGCCCGCGCGACACCGTCTCGACGAGGTTGTTGACGCTGGCGCTGAGCGCATTGAGCTCGGGGTCGGGAAATTCGGCCTCGACCCGCTTGCTGAAATCGCCGCGGCCGGCCGCCTCGACCACCTGCCCGAACGAGCGCTGCAGGTTCTGCATCATCTGGGCACGCTCGACGAGGCGGCGCTCGGCCGCCGCACGTTCATCGTCGGTCATCTCGCGGACCTGCCGCGCGTTGGCGCGGAAGACTTCGAGCGCCCCGGCCATCTCGCCGATCTCGTCGCCCCGCCGGCCGGTATCCACCTCGGCGTCGAGGTCGCCGGCGGCGATCGACTTCATGCCGCCGGTGAGGAGCGTCAGCGGCCGCGCGATGGAGCGCGCCAGCAGCAGGCTGGCGATGGCGACAATGAGCAGCAGCCCGCCGCCGACCGCCGCCATCAGGCTGGTCAGCGTCGCCACCGGAGCAAAGATTTCGTCACGGTCGATAACGGCGACGAGGGCCCAGCCCTGATCAGCGGTGACATCGACGGACGCGGCGGATGCGATGACGGCACTGCCCCGGAAGTCCGCGGCCTCGGTTTCACCCGGCACGCCCGTGACTGCCCCCTTGATCACATCGTCGAACAGGGTCGGCTGCAGCACGTCGGAATCTTTGGTGCGGCTTGAATCGGAGCGCGCGAGACCGTCGAGGCCCACCACGATGGTGTCGCCGGTTGTTCCCAGGCCCTGGCGATAGCTGATGACGGCGTCGAGCCGCGCCGTCGAAATGGAGGCCGCCAGCACGCCAACCTTGGCTCCCGTCGCATCGACCACCGGCGTCGCGATGAAGGCAAGGGGCTGCGAGGCTGCGGCGGCGTATGGCGCAAAGTCCTGGAACAGCAGGGTGCCCGGCTGTGCCTTGTCGAGCGTCTGCCGGTAGATGCTGCCGAGCGGACTGTCGGCATACTTGCCGCCGCTGCCCGCCGCGAAATTGCCGGCAAAATCGTCGTGCTTGCCGACCGAGAACACGAGGTTGCCCACGAGGTCGAACATATAGAGGTCGTGATAGCCCTCGCGCTGCACCTGAGCGCGGAAGATCGGCTGGTAGTGCGAGTGATTGACGGCATAGGCCGGTGTCAGTCCCTGCACCGTGTCGACGGTGTCGCGATCGCTTTCGGCGCCAGTGACGAAGGCCGTCTTCAGCGTCGCCGATACGTCTTCGCCCGAGCCCGAATTGGCCATGCGCGACCAGGCGGTGGAAAAGTTCGACGCGGCGAGTTGCGTCGTTTCGCTGCTTGCCACCTGCAGCAGGTCGCTTTCGACCGCATGCATATAGACCGAGAGCTGGTTGGCGCGCTCGAAGGCGATGGTGTCGAGGTTCTGTCGCGCCTGGGTTTCGAGGGCGTTGCTGGCAACGAGGTAGGAGGCAATGCCGATGCCGAGGCCAACCACGATGGCCGAGCCCAAAAGCGCCAATGGCAGTTTTCGGGAGATCTTGAGCGTCGGAAACAGTCGCATCGGAAATGCCCCCAGCCAAACTCCGTCGCGCCGGACGGACAGGCTCGCCGAGGGTAAAGAAACAGGGCTAACGATTGGTTACGTCGAGGCCCAAGAGCCCAGAAACCCGTGGCCGTTGGGCGTTAGTGAACGGTCTCGCCGGTCGCCGAGGCGTCGATGAGGAGGTTCCGCCAGGCATCCAGCTCGTTCTGCAGCCGATCCTGCTCGTCGGCAGTCTTGGCCGCCTCGAGCGCCGTCATGCCGGAGGCAATCAGGGCTTCGATCTCGGTGCGGTTGAACTCGGCGATGGGCCGCGCCTCCTCGGCGAGGATGGTGAGCCCGGTGGGCGCCACGTCGGCAAAGCCGCCGCGCACGTAGAACACATGGGCGATATTCTGCATGTCGGTGACGGTGATAAAGCCGGGCTTCAGCGTCGACATCAGCGGTGCGTGCTCGCCCATGACGGTGAAATAGCCCTCGGTCCCGGGGACCGTGACGCTGCGCGCATCCTCGGACAGGACCAGCTTTTCGGGGGAGACGATCTCGATGTGGACGCCGTCGGCCATGGCTATGCTGCCTGCGCCAGCTTCTGCGCCTTCTTGACGGCATCCTCGATGGTGCCGACCATGTAGAACGCTGCTTCAGGCAGATGGTCGTAGTCGCCGTTCACGAGGCCCTTGAAGCCCTTTATAGTGTCCTCGAGCGGCACGAAGATGCCGGGCGTGCCGGTGAAGGCTTCGGCCACGAAGAACGGCTGGCTCATGAAGCGCTCGATCTTGCGCGCCCGCGCCACGGTGAGCTTGTCCTCTTCGGAAAGCTCGTCCATGCCGAGGATCGCGATGATGTCCTGCAGCGCCTTGTAGCGCTGCAGGATTTCCTGCACGCGGTTGGCGGTGTTGTAGTGCTCCTCGCCGACGATCGCCGCACTCAGCATGCGCGAGGTCGAGTCGAGCGGGTCCACCGCCGGGTAGATGCCCTTTTCCGAGATGGCGCGGTTGAGCGTCGTCGTCGAATCGAGGTGGGCGAACGAGGTCGCCGGCGCCGGGTCGGTCAGGTCGTCGGCCGGCACGTAGATCGCCTGCACCGAGGTGATCGAACCCTTGTTGGTGGTGGTGATGCGCTCCTGCAGCGCGCCCATATCGGTGGCGAGCGTCGGCTGGTAGCCCACGGCCGAAGGAATACGGCCGAGGAGCGCCGACATTTCGGCGCCCGCCTGGGTGAAGCGGAAGATGTTGTCGATGAAGAACAGCACGTCCTGGCCCTGGTCGCGGAAATGCTCGGCGACGGTGAGGCCCGACAGCGCGACGCGCATGCGGGCGCCGGGCGGCTCGTTCATCTGACCGAACACCAGCGCACATTTCGATTTGACGCTGGGATCGGGATTATGCGGATCGGCGTTGACCTTGGACTCGATGAACTCGTGATAGAGGTCGTTGCCTT
>JBDTVO010000029.1:0-17511 GCA_040007135.1 Devosia sp. | reverse complement strand
GGAGGCGGTGGCCTTCAGCACCTGGTTGGCGTCGCCGTAGTCGGCGGCGCTTTGCAGCACGTCGGCCATCTCGAACAGCCGCGCCACCTGCTCCCGCGACGTGTCGGCCGATTTGAGCGCCGCCGACCGGCCGTCGGCCTCGCGCGCACTGGATCGGAAGGCAAAGAACATCCCGCTCATCGCCAGCGTGCCCGACAGCACCTGCAGCACCAGGATGACCATCGTTCCGAGCCGCACCTGGTCTTCGTGGAAGGCAAGTTCGCGGTCGGCATTCTCGAGCGCCGTCGTCGCTGTAGTCTCGAGCCGGGTGACGAGCAGGTCGCTGCCGCGGCTCGACAGCACGCCGCGGGCTTCTTCGTAGCGGTTGTCGGCGGCGAGGCTGGTGGCGTCGTTCCAGTCACGGTCGAGCGCGGCGAGAGCCTCCCAGCCGCCTTCGAGCCCGGCGAGGGTGCCCTGCTGCGCGCCCTTCAGGCTCTCAAGGTCATGGAAGAAATCAACCACCGCGCTGCGCTCGCCATTGAGAACGCGCGCTGCGCTCGCATTTGTGCGCTCGAGGGCGGTCACCGCCTCTCGCAAGGCGGAGGCCTCCAGGCGAAGGGCCGAAATCGATTGCTGCTCGCGGCTGAGATAGGCAAAGCCGCCAACGGCGACCACCACCATGGCAAACACGAGCATGACGATAAGGGGCGGCAACAGGGGCCGCCGCTCCGTCGGCCCCTGCACGGGCCTATGGGCAGTCTCGAGGCTGTCGCTCGTCATCTAGCGCCCCTTGCGCGCTCCGGGCATTACGCGACTATGGGCACGCGGGCGGGCGGCGGCACGTTACATCCGCAGAATACCTTAGGCGGGCGTGAAGCCGCGTGGTTGCAGAGCGGCTTTCGACGGCGGTGCAATTTCTCGCAATTTACGCCGATCAAAAAGAAACGGCCCGCCGCAGGGAGCGACGGGCCGAGGAATTGGAAGACGATCTGCTGAAATTAGAAGTGAAAGACCAGCGCGCTCGATAGCGAATTGGTCCACGCGTCTTTGGCCGTGATGTAGTTGGCCTGATACTGGAGCCGCAGCGACAGGTGGTCGACAAGCCCCAGCTCGACACCGGCACCGACAGGGATGTAGGCGGCATCGTGATAAGTCTCCCAGCCGAGGCCCGCCAGCCCGAACAGCGCCACGCGATCGCCGAGCAGAACACCCGCGCGCCCCACGGCCTGGAAGATGGACTCGTCGGTCATCGAGCCGCTGCTGAAATGCGCTGCCGACACCGTGGCACCGAACAGGAGGTTACCCTCCGTCTTGTCGACGCCAACCGACACGCCCACACCATCGCTGTCAGTGATGTAACCGAAGGCATGCACAGCAAACAGCGTGGCGTAGAAGCCGTCCCAGTTGTAGGCCGGGCTGTCGGCGTCGGAGACATCCGGAGCGATGACCATGCCCGATGGCATGTCGGCGGCCAGCGCTGGCAACGAAACAAGGGCAACAGCGGCAAGCCCCGCGCCGAGCAACAGCGATCTGAACATGAATAACCCCTAGAATACGTGGGCGAATTTAGGTCCGAATCGGCTGAATTGGGCATTAACATTTGACACGTCGGCGTTTTTCAGGCGCGGGCGCGTGTTTCCGGCAACACTCGGTGCGGCGGCTGGTGTCCGTCGATGAACGCCTTGATGTTGACGATCACGGTCTCGCCCATCTCGATACGCGCCTCGAGCGTTGCCGAGGCCATGTGCGCTGTCAGCACGATCCGGTGGTCCCGCGCCAGCCCCAGCAGGCGGGGGTTAATGCCATCCCGGTTCTCGAACACATCAAGCGCGGCGCCTGCCAGCCTGCCGGCCTCGATCGCCGCGATCAGGGCCGCTTCGTCGATCAACTCTGGTCGGCTGACATTGACCACGAAGGCGTCCGGCTTCATCCGCCCGATCCGCTCGGACGACAGGATGCGACTGGTCTCGCGCGTCAGCGGCGTGTGGAGCGAGACGATGTCGACCTCTGCCAGCATGGCATCGAGCGTGTCGTGGAAGGTCGCGCCCACCCGCTCCTCGAGCTGCGGCGGGCGGCGATTGCGCGAGAAATAGTGGATGGCGAGGCCAAACGTCCGGGCCCGCACCGCGACCGCACTGCCGATCCGGCCCATGCCGACGATCCCGAGCGCCTTGCCGCGCAGCCTCCGGCCCAGCATCCAGGTTGGCGACCAGCCCGGCCAGGTGCCGGTGCGCGGCAGCACCTCGGCGCCCTCCACCAGCCGGCGGGGCAAGGCGAGCATCAGCATCATCGCCATGTCCGCCGTGTCCTCGGTAAGGACGCTGGGGGTATTGGTGACGGTCAGCCCGGCCGCGTAGGCGGCCTCGATGTCGATATTGTCAAAACCGTTGCCGAACTGGGCGATGAGCCGGACGCTGCGCGGCAGGCGGCCAATCAGCGCCGCGTCGATCCGGTCGGTGATCGATGAGACGAGGACCTCCCGTCCGTCCAGCGCGCCGATGAGCCCGTCGGCGGAATAGGCCACATCGGCCTGGTTGAATTTGGCGTCGAACAGCGTCGCCATGCGGTCTTCGACCGGCGCCGGCAGCCGCCGCGTCACCAGGATTGTCGGCCGTATCGACGTCAAGCGGCACGCCTTTCAAGGACCATTAAGGTCTCTGCCCTAACGATAGGCAAATTCGCGAGCCCTTCCAAGTTTCGAGTGTTTGAACTGTGCCGTTGCGTGCGTTCCTCGCTGCCGCCCTCATTGCGCTGCCCATGGCGGCCGTAGCCGCCCCCACCAACCCCTCAGGCCTGCCGCTGCCGCGTTTCGTCACCATCAAGGCGAAGCAAAGCAACGTGCGCGTCGGGCCGGGATACCAGTACGACATCGCCTGGACCTATCTCGCTGCTGGAGTTCCGGTCGAGATCGTCGCCGAGTTCGATGTCTGGCGGAAAATCCGCGATGTCGACGGCGTCGAAGGCTGGGTGCACCAGAACATGCTGTCGGGGACCCGCGCCGGCTATGTCGTGAAGTCGCTGACCGACCAGGTCGCGCTGCGCGCCGCAGCCGCCGAAGACGGTGGGGTCGTGGCTTGGGTCGGGCCGGGCTTCCCGGTCCGGATCAATGGCTGCAAGGACGGCTGGTGTACGGTGGTTGCTACAGATCATCCGACCGCAGGACAGGGCGCCAGCTTTTCGGGATATTTGCCGGAAAACGACCTATGGGGCGTCTATCAGGGCGAAACCTTCGACTGAGCGGTCTCAGCCGGGTTGGCCCTTCCGCACCCGCACCACCACGTCGACATGGGTGACGCTCATCCCCGGCGGCGGCTCCGGTAGGTTCTGGATCACGATCGCGGACGCCGGGATGTCGATCACCCGCTGCTCGTCCTCTAAGTAGAAATGGTGATGATCCGAAGTGTCAGTATCGAAATAGCTGCGTGCCGCATCGACCGCCACTTCGCGCAGCAGCCCGGCCGTCCGGAACTGATGCAGCGTGTTGTAGATCGTCGCCAGTGACACGTTGACCCGAGCACCTTCCGCCTCGGCCAGCAATTGCTCGGCGCTCACGTGCCGGTGTTCGCCGCCGAACAGGATTTCGGCCAAGGCCACGCGCTGCTTGGTTGGCCTGAGGCCGGCCATGCGCAGCACCGCCGTCAGGCACGGCCGACGCGACGGAACGTTGCGGGAGAAGATGCGGTCGTGCATGGGCCTGTAAAGGTCTGCTTTCGCACCGACATATAGCTTTGCGTCGGACATGGCACAAGCCGCGCGATGTCGCGGCCCGGCCACGTGCTTGACCCACCCGGACCGCGCCAATACACACGGGGCCGGCCCACACGGAACCATTCAATGGCGGAACGCCAGCACGCTTATGCCTACGACGACCTTCTCGCCTGCGGCCGCGGCGAGCTCTTCGGGCCAGGCAACGCGCAGCTGCCGCTGCCGCCGATGCTGATGTTCGATCGCATTACCCGCATCGACGACAGCGGGGGATCGCACAACCGCGGCCAGGTCCGGGCCGAACTCGACGTCAGGCCTGACCTCTGGTTTTTCGCCTGCCACTTCATGGGCGATCCGGTAATGCCGGGCTGTCTCGGGCTCGACGCCCTGTGGCAGATGACCGGGTTCTTTCTCGGCTGGAGCGGCTCGCCGGGTCGCGGACGGGCCTTGGGCGGCGGCGAAATCAAGTTCACCGGTCAGGTGACCAACGACATCAAGCTAGTCGAATACGGCATCGACATCCGGCGGGTCGTGCGTTCTCGCGCGGCGCTCGGCATCGCCGAGGGGTTTGTGAAGGCCGACGGCAAGCTTATCTATGAGGCCAAGGATCTGCGGGTTGGCCTGTTCTCCGAGATTGGGGGACACTAGGCAGTTGGCCGCAGGCGGAGCGGGGAGAGCATGAGGCGGGTCGTCGTCACCGGTATGGGGATCGTGTCCTCGATCGGCAGCAACACCGCCGAGGTTACGGACAGCCTGCGCGCGGCCAAGCCCGGTATCGTCTTCGCCGAGGACTACGCGCGGCTCAATTTCCGCTGCCAGGTGCACGGCGCCCCCACGGTCGATCCGTTCGAAGTGCTCGATCGGCGCACCACCCGCTTCATGGGTAAGGGCGCCGCATGGAACTACCTCGCCATGCAGCAGGCCATCGCCGAGTCCGGGCTCGAGCAGGCAGATATCCAGAACCCGCGGACCGGCATCATCATGGGCTCGGGCGGCCCCTCGACCCGCACCCTGGTCGAGGCCGCCGATATCACCCGCGAAAGGGGCCCAAAGCGCATCGGCCCGCTGGCCGTTCCCAAATCGATGAGCTCGACCGCCTCGGCGACGCTCGCCACCCCCTTCGGCATCAAGGGCGTCAACTATTCCATCACCTCGGCCTGTGCGACGTCCAAGCACTGCATCGGCAATGCCTACGAGCTGATCCAGATGGGCAAGCAGGACGTCGTCTTCGCCGGCGGCCACGAAGATCTCGATTGGACGCTGTCGATGCTGTTCGACGCCATGGGGGCGATGTCGACTGACTTCAACGCCACGCCCGCCAAGGCGAGTCGCGCTTATGACAGCAAGCGCGACGGCTTCGTCATCGCCGGGGGCGCCGGCGTGCTCGTGGTCGAGGCTATGGTGCCACGTCCGACGGCTACGACATGGTCGCGCCCTCGGGCGAGGGCGCGGTGCGCTGCATGCAGATGGCGCTGACGACGGTCAAGGAGCGGGTCGACTACATCAACCCGCACGCCACGTCCACGCCGATCGGCGATGCCAAGGAAATCGAGGCCATCCGCGCCGTCTTCGGCAGCGGCGACAAATGCCCGCCGATCTCGGCCACCAAGTCGCTGACCGGGCACTCGCTCGGGGCGACCGGCGCGCAGGAATCGATCTACTGCATCCTGATGATGCACAACCGCTTCCTCTGCGAGAGCGCCAATATCGACGAGCTCGACCCGGCCTTTGCCGACATGCCGATCCTTCGCGCTCGGCGCGACAATGTCGATGTCGGCGTGACGCTGTCCAATTCCTTCGGCTTTGGCGGCACCAACGCCACGCTGGTGTTCCAGCACCCGGACCTGATCTAGTACGCGACCTCGGTGAAGCGCGCCGCTCGCCCGTCATAGAGCAGCACGCGGCCGACCAGCGGCGTGCCGGCGCCGGTGATGAGCTTGATGGCTTCGACCGCCATCAGCGTGCCGATGACGCCGGTGACGGCCCCCAGGACGCCCACCGCCTCGCAGCTGGGAAGGTCTTCCGGTTCGGGCGCTACCGGGTAGAGGTCGGCAAAGCTTGGCCCGCCAGGGGCGAATACGGTGACCGTCCCATCCCACATCGAGACTGCCCCCGCGACCACGGGTTTGCCGGCAACCGAGCCGGCTCCAGCGATCACCTGTCGCGACTGGAAGCTGTCGGTCCCATCGAGCACGAGATCGTAGTCGGCCACGACCTCGCTGGCATTCTCGTCGGTGATCCGCAGCTCGTGTAGAACCACGTTTACATTGGGATTGAGCCGAGTTGCGAACGAAGCGGCACTGTCAGTCTTGGTGGCGGCGCCCTGCGCAGCCTCCGTCGTATGGACGACCTGCCGCTGCAGATTGCTGAGGCTCACCCGATCCGGGTCGGCGATGCCGAGCGTGCCCACCCCCGCCGCCGCGAGATAGGCTATCGCCGGGCTGCCCAGGGCGCCCGCGCCAACCACCAGCACGCGCGCTGCCTTCAACCGTTGCTGTCCCGCCCCGCCGATGTCCTTGAGCACCAGGTGCCGCGCATAACGGCGCGTCTCTTCGGCGGATAGCGCGCTCATTTGTCGATGGGCACGACAAGAAAGCGACGATCGGGGCCTTCGAAGCCGAACGGGTAGCTGGCGATGATGGCGACCAGATGCGCGAGCGCGTCGGCCGGCCGGACTACTGCGTAGATGCGGTAGTCTGTGGAGCAGCCACGCGATGCCGGAATCTTGCCGGCATCGTCATGCCGCAGAGTGCCGGTGCCTTCATCTGCGGCGGCCCGAAGGGTGAAGCCGAGCGCCTGCTTTCCGGTCAGGGTCACGCAATCGAGCGAGGACTGGGCCGGCGCGGTCGCCAGCTTGACCGACAGGTAGTTGCCCTCGCTGAGTATCGGCCCGTAGCTGAAGGCGACCGACTTGCCGTCCCCCTCCGCGGTGCCGTCGAGCCACAGGATCTCGGCCGGTGCGGTGACGCCCGCGGAGAGGAGAGCCGCCCGGGCCTTCGTCATCGCTTCGGTGCGCACCTCGGCGAACGGCTGGACGTCGGTTTCGTCGCTGGCTTCGGCGCGGAAGGGCGAGCCGCCGGCCCATTTGTCGGCCGGCAGGTCGACCACGTAAATGGTGGAATAGGCAAAGCCCGAGCCGTCATGGAGGCCGTATTCCTCGAAGGCGAAATACCGTGCGTCTTCGGAATAGCCTATGACGTTGAGCAGCGCGCGATCCCCGGCCGAAGCTGGCAGAACCAGCATCAGGCAAGCGGAGATGGCGCTAGCGGCCAGTCGAACCGAAACCGCCAGAACCGCGTTCTGTTGCATCGAGTCTCTCCGTTTCGATGAAGGTCGGCGCTGCGACCGCGGCCACCACCAGCTGTGCGATCCGATCGCCGCGTCGGATGTCGAAGCGCTCGGTGCCGTGGTTGACCAGCAGCACCTGGATTTCGCCGCGGTAGTCGGCATCGATGGTGCCCGGTGCATTGAGAACCGTCACGCCATGCTTGACCGCAAGACCCGACCGCGGCCGGACCTGCGCCTCATAGCCAGCCGGCAGCGCGATGGAAAAGCCGCACGGCACGAGGTGCCGCTCGCCCGGTGGCAGCGACAGCACGTCCTCGGCTCCGAGCGCGGCGAGGAGGTCCACTCCGGCCGCACCTGCTGTTTGCTGTCGCGGCAGGGCGAGACCCCGGCCGTGATCAAGCCAGAAGAGCCTGATCTCGACCGGGCCGGTCACCGGCTCAGGGCCTGACGACAGCGTAGAGTTCCTCCGGCAGCTTGGCGCTGCCGTTGATCAGCTCGAGGAACGGGATCTTGATCTCAGCCGAACGCTTGTCGTCACTAAGCGTCATGTTGGTGTCGGTCACCTCGGCGCCGCCGAAGCGGATGGTGAGGAAGTGGCCCTCGAACATCTGCTTCATCATCTCCTGGGTCTGCGGGTCGCTGTCCTTGCCGAGCTCGCCCGTCATCCCCTTGGTGACGATCGCCACGCGCACCTGGCCGTCCGCTGTCGGCGTGAAGGTCGGCTTGGCGCCCGAATCGTCAAACTTGAGCGCGGTGAAGTCGCCTTCCGAGAGGATCGTGCAGGTGGCGCTGCCATCGCTGTTCTCGGTCAGGTCCTCGCCGTCCTTGGTGCAGAACTGGTCGTCCTTGCTCTCGTCGCTGGCGGCGGCCCCACCGGCCTTGACCATCGAGTAGATCTGCTGGCCCATGGTCTGGGTGACGGTGGCTTTCGCCGTCGTCGCCGAGGTCAGCTCGACATCGGTGGTCATGTCGATGCAGCCGGCGAGTGCGAACGTCAGAGCGAGCGCGCCCGCGAGCCGCCCGAACACGGAAATGTTCATTTGTCTTGCCCTCATGTGTGTTGCGCCCCGCCCATCGCCGGCCGCGACTCTAGGGGCCGGTCCGCTTCACCGCAAGCTCAGCGGAACTGGCGAACCACCAGAACGATCGCGATGACCAGCAGAAGCCAGAACCCACCGATCATCAGCCGGCGGTAGGTGCGCCGGTCGGGCGATCGCCGGTCGCCGTCGTAATCGTCGAGTGCCATTTCGGCGCGGTTGACGAGGCTCGGCAGCTTGCCGATCGTTTCCATCGCCACCTCCGCCCGGTCCTTCAGATCCTCGAGCCGGCCGACTGGCCCCGCCTCCCGGCGAACGAAGTCGCCAACCACCGGCTCGGCGACGGCCCAGATGTCGAGCCCGGGATCGAGCACCCGCGCCACGCCCTCCACGAGCACCATCGATTTCTGCAGCAGCACCAGTTCGGGTCGCGCCTGCATGTCGAAAAGCTCGGTCGTGGTGAATAGCTGCCCAAGCACCCGCGCCATCGAGATGTCGGCAGCGGTCCGGCCGTGCAGTGGCTCTCCGATCGAGCGGAGGGCCAGGGCAAAATCGTCCACCGACTGGCTCTTGGGCACATAGCCGATCTCGAAATGCCGCTTAGCGATCATCCGGTAGTTGCGGGTGATGAAGCCATAGAGGATATCGGCCAGGAAGCGCCGCTCTTTGCGCGTGATCCGTCCCATGATGCCGAAATCGACGGCGATGATCCCGCCGCCCACGGGGTCGGCGAACAGGTTGCCCGGGTGCATGTCGGCGTGGAAGAAGCCGTCGCGGATGGCGTGGCGGAGAAAGCTCTGCAGCAGCAACGTCGCCAGCCGCTTACGATCGAGTCCCGCGGCATCAATGGCGGCGGTGTCGCGGATAGGAATGCCATCGACCCAACTGGTGGTGAGCACCGTCTCGGCCGTGTGGTCCCAGTCGACCGTGGGGATGATGAAGCCCTCGTCGCCGGCGATGTTGTCGGCCATCTCCGAAATCGAGGCGGCCTCGAGCCTCAGGTCCAGCTCGAGTTGCGCCGACCGGTCGAGCGTCCTCACAACTTCGGTCGGCCGCAGGCGGCGCAATGCAGGGGCCCAGCGTTCCGCCAGGGCAGCGCCGGCATAGTACGACTCGAGGTCGGCGCGGAATCGCGCCTTGATCCCCGGCCTCAGGATCTTGACGGCGACGTCGCGGCTGACCCCGTCGGTGACGATGCGGGCACGATGCACCTGGGCGATCGACGCTGCCGCGATCGGCTCCGACAGCTCGACCAGGTCGGAAGAGCGCTCCTGCAGCGCCGCGCGGAGGAGGCCCGGGACGATCGCCGGGTCGAACGGCGTCATCTGGTCCTGCAGGTGGCTGAGGTTTTCGGCGACCTTGAGCCCGACGATATCGGGACGGGTCGCCAGCGTCTGGCCGAATTTCACATAGGTCGGACCGAGCCGGTCGAGCGCCTTGCGGAGGTTTTCCTCCGGGCCGCGCCGTCGCACCGCGCCGCGCTCGAACAGGCGGCCCAGCCGCACCCCGGTGCGCATCACCGGCGGCAGGGCCGCGGAGTCGACGATCGAAAAGGCACCCTCGCGCGCCAGCACGAACCCGGCGCGCATCAGACGGAGCGTCGCGGCAATCCCCATGCGCTAGAGCTTCCAGGCTGCGTGCAGGGCAGCGATATTCCCGGACATCGCCGTATGGGTCACCCGGCGGAAGCCCGCCGTCTCGATCATCGCGGTAAAGCGCGCCGGGGCCGGAAACTTGCGGATTGACTCGATGAGGTACTGGTAGGGTTGTGCATCGCCGGTGACGGCGCCACCGATTGGCGGGATCGCCCGGTCCGACCACTCCTTATACAGCCGGTCCAGCACCGGCAGGTCGACCGCTGAGAATTCGAGGCAGAGGAACCGGCCGCCGCGCTTCAGCACGCGGAACGCTTCGCTGAGCGCCAGCGCGATGCGCGGAACGTTGCGAATGCCGAAGGCGATCGTATAGGCGTCAAAACTCTCGTCGGCGAACGGCAGCGTCTCGGCGTTGGCCTCAACGAAGCTCGCCTGCGTCCCGAAGCGCCAGCCCTTGGCGCGTTCGGCGCCGACCCGCAGCATGTCGGAATTGATGTCGGCAACCGTCACTTCGGCGTAGCCGGCGCTGGCATTGAGGATGCGCTCGGCGATGTCGCCGGTGCCGCCGGCCATGTCGAGTACGCGATAGGGCAGGGTGCCAGTCCTCGGCGGCGCCAGCCGCGACACCAGCGCGTCCTTCCACAGCCGGTGGACGCCCCCCGACATCAGATCGTTCATCAGGTCGTAGCGGTCGGCGACCTTGTGGAAGACGTCGTCGACCATCCCCTGCTTGTCGCCGAGGGGCACCGTACGCTCGCCGAAATGGGTGGTCTCTGCCACTGCGCCCGCCTTTGCTCGCCTGGCGCGCTATATATAGAAGACAGACGCGGCTTGGAATTGTCCAAAGCCGCACATGGTTGAGCAATGCGCCCGGGGCGCGAAAGGACGAGATGCCGGAACTGCCCGAGGTCGAAACCGTGCGTCGCGGCCTCGAGCCCTACCTGCTGGGCGCCCGCATCGACCGGGTCACCCTCAACCGCAAGGATCTGCGCTTTCCGTTCCCGAGGGGCTTCAAGCAGGCGCTCGAGGGCCAGACCGTCGTCGCCGTCGGCCGCCGGGCGAAATACCTTCTCTTCCGCCTGTCTAGCGGCAAGACCTGGCTCGGGCACCTGGGCATGACCGGTGGCTTTCGCTTTGCCGAGGGCAGGTTCAAGGCGCCTTCGCGCTACTACGAGCCCGCCGAGGACACCAAGCATGACCACGTGGTCATCGCGCTAACGCATCCGAAACGAGGCGCCGAGACGCTGATCTATTCCGACCCGCGCCGCTTCGGCTTCATGGACCTGTTCACGCGGGAGGAGGAGTCTCCCTATCTTGAGGG
Source organism: Devosia sp. (assembly GCA_040007135.1). Classification (GTDB taxonomy): domain Bacteria; phylum Pseudomonadota; class Alphaproteobacteria; order Rhizobiales; family Devosiaceae; genus Devosia_A. The sequence goes on along the minus strand of JBDTVO010000029.1, from coordinate 6,586 downwards.
GCTCGGTCCCGAGCCCCTCGGCAATCAGTTCAACGCCGAGGAGATGGCGGCACGGTTCAAGACGAAGGCCGCGCCAATCAAGGCCGCCCTGCTCGACCAGCGGGTCGTCGCCGGGATCGGCAATATCTACGCCAGCGAAGCCCTCCACCGCGCCCACATCCGCCCCACCGTGCCGGCAAAGAAGCTGGTTCTCAAATCCGGCGCCCCGTCGTCCCGCCTCGAGCTGCTCGCTGATGGCGTTCGCGCCGTGCTCTCCGAGGCGATCGCGGCGGGCGGTTCGACGCTCAGGGATTTCCGCGACGCCGAAGGTGGCTCAGGCTATTTCCAGCACCGTTTTGCCGTTTACGACCGGGAAGGCGAGCCGTGCCCAACCCCCGGCTGTGCCGGCACCATCCGGCGTATCGTCCAGTCCGGCCGCTCGACCTTTTACTGCCCGGTGTGCCAGAAACCCTGAGTCCCGCTGGCCCGTTGACGCGCCGGGTGCTTCCCACTATACACCCGCCAGCTTTGGCGGCCCGGTGCCGCCTCTTTCATTTCATCCCCGGCCAGGAGCGGACAGAGCCCGCGACATGGTTGGCAACGAGGACCAGCAATGGCCAATTCATCGTCGGCGAAGAAGTCGGCCCGCAAGATCGAAGCGCGCACCGAGGTCAACAAGTCGCGGCGCTCGCGCATGCGCACCTTCATCCGCAAGGTCGAGGAAGCCATCACCGGTGGCAAGCACGACGAGGCGGTCGCAGCGCTGAAGGCGGCCGAGCCCGAAATCGCTCGCTCGGCACAGAAGGGCATCGTCCATGCCAATCTCGCGGCCCGCAAGGTGTCGCGTCTCAACGCCCGGGTGAAGGCTCTCAAGGCCTGACCATCACGCTCGATCGATGGACTCAACTGAAGGCTCCCGCGAGGGAGCCTTTTGCATTTCGCCACGCCCGATCCGTCTCCGCCCATGACAATGGTGTGTCGTTTCTGCGACACTCGCCATGCATCGCACGTTGTGTCGGAAGCCGTTGATTTCCGGGCGCTTCGGCGAGTCAATGCGCGCCCCGGAGATGAATCTTCCGGATTAGCCCCATCGCCGGAAATCTGGAACGGGACTCTGGTATTTCGGCCGGCGCGCGATTCAGCATGGAGTCACAGTCGCTTGCTTTCGCCGCTCGCGTCGCTCGCGCGAAGAAGCATTTTTCGCGACCGCGCCCCTCCTCACCCTGTCAAGCCGAGCGTCGAAAATTACCCCGTTGCAGCCGACCAACTGCCTCCCATAGGATCATTCCGTTGGCTGGAAGCGACGAGTAGGCGGTGTCGGTTTCAGGTTGTGTGCGTGCGGCCATTGGCGTTGACCATCGCGTTCCCGGGAGACCAGGGATCGGACAAACGAGTTGATCCGATGCGACGGGTTTGGGGTGTGACAATCACTGTCTTGCGGTGGTGTAGGGGATAGCGAGCCGAGCGCTCGGCATCCCGGAGCAAGTTGCGTTTTTGAGTAGTCCAGCCGCGGGCCAAGCGCGTGGCAGAGGATGGTTTGCCCCTAACGGGGCGCAGGGAATTTTCTAGAGAGTCTGCAAAGGACTCCGAAGCGGCGAACGGGGCAATGGTGATGACTCTAGGCACGAGCGGCGGGCGCGACGAAGCTAAACCGGGAGGCGGCCGCACGAGGCCCATGACAAGTTCAGCATCTGCGGAGCCGCGCACCGAGCAGGAGTTGTTCCAGCGCGTGCGCGCCCGCTTGAGGGCGATGTTCGGCGAGGACGTCTTCAACTCTTGGTTCGCCCGGCTGGAACTCGAGGAGATCGTCGACGACAAGGCGCACCTCAGCGTGCCGACGCGGTTCCTCTGCTCGTGGGTGCAGTCCAACTACGCCGAAAAGATCCTCGATACATTCAAGGCCGAGGCCCCGGCGGTCGGCCGGCTGCACTTCACCGTGCGCGTCAATGGCCAGGCACGTCCGCGCCTCAACGCGCCGATCGAGTTGCCGGTCGAACCCGAGATGGAACCGGCGGCAGTGGCCTCGGCCAAGCCGGCGCGCGACATGTCGGCGCCCCGGGGAGACGCGCTCTCGGGCAGCGCCATCGATCCAAAGATGACCTTCGACGCCTTCGTTCCGGGGGCCAGCAACGAGATAGCGCTCGGCATCGCCAAGCAGATCGCCTCGGCCGCTCTCAACGGCACCGTGAGCTTCAACCCCGTCTATATCCACGCCACCGTCGGCCTCGGCAAATCGCACCTGCTCAATGCCATCGCCTGGGCGGCGGGCGCCGCCGAACCGCATCGGAACATCGTCTATCTGACGGCCGATCACTTCATGTATCACTTCATCACCGCCGTGCAGCGACAGTCGGCCATCGCGCTCAAGGACTGGCTGCGGCGGGTCGACCTGCTGCTCATCGACGACATGCAGTTCCTCCAGGGCAAATCCGCCACCGAGTTCGGTCACACGCTGGGAACGCTCCTGACCGGCGCCAAGCAGGTGGTGGTGGCGGGCGATGCACCGCCGCGCGACCTCGAAATGCTCGATGAGCGCGTACGCTCGCGCCTCTCTGGCGGATTGGTCGTCCCCATTGGCGGCTTCGATCTCGATCTCCGCCGCGCCATCCTCGCACGGCGCGCCGAACAGGCGTCGGCTCGCTTCGGCGTGCATTTCTCGGCGCCGGTGATCGACTACATCGCCCACGTCGTCATCAGCCACGGCCGCGACCTCGATGGCGCTATCAACCGGCTGGTCGCCGCCAACCACCTGACGCAGGAGCCGGTCACGGTGGCGCTGGCCGACCGCACGCTGGCCGACCTCGTGCGGGCCCGCGAGGCAAGGCGGGTGCGGATCGAAGACATCCTCAGGATCGTCTCGCGTCACTACAAGGTGCCGCGCAACGAGTTGCTCTCCTCGCGCCGCTCGCGCGACGTTGTGCGTCCGCGCCAGATCGCCATGTATCTGGCGAAATCGTTGACCTCCCGCTCGCTGCCTGAGATCGGTCGGCGCTTCGGCGGCAGGGATCACACGACGGTGCTGCACTCGGTGCGCAAGGTCGAGCAGATGATGAAGGACGACGCTGACCTGACGCAGGAGATCGACCTCCTTAAGCGCATGCTCGAGGAATAGTCGCGAGCGGCCGCGCTAGCCCGAATTCTGTGCCCTGAAGGCCGGCAAAACCGGCCCTTGCCCTTGCCTTTGCGCTGCTGAATTGCAAAGGTTCTCGCCCGGAATTCGGGGGTTTTGACTTCGCCGGTCATGGTGTTTGGCGAAGTCGGGGACGGCGCAAAATGAAAGTCACGCTCGAGCGCAATGCTCTGCTCAAGACGCTGGGCCACGTCCATCGCGTGGTCGAGCGCCGCAACACTTATCCCATCCTCGCCAACGTCTGGATGAAGGCGGGTGACAGCCACCTCGAACTGCGTGCCACCGACCTCGACATCGAGATCACCGAATCCGTACCCGCGATGGTCGGCACCGCCGGGACGACCACGGTTCCGGCGCATACCCTTTATGAGATTGTGCGCAAACTTTCGGACGGCGCCGAGGTTCGGCTCGAGACCGAAGGCGAGCAGATGCTGATCAGTTCGGGGCGCTCGCGCTTCCACCTGGGGTGCCTCTCGCCCGACAGCTTCCCCGACCTCAAGTCTGGCAATTTCTCGCATCAGTTCAGCCTGCCGGTGGCAACGCTGCGGGAACTGATTGAGCGCACTCAGTTCGCCATCTCGTCCGAAGAGACGCGCTACTACCTCAACGGCATCTACATGCACACGCTCGAGGTGGCAAAGCAGCAGGTGCTGCGCGCCGTCGCCACCGATGGCCACCGCATGGCCCGCGCCGAAACCGACGCGCCGGCTGGCGCCAGCGGCATGCCCGGCATCATCATCCCCAAAAAGACCGTGGGCGAAATCCAGAAACTGCTCGAAGGCGCCGATGGTGATGTCGCCGTCGAGGTCTCGGACACCAAGATCCGCTTTACCCTCGATGGCGTCGTGCTGCTGTCAAAGCTGATCGAGGGGACTTTCCCCGACTACGAACGGGTCACCCCCAAGAACAACGACAAGCAACTGAGCGTCGACCGCGCCAGCTTTGCCACCGCTGTCGACCGCGTCTCGACCATTGCCTCCGATCGCGGCGGCAAGGCCGTCAAGCTCAGCGTCAAGGATGGCAACCTCGAACTCACCGTCACCAATCCCGACCACGGCACTGCCACCGAAGAAGTCGCGGTCAGCTTCGAGCCCGAAAGCTTCGAGATCGGCTTCAACGCCCGCTACCTGCTCGACATCATCGGGCAGATCAGGTCGGACAATGCCGTGTTCCTGTTCAACGATGCGGGCTCGCCCACGCTGGTCAAGGAAGACGGTGAGGCCAAGGCGCTTTACGTCTTGATGCCCATGCGTGTCTAAGGGCTGATGCCCGCCCGTTATCTCTCCCGCCTTCGCCTCAGCGCTTTCCGCAACTACCACGTCGCCGCCCTCGATCTCGACGGTCGTCACGTGGTGCTGACCGGGCCCAACGGTGCAGGCAAGACCAACCTGCTCGAGGCGCTATCGCTGTTGGCGCCCGGCCGCGGCCTGCGGCGCGCGACGTTCCAGACGCTCGGCAACCAGGCCTCGGATCAACCTTGGGCGGTGGCCGCCACCGTCGAGACCGCCGACGGTCCTGCCGATGTCGGCACCGGGATCGATGCCGACGCCAACCGCCGTGTCCGCATCAACGGCGCCAATGCTCGCGCCGTCGAAGAGATGAGCGACTACCTCCGCCTGCTCTGGCTGACGCCCTCGATGGACGGACTGTTCAGCGGTCCCGCCGCCGACCGTCGGCGGTTCCTCGATCGGCTGGTGACCACCTTGGTGCCGTCGCACTCGGCGACTGTCAGCAGCTACGACCGCGCCACCCGACAGCGTAACCGCCTGCTCGACGAGAACGGTGACCCCCTCTGGCTCGATGCGCTCGAGGCCGAGATGGCGGCTCTCGCCGCCGCCCTCCATTTCGCCCGCGCCGATACGGTCGCGCATCTGCACCAAAGGATCGGGGAAAGCCTTGAGGACGCCGCGTTCCCGGCAGCGCAACTGGCCCTCACCCCGTTGTTTGATGATCGCCACGTGCCACAGTCCTCGAGCGGGCTCGAAGCGGAACTGCGGCACCTCTGGGCGACCACCCGCGGCCTTGATCGCGCCGCCGGGCGGACCATTGAGGGCCCGCACCGTGTCGACCTCGACGTCGCCTACGCGCAAAAGCGCATGCCGGCAGCGCTCGGCTCGACTGGCGAACAGAAGGCACTGCTGGTCGGCCTCATCCTCGCCCATGCCCGGCTGGTGAAAGCCAGCACCGCCATCACGCCGTTCCTGCTTCTCGACGAAATCGCCGCCCACCTCGATCCCGATCGGCGTGCGGCGCTGTTCGCGGCCGTCGACGCGCTCGAGACGCAGGCCTTCATGACCGGCACCGATGCGATGCTGTTCGACGCCCTCGGATCGCGCGCCCAGCGCGTCACCGTCCGGGAGGGGAGGCTCGGTGCCTAGCCCCACCTATGATCTGTTCCTCCGCGCCATGCGCGACAGGCAGCAGGTCGTCTGCCACTATCAGGGGCTGCGGCGGGAAATCTGCCCCGTCCTCCTCGGCCGCACCCGTCTCGAGGAGAAGTCCCTCGTCTTCCAGTTTGGCGGCGAGACCTCGCGCGGTCGTGTTTCACCGCCGGGCGACTGGAAATGCCTACGCCTCGACCTGGTCTCGGACCCGGTGCTGCAAGCCGGACCTTGGCACGCCGGAACGCACCACTCGATGCCTCAGCACTGCATGAGAATGGTCGAATACGACGCCAATCCACAAAGCCCCTACGATCCGGCCTACCGGCTCTGATGCAAACGCCTCCAAACACCTTGAAATCTGGCCAAAAATCGCCATTTCAGGTGGGTAATCTCCCCACAATCCGCTAAACCCGCTGCAGCGGTTTTTGGAACCGATTCGGAGCCCCCTTGGCGTCGCCTCAGTTGAACCCGTCCACCCCCTCCGATCCCGATGAATACGGCGCCGGATCGATCAAGGTCCTCAAGGGCCTTGATGCCGTGCGCAAGCGTCCTGGCATGTATATCGGCGACACCGATGACGGCTCGGGCCTGCACCACATGGTCTATGAAGTCGTCGACAATTCGGTCGACGAGGCCCTCGCCGGTCACGCCGACCTCGTGACCGTGACGCTCAACGCCGACGGCTCCTGCACGGTCATCGACAATGGCCGCGGCATCCCCACCGACATGCACCCAACCGAGGGCATCTCGACGCCCGAGGTGGTGATGACGCAGCTCCATGCGGGCGGCAAGTTCGATCAGAATTCCTACAAGGTCTCGGGTGGCCTGCACGGTGTCGGCGTCTCCGTGGTCAACGCGCTTTCAGTCTGGCTGAAGCTGAAGATCCGCCGCAACGGCAACATCTTCGAGATGGCCTTTACGGACGGCAATGCCGATGCCCCGTTGCAGCAGACCGGAACCTACGTTCCCGCCAAGCTCGCCGGGACCTATGAGGGTCGCTCCGGCACCGAGATCACCTTCCAGCCGGCAGCCACGACCTTCACCATGGTCGAGTTCGACTTCAAGACGCTCGAGCACCGGCTGCGCGAGCTGG
>JBDTVO010000028.1:0-17588 GCA_040007135.1 Devosia sp. | reverse complement strand
GCGCTGCACACCGACATCGGCGACACCACGGTCGGCGCCAAGATCAACGGCGCCATCGTGCCGCTGGTGACCCACCTGCAGTCCGGCGACGAGGTCGAGATCATCCGCGACCAGAACCACCTGCCGCCGGCCAACTGGGAAACCATCGCCGCCACCGGCAAGGCGCGTGCCGCCATCCGCCGCGCCGTGCGCATCGCCCAGCAGCAGCGCGCCTATGCGCTGGGCGAGCACATGCTCGCCTCGCTCCTCGACCGTGAGGGTTGGACCCTCGACGATGCCGATGGCGAAGCGCTGGCCAAGGCCCTGGCGCAGCCGAGCAAGCGGGAACTGCTTGTCGCCGTCGGCGAAGGCCGGGTCGAGCCCGACCACCTCGGCAAGGGGCTGGCGGAGCTCAAGGGCGTCCGCCGTCGGCGCAAGAAGGCGCTCGACCTGCCGGCGCCCGACAAGGCCGAAGGCTGGTTCGCCCTCCGCGATACCGAAATGTTCCGTTTTCGGGTCCCAGGAGGCCAAAGTACCGGGCCAAATGCACGCCTGGCGCTCGACCAGCTCAGCTTTGCGACCCGCACCCAGATGTCGCCCGAAGGCGTAGTTCCGGGCGACCGGCTCATCGGCATCCTGCGCCCCAGTGCTCCGATCATGATCTACCCCGCCCACTCCGATGCGCTGGTGGGCCTGCATGATTCCGATGTCGCCTGGATCGACGTCCGCTGGGACATCGCCGGCCAGGAGGACCGCAACTACAAGGCGGTGATCTCGATGCTGGTGCAGAACAAGCCTGGCGCGCTGGCACAGATATCGGCCGCCATTGCCGCCTCTGAGGCGAACATCCATAATCTGGTGATGCGGATCATCTCCCCCGACTTCCACAAGAACATCTTCGAGCTGGAGGTGAAGGATTTGGCCCAACTCACCGATGTGCTGTCGTCTTTGAAGCTCACGCCAGGCCTCTCGCAGGTCCGCCGCGCCACCATCGCCGAAGCCGAGAGCGTCACCATCGCCGACTGGGCCGGCCTCGACGCCGAACAGGCCGGCGCATGACCACCGACGAAATCCTCGATATCTTCCGCGACTGCGGCGCCCTGCTCGAAGGCCATTTCATCCTGAGCTCGGGCCTCCGCTCGCCGGTGTTCCTGCAGAAGGCCCGTGTCTTCATGCATCCCGACAAGGCCGAGAAACTCTGCCGTGCCCTGGCCGAAAAGCTGCGTGCTGAGGGCTTTGGCGACATCAGCCAGATCGTCTCGCCCGCCATCGGCGGCATCATCCCTGGTTACGAGACGGCCCGTCACCTGGGCGTTCCGGCCATCTACACCGAGCGCGTGGATGGCAGCTTCCAGCTCCGCCGCGGCTTCGAGCTGGCAAAGGGCGAAAAGGTGCTGGTCGTCGAGGACATTGTCACCACAGGCCTCTCGATCCGTGAATGCATCGCCTGCCTGCGCGACATCGGTGCTGACGTCGTCGCCGCGGCCTGCCTCATCGACCGTTCCGGCGGCGAAGCCGATGTCGGCGTGCCGCTGGTGGCGCTCGCCCGCTACAAGGTTCCGGCCTATCCCGCTGATGCGCTGCCGCCCGAGCTGGCGGCCATCCCCGCCATCAAGCCCGGCAGCCGGGGGCTGCAATGATCGTCGGCCTCGGCAACGACCTCTGCGACATCTCGCGCGTCCAGCAGGTGCTGGAGCGCTACGGCGACCGGTTCACCCACCGCTGCTTCACCGAGATCGAGCGGGCGAAGTCGGACCGCCGGGCCCAGCGGGCCGCCTCTTACGCCAAGCGCTTCGCCGCCAAGGAGGCCTGCTCCAAGGCGCTGGGCACGGGCATGGCCTGGGGCGTCTATTGGCGCGACCTGGGGGTGGTGAACCTGCCCTCGGGCAAGCCGACCCTGCGCCTGACCAACGGCGCCGCTGCGGCGCTCGCCCGCCTTGTCCCTGCCGGCCACGAACCACATATCCACCTGACCATCACCGACGATGGCGGCATGGCTCAAGCCTTTGTCATCATCGAAGCACTGCCGGTCATTGACCGTTCAGGCGCTCAGGCATAACCACGGCCTCCACGGGGCCCAACCGGAAGTACTATGAGCCAGACCGCCATGACCAAGGCCGAGAAGGCCAAGAAGAACGAGCTGCGCGACACCATCGTCGTCATCGTCGAGGCGCTGCTCATCGCGCTCGTCTTCCGTACCTTCCTCTACCAGCCCTTCTCGATCCCCACCGCCTCGATGCAGTCGACGATGATGATCGGCGACTACTTCATCGCCAACAAATGGGCCTGGGGTCTCGGCAAATACTCGTTCCCGCTGCCGGTGCCGTTCAACGGCCGCATCCTGGCGCTGGGCGAGCCGCAGCGTGGTGACATCGCCGTGTTCCACAATGAGCCGACCAATGAAGACTACATCAAGCGCATCATTGGCCTGCCGGGCGACAAGATTCAGATGAAAGAGGGCCGCCTCCACATCAACGACGCCGAGGTTCCGCGCGAGCAGGTTGGCACCGGCACGGACGTCGATTCCTATAGCTCGTCCGTCCCGGTGATCCTCTACAAGGAAACCCTGCCCAACGGCGTCGTCCACACCATCCAGGAAATCTCCGACGACGAAGGCCTCGACAACACGGCTCCCTATGTCGTTCCCGCCGGTCACTATTTCATGATGGGCGACAACCGCGATCGCTCGGCCGACAGTCGCGTGCTGAGCCAGGTTGGTTATGTGCCGGCCGGCAACCTCATCGGCAAGGCCGAGGCGCGCTTCTTCTCCATCAAGAACAACATTCCACCGTGGCAGGTCTGGCAGTGGCCCACGAGCGTCCGCGTCGACCGGATGTTCCAGTCGGTCTACCAGAACTACACCACCACGCCGGCTCCATGAACCATCGGCCCCGGGGTCACGCCAAGCTCGAGGCCCGGCTGGGCTACAAGTTCGCCGACCCCGACCTGCTCGACCGCGCGCTGACGCATTCGAGCGCCCTGGCGCCGGCGCGGCGTGTTGCCCAGTCGTACCAGCGGCTGGAGTTTCTCGGTGACCGCGTCCTCGGCCTCGCGGTCTCGGAAATGCTCTATCGGCGCTTCCCCAAGGCCAATGAAGGCGATTTGAGCCGCTCGCTTAACGCCCTCGTGCGGAAGGAAACGTGCGCCGCCATCGCTCGCGAGATCGCGCTTGGCGCCGAGCTCAATCTCGGTGACAGCGAGGCACGCACCGGCGGCGCCGAGAAGGAAGCCATCCTTGGCGACGCCGTCGAGTCCGTGCTTGGCGCCATCTATCTCGATGGCGGCTTCGGCCCCGCCTTCGAGATCATCGAACGCCTGTTCGGCGAGCACATGGACCAGTCGGGCAAGGAGCGCGCCGACGCCAAGACGACGCTGCAGGAGTGGGCGCAGGGCAGGGGGCTCGAGCCACCCGACTACGTCGAGGTCGAGCGGCATGGTCCCGATCATGCGCCCGAGTTCACCATCGCCGTCCGCATCAATGGCTACGAGCCGCTGACGGCCAGCGGGTTGTCGAAGAAACTCGCCGAGCATAAGGCCGCCGAGGCCTTCCTCGTTCGCGAGAAGATTTGGGAGGGCGCGGCATCGTGAGCGACGAAGCGACTTCCCCGCAGACGCCTCCGGCCCCGACCCGCTGCGGGTTCATCGCGCTCGTCGGCGCGCCCAACGCGGGCAAGTCCACGCTGCTCAACGCGCTGGTGGGCACCAAGGTGTCGATCGTCACCCACAAGGCGCAAACCACCCGCGCCCAGATCCGTGGCGTTGTCACCGAGGGCGCCAGCCAGATCGTCTTCATCGACACGCCTGGCATCTTTGCACCGAAGCGTCGTCTCGATCGCGCCATGGTCGAAGCCGCCTGGACCGGTGCCGGCGACGCCGACGTCGTCGCCCTGATCGTCGATGCCGAACGCGGTGTCACGCCCGAGGTCGAAGCGATGCTGCAGGGCCTTGCCGACATCCGCCATCCGCGCGTGCTGGTGCTCAACAAGATCGACCTCATCCCCCGCGAGAAGCTGCTCGGCCTCTCGGCCGATCTCAACGCCCGCCTGTCGTTCGAGGCGACATTCATGATCTCCGCCCTTAAGGGCGCCGGCGTCCGCGATTTCCTCGCCTGGGCCGAGACGCACTCGCCGCTGGGGCCGTGGCATTTCCCCGAGGACCAGCTCACCGATCTGACGCTGGCGCTCACCGCCGCCGAAGTGACGCGCGAAAAGCTCTTCCTCCGCGTCCACGACGAAATCCCCTACAATGCCACCGTCGAGACCGAGAAGTTCACCATCAACGACGACGGCTCCTACCGCATCGATCAGGTCATCTACCTCACGCGCGACAGCCACAAGAAGATCGTTCTTGGCGCGGGCGGCCAGACCGTCAAGGCCATCGGCGCCGAGAGCCGCAAGGAGCTGATGCAGATCTTCGAGACGCCGGTACACCTCTTCCTCTTCGTCAAGGTCCGCGAGAAATGGGGCGACGACCCCGAGCGCTACCGCGAGATGGGGCTCGCATGGACCAAGTGACGGCGGCCCATGCAGTGGACCTCTGAAGGCCTCGTCATCGGCGTCCGTCGCCACGGCGAATCCAGCGTCATCGCCGAAGTGATGGTAGCCGCGCACGGCCGCACACTTGGGCTCATCCGCGGCGGCCGCTCCAGCAAGCTTGCAGCAACCCTGCAGCCCGGCAACACCGTGCAGCTCACCTGGCGCGCCCGCCTCGCCGAACATCTGGGCACCATGACCGTCGAGATGATCGACGCGCGCGCAGCCGACCTCATCGCCGATCGCACCCGGCTCTATGCCTGCCAGCTGCTGTGCGATCATCTGCGCCTATTGCCCGAGCGCGATCCGCACGACCGACTGCTGGGGCTCGCCGTCGAAGTGCTCGACGACGGAAAGTCTCCCCTGCAGCTGGGCGCCGAACTCGCCCGGTTCGAACTCGATCTCCTCGACGAGCTCGGTTTCGGGCTCGATCTCGACACCTGTGCCGTCACGGGCGTCACCACAGATCTCACCCACGTCTCCCCGAAAACCGGCCGTGCCGTCTCCCGTGAGCCTGCCAAGCCCTATTGCGACCGGCTGTTGGCCCTGCCGCAGTTCCTGATTTCGGACGCCGAGCCGACCGCGAACGATCTGCGCGACGCCTTCCGGCTCACCGGTCATTTCTTCCATATGCACGTGTGGGACGCGCGCCAGGTCGAGCCGCCAACCGTCCGCGATACGCTCATTGGCACGCTGACCGATCGGCTATAGTCCGGCCATGATTCGCCGGATTTCCGCATGACTGCCGACGCCAACACCGTCCCCGAGAACAATTCGATCGTCGATCTGCGCAAGGCGCTCGAGGAGCGCTACCTCAGCTACGCGCTCTCGACCATCACCCAGCGGGCGCTGCCTGACGTGCGCGACGGGCTGAAGCCGGTGCATCGCCGCATCATGCATGTCATGCGGCTGCTGCGCCTCGATCCGTCCGAGGGCTACAAGAAGTCCGCCAAGGTCGTCGGCGACGTCATCGGCGGCTTTCATCCGCACGGCGACCAGTCGATCTACGACGCCATGGTGCGCCTCGCGCAGGATTTCGCCATGCGCTACCCGCTCGTCGACGGGCAGGGCAATTTCGGCAACATCGACGGCGACGGTCCCGCAGCCTACCGCTACACCGAAGCCAAGATGACCGACGTCGCGATGCGCCTGCTCGAGGGGCTCGCCGAGGACGCGGTGGATTTCAAGCCGACCTACGACGGCGTCACCGAAGAGCCGGTGGTGCTGCCGGCCAATTTCCCCAATCTCCTCGCCAACGGATCGAGCGGCATCGCCGTTGGCATGGCGACATCCATCCCGCCGCACAACGTCGCCGAGCTTTGCGAGGCGGCGCTGGCGCTCATTGCCAGGCCAGCGTCGACCACCGAGGAACTCGTCCATCACGTCCCCGGTCCCGACTTCCCGACCGGTGGCGTGCTGGTCGAGCCCCGCGCCACCATCCTTGAGGCCTACGCCACCGGGCGTGGGTCGTTCCGCCTGCGCGCCCGCTGGCACAAGGAGGACAAGGGCCGCGGCGTCTACCAGTTGATCGTCACCGAAATTCCGTACGGCGTGCAAAAGGGCAAACTGATCGAAAAGATCGCCGAGCTGCTGCTCGCCAAGAAGCTGCCGCTGCTCAAGGATGTTCGCGACGAAAGCGCCGATGATATCCGCGTCGTGCTCGAGCCGCGCGCCGGCACCGTCGAGCCCGAGGTGCTGATGGAGCAACTGTTCAAGCTCACCGAGCTCGAGCAGCGCATTCCGCTCAACATGAACGTGCTCGATCACGGCACCGTGCCGCGCGTCATGGGCCTCAAGGATGTCCTTGCCGCCTGGCTGCAGCACCGCAAGGATGTGCTCGTCCGCCGCACCCAACACCGGCTCGAACAGATCGCCCGCCGGCTCGAAGTGCTCGACGGTTACATCGTCGCCTATCTCAACCTCGACGCCGTCATCAAGATCATCCGCGAGCAGGACGACGCCAAGGCGGCGCTGATGAAGCGCTTCAAGCTCACGGACAACCAGGCCGAGGCCATCCTCAACATGCGCCTGCGCTCGCTGCGCAAACTCGAAGAGATCGAGCTACGCACCGAGCACAAGGCGCTGACCGAGGAGCAGGGGCACCTCAACGCGCTGCTCGGCTCCGATCGCAAGCAGTGGGGCGAGATCACCCGCCAGGTCGGCGAGATCAAGAAGGCCTACGGCAAGGACACCACGCTCGGTCGCCGCAAGACCGAGATCGCCGATGCGCCGCATGCCGATTACGCCGAGGAGGCGGAGGCCGCCTTCATCGAGCGCGAGCCGATCACGGTCGTTCTCTCCGACAAAGGCTGGATACGGGCCCTGAAGGGTCACACCACCGACATCGACGAGAAGGGCTTCAAGGCCGGCGATCGCCTCAAGATCGCAATCCAGGCCGAGACCACCGACAAGCTCCTCGTGCTGTCGACGGCCGGCAAGGTCTACACCCTCGCTCCCGACCGGCTGCCGGGCGGCCGCGGCCAGGGCGAGCCGCTACGCCTCATGGTCGACCTCGAGGAGGGGCAGGACTTCGTCGATCTCTTTGTCCACCGCCCCGGCATGAAGCGCCTTATCGCGTCATCCGCCGGCAATGGGTTCGTTGTCCCGGAGGATGAGCTGGTCGCCAATACCCGCAAGGGCAGGCAGGTCCTCAACGTCTCGGGCGGCGAGGAGGCAAAGCTCATCGTTCCCGCCGAGGGCGATACCGTTGCGGCCATCGGCGAGAACCGCAAGATGGTGATCTTCCCGCTCAACCAGCTCCCCGAAATGTCCCGCGGCAAAGGCGTGCGCCTGCAGAAATACAAGGACGGCGGCATCGCCGATGTTCGCGTATTCTTCGCGCGCGACGGCCTCACCTGGGCCGACAGCTCCAATCGCACCTTCACCAAGACCATGGCCGAGCTGCGCGACTGGCTGGCCGAACGCGCCCAGGCCGGCCGCCAGCCACCCCAGGGCTTCCCCCGCAACAACCGCTTCGGGAGCTGAAATGCCCGGACGCCGGTTCGTCCACCAGATCTATTGCCACGAGACTTCGCCCGGAGCCGAACTCTGGATAGCCCCATCGTGGTAGCGCAGACTGTCCGGAGCCCGCCACGTCCGAGCGACTGCGTCGTCTTCTTCACGCACCTTTGGGACGCGCGCATCGCGTCGCATTTTGCCAGGCTGAAGCGCGAGATGGAGGGCATTCTACCGGTATTCCTGGCCGTTCATTTGGAGCCGGGCGCCAGCCTTCCCGCAGGATTGCAGCCGGACATCGTGGTCGACGGCCGTTTGGCGATGCACCTCTTTCCCGCGCGCTTTGCCGCCTGTGTTGGGCATCGCACAGGGTTCAAACCCGGCTACGTCGATCTTCTGTGGCTCGCCGCACTGCTGCAGCCGTCATTAGCCAATTTCGACCGACTGTGGGTCATGGAGTACGACGTCGACTTCAGCGGAGTTTGGTCCCGCTTCTTCACGGAAGCTGCCGGCTACGACGCGGACCTGTTGGCAACCCATCTGAGGTTCCGGCGAGACGACCTGGACTGGGTCTGGCTCAATGAGATAGCCGATCCCGACGACCATCCCGACGACCACATCATCGGCCTCCTTGCACTTGCGCGACTCTCGCGAATCGCCCTCAGCCGGCTGGCGCTGAGCTATCGCCACGACCGCTGGGCCGGCCATTTTGAGCTGATCATCCCAACGGTCATCTCCCGTCTCGGGCTGCGCGTGGCCGACCTTGGCGGCAACGGTTCGTTCACCGACCCCTCGCGCCGAGGCCGCTGGTACGACGGCACCTCAGGCCTCGAGCACGATCCCTTTGGTGTTGGCACGCCAAGGTCGGACTACTTTGCCGAGAGTCCGGCGGGATATGCGAAAGGGCGGCTCTACCATCCCGTCAAGCCGGGCTGGTTCTCCGACGCCAGCTAGCGCGCAACCGAGAAGCTGAAGATCACCGGCCGGTGGTCGCTGCCCGTCGCCGGCCCGCGATGCAGTTCCGAGACAGTGAGCCCGCGCTCGAACACCTGGTCGAGCGGCAGGATGGGGATGGTCTGGGCCAGCCCGCCGGGGGTCGTGAAGCGCTCGGGATAGGTGAGGACGCTGCGCGTCTCGCGCGTCAGCCCGGCGGCCGAGCCAAAGCCTCTCAGCGCATAGGACCACGCGGTCGAGTTGAAATCGCCGACCACCGCCAGGGGTCCCTGCACGGTCCCCACCACGTCCTCGATCGCCTCGAACTCGGAGCGCTGGCGGTCGAGCGGGAACGGCCAGTCCATGTGGGTCGTAAGCAGTGAGAACGCCGTTCCATCAGCCAGCACAAAGCGCGCGAGAATGTGGGCCGTGCGCTGCCGGCTCGGATCGTCTGGGCAATCGGCCTTGCCCATTTCCTTATCGAACGGCAGCTTCGAATAGAGCCCCAGATTGGCGCGCTTGCCGCCTTCGCAGCGCACCGAATAGGGGTAGCTCGCCTTGAGCAGGGGATCGAGCCGCCTGACTTGTTCGGGGAAATACTCCTGCAAGGCCACGATATCCGGGTTCTCGTCGGCGATCACCTGCGCCAGCCGCGCCATGTCGTAGTTGAGGCCGAACACGTTGTGCGTCATCACCGTGACCGTACGCACGCCTGCCGGCGGGGCAGGCCGCGCCGCAAGGCTCGATGTCCACTCGGGCACCACCGCGAAGGCCGATGCGGCGAGCCCAAGCAGCGCCAGTACGGTCCACGGCAGGCTGGCGCGCAGCATCAGCAGCGCGATCAGTCCGACCAGCGTTCCCGCGAGCCAGATCAGTTGCAGATGGTTGAACAGGTCGAGCAGTGGCACCGCGAAGCCGAAGAGCGCCAGCATCGCTGGGAGCGCGGTGGCCAACACCAGCACAATCGCCACGAGGCGCAGAAAGCCGAGGAGCGCAGTCACCGGTGGGGTCTCAGTCCAGGCGACGCCAGCCGAGCGGCCCGCGCTGGACTTCGAGCGGGCGGAACTGCCCCTTGTAGGCCATCTTCGGCGATCCCTGCACCCAGTAGCCCAGATAGACATAGGCGAGACCGGCCAGCCGCACCTGCCGGACATGGTCGAGGATGAGGAGGTTGCCCAACCCCCGCCGGCTCAGTCCGGGCTCGAAATACGAATAGACCATGCTCAGCCCGTCCGGCATCACGTCGCTCAGTGCCACCGCAACGAGCGGTTTCGCGGGGTCGGTCCGCAGCCGATACTCGACCACGATGGTCTGCACCGGCGTGTCCTCGACCATGTATTCGTAGTCGACATAGCTCATCGCCGTCATGCCGCCGCCACCATGGCGCGTCTCGAGGTAGCGCTTGAACAGGGCGAACTGCTCGGCCGTCGCCGTCGGCTGCTGTACGCTCACCTCAATGTCCTCGTTGAGCCTGAGGATGCGGCGATAGCGGGGAGTGAAATCGAATTCGCGCGCCAGGATACGCACCGACTGGCATGCGGCACACCCCTCGCATGCGGGGCGATAGATCAGGTTCTGGCTGCGGCGAAAGCCGTTGTCGCTCAGCAGCGCGTGCAGGGCCGGTGCCCGTCGTCCGCTCAGATGCGTGAACAGCTTGCGCTCCTGCTGCCCAGGCAGATACGGGCAGGGCATCGGCGCCGTCAGGAAAAGCTGCGTGTTTTCGGGAGACTGGTCGGTCATCTCAATCCGGCTTACCGCCCGACTTTATGCCGCGCGGAATCCGAGGGCAATGGACCAGCATTGGGGCGGGGATAGGCCCTTCGCCCGGCCCGCGCATCAACCACGTTCGATTTCTGCGATGGACCCCCCCGAAGTCCTTGCCTACCAAAGGCTCAACCTTTGGGGGCTCCATGCCACTTTTCCGCGCTCTTGTCGCACCGCTTGCGTTCGCCCTTCTGGGCGTTCTGCTTTTTGCGCAGTCACCCGCGTTTGCCCAGTCGGAGCGCGTTTGTCCGGGGCTGAAGCTCGAAAATCCGGCGGAACGGATTGTCGCGACCCTGGGAAGTCACGCCTTCAGCTGGCTGGCAGAGCCGAAGGGCACGGCCAGCCGTGAGTTCGTCCTGCTCGATCTTGCTGGCGATCACTCCGTGCGCGAAGCATCTGCTCCACTCGAGCACCGCGTTCACGTCCGTCACGGGACCTATAGCTGGTTCGTCATCTTCTACGACAACGGCGGCAGCATCCTGTGCACCAGCCCGGTGGGCACGCTGCTGGCCGACCGCGCAGCGGCGGCCCCGCTCGATGCCGGCAAGGCCTCCGTCAGGGTCGTCGTCGACCGCAAGTTCGTCGTAGTCATCATCGGCAATAGCGGTGGGACCAGCCAGCTGCCCAATGGGGTCAAGGCCAATCTCAAGGTCACCGACGGCGACGATTTCGACTTTGCCGCAAGCGGCATCAAGCTGCGCCGATATTCCGGCCTGACGATTTACGGAAACGGCAACGCCAATATCATCCACGGCAGCGGCAAGGCCGACATCATCTTTGGCTTCGCCGGCAACGACACCCTCTATGGCGAGGCTGGCGACGACGAGATTTACGGCGGCGACGAGCATTGCGACGGCTACCTATGTGTTCAGCTTGCCGACGGACACCTGGGTGACACCATCGACGGCGGCGAGGGCAACGACATCATCGATGGCGGCGATGAATCCTGCACCAACCCCGATACCTTCAACCCGAACTTTTTCGGCTGCAATCGCGCCGGCAGGGTTGGTGACATCATCGTCGCTGGCGCCGGAGACGACACGATCCACGGTGGCGACGAGACCTGCGCGGGCGATGTCTGCAACTACGGTGCGCAACTTGGTGATCTGATCAGCGGCGGGAGTGGCAAAGATACCATCGCCGGCGGCAACGAGACTTGCTCTTACAACACGCAAAGCTGCAACTACCTTGGACAGGTTGGCGACACCATCGATGGTGGCGACGACGACGATCAGATCAGCGGTGGCACGCAAAAATGCCTTGGCGGCGTTTGCAACGTGAGCGGCGTTGTGGGCAACGTCATCAAGGGTGGCAACGGCAACGATATCCTCAATGGCGGCGACTCTGATTGCGACGGACCGTGCGACTGGGGCACCAACGGCAACACGATTGACGGTGAAGGTGGCGACGACACCATCACCGGCGGCGTCGGCCTCGACCACATGACCGGCGGCCCGGGCAACGACACGATCGACGGTGTTTCATCGCCTGATGCGGCGGACCCGGTGGCTCAATAGTCACCTTAGTCGCCGAGCATTCTCGCCGCGTCGAGCGCGAAATAGGTGAGGATCCCGGCTGCTCCGGCGCGCTTGAACGCCCATAGCGATTCCAGCATCGCCGACTTGCCGTCGATAGCGCCGGCATCGCCTGCAAGCCGCAGCATCGTGTATTCCCCGCTCACCTGATACGCGAACACCGGCACGTTGAAGCTCTCGCGCACCCGCCGGACGATATCGAGATACGGCATGCCGGGCTTCACCATCACCATGTCGGCGCCCTCGTCGATATCCTGCGCCACTTCGCGCAGCGCCTCGTCGGTATTGGCGAAATCGAGCTGGTAGGTCTTCTTGTCGCCCAGCAGCCGCTTGCCCGATCCCACCGCCTCGCGAAACGGCCCGTAGAAGGCTGAGGCGAACTTCGCGGAATACGCCATGATCGCCACCCGCTCGTGCCCCGCGGCATCGAGTTCCTGCCGGATCGCCGCCACCCGTCCGTCCATCATGTCCGATGGCGCGATGATGTCGGCGCCGGCCGCTGCCTGCACCAGCGCCGAACGCACCATCGCGGCCACGGTCTCGTCGTTCAAGATCTCGCCGTCCCGCACCAGCCCGTCCTGCCCGTCGCTCGAATACTCGTCGAGCGCCACGTCGGCGATCAGCCCGATCTCGGGCACCTTGTCCTTGACGGCGCGGAGCGCCCGGCACATCAGATTGTCCGGGTTCCAGGCCTCGCTGCCGTCGGCGTTGCGCAAATGGTCCGGCGTGTTGGGAAACAGCGCCAGCGCTGGAATTCCGGCCTTGGCCGCCACCTTCGCGGCTTTCACCGCAAGATCAACGCTCAGCCGCTCGACCCCAGGCATGGATTTGATCGTCGATCGCTCGTTCCGGCCTTCGATCACGAACAGCGGCCAGATCAGGTCGGCCGGCGCCAGCGTCGTTTCGCGCACCATGTCGCGCATCCACGGGCTCGAGCGCAGCCGGCGCTGCCGCCGTCCGCCGAGGAAGTCCATGTCGTATTTGGGCCAGTTGGTCATGGGGCGCGTCTTTACCACCGAGCCGGGTTGGCGATAAGCCTTCGGCGTGGACTTCAATTCACCCATCGCCGGCCGCTACGTCAGGATCGTCGCCATCCTGTCGCTGCTGCTCGGCCTTGCCGATGCCTCCCGGTTGCTCGGCGTCTCCACGGGCACCGAAAGCCCCATTGCCATCATGGGCGTCACCGGCTTTGTCTATCTCGCGGTCTTCTGCCTCGCCCGGCTGTTCGCGGCCGTTGGCCTGTGGATCAAGGCGAGCTGGGGCGCCGTGCTGCTGATCGGCGCCACCGGCGTCGAAATGGCCCTCTATCTGTTCGGCAACCGCGACGTGCAGATGAACGCTCTCGGCTTTGCCGTGCGCCTCGTGCTGCTGGTCTCGATCATCCTGATTTTCGTGCTTGGCATCCGCCTGCAGCGGCGCGCTCACGACTGATTAAGCTTACTGTTTTCAGCACCGCGTTTAGCCCTCGTAAAGCCAAAATCGCGAACTTTTACAGTAAGATAGTCTTAAGTGTCCGACTTAAGCCGATCTTATCGGGCCCCGCCTAGGTTGGCCCTACGAGAGGCGAACAATCGCCCAAGCGACGGAAACAGTGAGGCAAGAATGGCAACCAAATCCAATGCCGTCATGGCAGAGGCACCGGGCAGTGCGGGCGGGCTGAAGCCGCAATATCTCGAGGCGGTCAGCCGCGTCGAACGGCTTCACCGCCGCCTGCTCGATCTGATCAAGGACGAATTCGACCGCATGGGTTGGGACGACATCAACCCCGTGCAGGCGCTGCTGATGTTCAACATCGGCGATGCCGAGATGACCGCCGGCGAGCTTCGCTCCCGCGGCTACTATCTGGGCTCGAACGTCTCGTACAACCTCAAGAAGCTGGTCGAGACCGGCTACATCTTCCAGGAGCGCTCGCGCGCCGACCGCCGTTCGGTCCGCATCCGCCTGACGCCCAAGGGAGAAGAGGTCGCCGAGGTGATCGACGAACTCTACGACCGCCACCTCAAGTCGATCGACAAGGTCGGCGGCCTCGATGCCGGCTCGTTCGAAGGGCTCAACAAGGCCCTTGGCCGGCTGGAGCGCTTCTGGGTCGACCAGATCCTGTACAAGCTCTAGCCAGACATTGGTTTGTGGCGTCGGGGCCACAACCACCAGTCACAATCGCCAAACGCCGGTCCGCAGGGGCCGGCGTTTCTCATTTGCGCCGCAAAATCGTGTAAGGGCGACCGTGCGGCGTGGCCGGCCGCATGCGTTCCGAAAACTTGTGTTCGGGCTTCACAGTCGGTTGACCCTCAATTGTCGCCGACGGGAGCCCGGTGTTATTTCCGGAATCACGATTTTCTCTTGGTGCTGACTGGTGACGTATATGCCTTTGACCCGCCGGACTTTGCTGACCTCGATGGCCGCACTCAGTGCGGCCACGCTGCTGCCGGCATCGGCCCGGGCCGAGGACTCGATCTGGGACGTGATCGCCCAGAACGCCCTCAAGAAGGACGCCAGCCCCGACAAGAACACGACCGAGGCGCTGGCGACGATCGACACGCCTGAGCCGATCCTCAGCTTCGACACCGCCTACAACATACAGCTCGCCATCAACTACTACACGCAGATCATCCAGCAGGGCGGCTGGCCGCAGCCGACGCGCTCGACGTTCAAGCTGCAGCTGGGCAAGGATGGCAAGGCCGTCTCCGACCTCAAGCGCATGCTGATCGTCGTCGGCGACATGCCGGCGGCCAAGCGCATCAGCTCGAGCTTTGACAACGACACCGATCTTGCGGTTCGCAAGTATCAGGTCCGTCACGGCATCATTCCCACCGGCCGCATCGATGAGCCGACCTTCTACGCCATGCAAGTCACCGCCGATCAGCGCCTGAGCCAGCTGCAGGTCAATTCGCTGCGCGTCCAGGCCATGGCGACGTCGCTCAGCAACAGCGGTCGCTACGTGGTGGTCAATATCCCGGCCGCCTCGATCGAGGCCATCGACGCCGGCCAGGTGGCGCAGCGCCACACCGCGGTGGTCGGCCGCATCGACCGTCCCACCCCGATCCTCGATTCCAAGATCTCGCAGATCAACTTCAATCCCTACTGGCACGTGCCCAAGAGCCTGATTGAACGAGACCTGATCAAGTACATGAACGACGATCCGGAATACCTGACCAAGTTCAAGATTCACATCTACGACGGCAAGGGCAACGAGGTGCTGCCGACCGACATCGATTGGAAAACCGACGACGCGGTCAACTACAGCTTCCGCCAGGAGCCCGGTGCCGAGAACTCGATGGGCCACTGCAAGATCAACTTCGCCAACAAGTTCGACGTCTATCTGCACGACACTCCGGCCAAGTCGCTGTTCGCCGAAAACGCCCGCTTCCATTCCTCGGGTTGCGTGCGTGTCGAAGGCGTCAGCTCGCTTGTCGGCTGGCTGCTGGCGGCCAATGGCGGCTGGGACCAGACCTCGGTCGAGGCGGTGTTCAACTCCAACGAACGCCTCGATGTCAGCGTCAAGCTGCCAACGCCGATCCACACCACCTACATCAGCGCCTGGGCGAATCGGCAGGGCACCGTCAGCTTCCGCGACGATGTCTACCAGTTCGATGCTCAGGGGCTGGTCGATACCAAGACCGCCTAATGGGCTGGGGGGCCGGCAAACCGCCCCCCGCACTTGGCGACGTCTATTTCGAATTCACTCAGATCGGCGGACAGATGCGCGTTGCTGCCATCGACGCCGCGTCGGGCACCGAAGTGATCGTCATCGCGCCGGTGACTGCCACCCAGGTGCAGATGCAGAATCTCGCCCTCGCCAAGCTGAAACGGCGGATCGACACCGGCCAGCCATGAAAAAGGCCCGCCGGAGCGGGCCTTGATCAGGTGCGAGGGACGGAGGCCGGACTACAGGCGGCACTTCACCCAACCGCTGCGGGTCGAGTAGTACATGTCGGTGTCCTCGTGATAGCTGCGGTACTGGGCCTTGCAGGCGAGGACGTGGTCGTCGTCGCTCACGACGACATCATTGGAACCGGCGAAGCCGTGATGGCTGACCACTGCGGCAGTGCCGACACCGGTCCAGAACGAGCCGACGAGCACCGCGGCGAGGAAGGGGGTAATGACGAACATGACGTATCTCCTTGGTTTTTTTGCAGTTTGACCACGCCTAACGCGAGCGCGCCGTGGAGGTACGGCTTCGTCAAGCTGATGCCGACCTAACTCGCTCGGCGGCACATCGTTCCGATGTCCAGTGGCTTCCGCCCTGCGGCAAATTCGTTCATATTGGACCGGTTCGCGCGACTGGCGAGGCAAGATGGGCAACCATCGGGAAACGCGAACGAGAAGCGCCGCTCGCCTGGGCACCCTCAACTGACCACGGGAGCCCCCATGCTGCATGAACCAGACCATCCCAGCCACGCCGCCAGCCTTGGATATTGCGCCAGCCGCGTGATAGAGCCCGTCCTTCGCCGGACCTGTCCGACCATCTGCAACGGGGAACGCCCATGAGCGCCGCCGCGACCGTTTCGCACTTCCCGAATTTCTTCTCGGCATCGCTCGCGCACAGCGATCCCGAGATCGCCGCTTCGATCCGTAACGAACTCGGCCGCCAGCAGCACGAGATCGAACTGATCGCCTCCGAGAACATCGTTTCGGCAGCCGTGCTCGAGGCGCAGGGCTCGATCATGACCAACAAATACGCCGAGGGTTACCCCGGCAAGCGCTACTACGGCGGCTGCGAATTCGTCGATGTCGCCGAGACCCTCGCCATCGAGCGCGCCAAACAGCTGTTTGGCGTCGCCTTCGCCAACGTCCAGCCCAACTCCGGTAGCCAGGCCAACCAGGGCGTCTACCAGGCGCTCCTGTCGCCGATGGACACCATCCTTGGCATGAGTCTCGACGGCGGCGGCCATCTCACCCATGGGGCCAAGCCGAACCAGTCGGGCAAGTGGTTCAACGCCATCCAGTACGGCGTCCGCAAGCAGGATGGTCGCGTCGACATGGATCAGGTGCGCGACCTCGCCAAAGAACATCACCCCAAGCTCATCGTCGCCGGCTTCTCGGCCTACTCCCGCATCATGGACTGGGCCGCTTTCCGAGCCATCGCCGACGAGGTGGGCGCGCTGCTGATGGTCGACATGGCCCACGTCGCGGGCCTCGTGGCGGCCGGCGTCTATCCGAGCCCGTTCCCCCACGCCCACGTCGCCACCACCACCACCCACAAGACCTTGCGCGGTCCGCGCGGCGGCATGATCCTCACCAACGACGAGGCTCTGGCGAAAAAAATCAATTCGGCGATCTTCCCCGGCATCCAGGGTGGTCCCCTGATGCACGTCATCGCCGCCAAGGCTGTCGCCTTCAAGGAAGCGCTGCAGCCCGAGTTCAGGGCCTACGCCAACCAGGTCGTCGCCAACGCCAAGGTGCTCGCTGAAGGGCTGCTGAAAGGCGGCGTCGACATCGTCACTGGTGGCACCGACAACCACCTGATGCTGGTCGATCTCCGCCCCAAGAAGCTCACCGGCAAAGCCACCGAGAAGTCGCTGGAGCGTGCCTTCATCACCACCAACAAGAACGCCGTTCCGAATGATCCGGAAAAGCCGGCAATCACCTCGGGCATCCGCGTCGGCACCCCCGCCGCCACGTCGCGCGGCTTCAAGGAGGCAGAGTTCGCCGAGGTCGCCGAGTTGATCGTTGAAGTGCTCGACGGCCTGGCGCAGAACGGCGATGACGACAACGGCGCCGTCGAAAGCTCTGTCCGCGATCGGGTCAAGGCCTTGACCGCGCGCTTCCCCATCTACGCCAGCTGAGGTCAGGTCCGTGCGCTGCCCCTACTGCGGAAACGATGACACGCAGGTCAAGGACAGCCGTCCGACCGACGATTCGAGCGCCATCCGCCGCCGCCGCATCTGTC
>JBDTVO010000027.1:0-17682 GCA_040007135.1 Devosia sp. | reverse complement strand
GTCGACCTCGAGGGCCGGGTCATTCCGGGCCTCTATGCGGGTGGCGAAGCCACCGGCGGCGGTGTGCAGCACGGCATCGGCCGCGCCACCGTCCAAGGCTACATTGCCGCGACGGAAGCGGTCGCGGAAGTCTGACACGACTTCGTAACGATCGGCGGCGGGACCCTTCCCGTCGCCTCTTTCGCCTGAAGGATGGAGCATGACAGTTCATTTCGCGCGGGCCGGTACCGCGCTTATCGCCGCCGCACTCGCTCTGGGTGTCTTCCTGTCGCTGCCAGTGGCCGGCCAGGACAGTTCGAGCAGCAGCACGCTGCCGTCGAGCAGCGTCGCTGCCGCCCCGGCAGCGCTCCCCGACGCCGACATCGTCGCTGCAGGCAAGCGCATCTGGCAGGATGCCGGCTGCTACAACTGCCACGGCACCAATGGCCAGGGCGGGCACAGCGCCGATTTCCCCAATGGCCCGAACCTGCGGACTTCGAGTCTTGATCCCGACACCATGCTGATGACTACCGAGTGCGGTATCCCCGAGACGCGCATGCCGGCATGGCTCAAGGGCGCCTACACGGAGATCGAGTGCTACGGCAGCCCGCTCGGGCCGGTCCCCACCGGGACGCTGCTCGCCGGCGCCTATAGCGATCAGGATCTCAAGAACCTCATCGCCTTCATCCAGGTCAACTTCATGAAACAGCCGATGCCCACATGGTCCGCGCAGTAACCACCGCCCTGCTTTTCGTCGCGCTCGCGGCGTCCCCGGCGCTCGCCGCCGACTACACCGTGCAGATGCTCAACAAGGGGCCGGACGGGACGGTGATGGCGTTCGATCCGGTCCTGACGAAAGTGGCCATCGGCGATACGGTAACGTTCGTTGCCAAGGACAAGGGCCATGACGCGCAGACCATTGCCGGAATGCTGCCGGACGGCGCAACACCGATCAACGGCCAGATCAGCCAGGACATCACGGTGACGTTCACGGTGCCTGGCGTCTATGGCATCCGCTGCGTGCCGCATTTCTCGTTGGGCATGGTGGCGCTGGTCGTGGTCGGCGACGGGCCGCCGGCCAACCTCGACGCGGCGAAGGCCGTGGTGCTGCCGCCGCTGGCCAAAAAGCGGCTCGACCCGGTGTGGGCGCAGATCCCGTAGCAGCTTGGGAGGAAGGCGAGAGGCTGGCAACGACCCGTGAAGGTCTCGTTGGGGCTGCTTCCTTCCGGACCTGACCCGGTTGGCGAGGAACACGTCCGCGCCAACCTCTCGAGGGGGTATATCGGATACCGGCCGGCGCAAGGCAAGAGGCTTGGGGTTGCCGCGGCGGGCCGGCGGGGTTAGGCGAGCGTTTGGGGGGACCATGCGCGTCGTCATCCATGCCGGCCGGCACAAGACAGGAACGACGTCGCTACAAATGGCGATGGATCGCAGCCGCGACATACTGGCGGCCGCTGGAATTCACTATCCGGCGGCGCCGAACGGGCAGCACATCGGCCTGCTCAATTTGCGTCAGCCCGGCTGGACGCCGGAGCGGCTGCTGGCCGAGCGGGCCTTTGCTGTTGCCGCCGGCGCTCACACCCTGTTCCTGTCGGCCGAAGGACTGTCGGTGATGAGTGCCGAGCAGTTGCGGCGGCTCGGCACCGCCCTGCACGAGGATGAGTTGACGTTCCTCTATTGCTTCAGACACTGGCACAATTTCTGGCCGTCACGATGGGCGCAGAACTGCAAGCGGCGCGATACGCAGGGCTTCGAGAGCTACCTCGACATGATTGCTCGTGCGGACCTTCAGCACCCGGACGTCTACTACGATGTGGTGATCGAGCGTGCGCTTTCGGTGGCGGGAGCGGCGGTCAAGGCAGTGTCATTCGACCGGGCCGTCCCGAGCGCCGAGGGACTGCTGGCAACGCTGCTGACGGCGGTGGAGCTGCCGAGCGCCCTGGTCGCCGCGGTGGTCGCCAATGAGCGCCGGGAGAATGCGCGCTACCCCTGGCAGGTGATCGAAATTCTTCGCCTGCTGAACGGCATCATTGCCGATGCGGCGACGCTGCCGCAGGATGATCTCTGCCTCGCAGTGGCCGAGAGCCGACGACCGAAACGCAGCTTTGAGCTTGCCGGCGTCTGGCCCGATCTCGATGCCGGGCTGGCCGCCTCGCTGACGGCGATCGCCGATAGCCACAGGGTCGACCGAACGCTCGAGAGGCGCGGCCTCGTGGCGCAGGCGTCGGGACGGCTGGCGCGGCACGCGGGACTGTTTGCCAATGCGGTGGAGGGGCAAATCTTCGAGGCGATTCCGGCCTGCACGGTGACGACGACCGACCTCGACTGGCGGGAGTTTTCCCGCCGGCACCATGGCCTTGCGATGGAGGCGATTGCGCAGTTGTCCGTCATCCCGAGAAGTGCCGTTGCAGCGCCCTGATCCGCCCAGTGGCGTTGCGGTAAGCCGGCATCTCCCCTCGCCGGATGAGGGCTGACATGCGGATCGTCGTTCATGGCGGCATGCACAAGACGGGCACCACCTCGCTGCAGGTGGCGATGGTCGAGAGCCATGTGGCGCTGAAGGCGGCCGGGTTCTACTATCCGGTGCTGCCGCGGGGACAGCACATCGCCCTGCTCAACACCAAGCGGCCGGGCTGGGAGCCGGGGCCGCTGCTGGCGGCGCGGGAGCTCGCTGGAGGTGCAGGCGCGCACACGCTCCTACTGTCGGCGGAAGATGTCTCGACCATGAGCGCCGCCCAGATGCAGCGACTGCGGGCCACGCTCAGCGGCGACGCCTTCACCTTCGTCTTCTGCTTTCGGCACTGGCACGCGTTCTGGCCGTCGCGCTGGGCGCAGAACATCACCCGCCGCGACTCGCAGGGGTTCGAGGCCTATCTCGAAATGATCAGCCGTCCTCAGCTCATGCACCCCGACCTCAACTTCACCGTGGTGCTCGAGCGGGCGCTGACGGTGGACGATGCGTCGGTCACGGCCATCTCGTTCGACCGCGCCATCATGGCACCCGGGGGCCTGCTCGAGGCCGTACTTAGCGTGGCCGGTGTGCGGAGCGACACGATCGATCTGGTGCGGCGCAATGAGAGGCGTGAGAACACGCGCGTGCCGTGGCAGGAAGTCGAGGCACTGCGGCTCCTCAACGGCGTCCTGGCGCAGTCGGTGGGCCTGCCGCAGGACGACCTCTGCCGGGCCACGGGGGAACATCGACGGCCCGATCGGTTCTTCGACCTTGTGGCGGCCTGGGGGTGGCTCGCACCGGCAACGATGGTGGAGCTGATCGCCGCAATTGACGGGCACGCCCGGGAAATCAGGCTGGCGGGCGACGCCCGGTTCGCCGCCGCCGCAGCGAGGCTCGACGAGCACCGGGCGCTGTTCGCCAATGCCGACGATACGAGGGTCTTCGACACCACCCCTGACTGCGTGGTGACCACCACGTCCCTCGACTGGCAGGACTTCGCCACAACGCACCGCCAGCTGGCGACCGAGGCGCTGCGGCAGATGCTGTCGCCGACGAAGGCCTGACATCAAAGTGAGGTGACGGCGCGAGGCCGACGCGTCACCCTGCACCACTGCCCGGAGACTTCCGCGATGCTTCGCCTGATCCTTGCTGCCCTGCTCGTTCTCACCGGCTCGCTTGCCGTGTCGGCGCAATCGTCGCCGAACGAGCCTGATACCAGCTGCGAGACGACGCTGCATTGGCTGCAAACGGTGCGCAAGGAACAGATCGCCGCCATCGCGTCCGGCTCGACAATCTCGATCACGCGCATCTGCGAGGGTGATCCGCTCGAGGATTCGGGGAATACGGTGGGCCTCGCCAAGAGCCTCGACGCGGTGCCAGCGATCCACGATGCGCTGAAGCGGCAGGGCTTTCGTGCCGACCAGGTGGTTGGCATCGCCATCACCGGCGGCTTCGTCGAGCTCTGGGTTTACGCGGGTTGAAAGGTGTTAACCGCATCTTTCGAAAAACGCGGAAAACTGAAGAGCGAGGGGGTAAAATGTCGCTGTGTTTGGCCCACATCCCGGCGAAAGGAGGCCCTCATGATTGCGGCACCAGAAACCGAACATCGCAGCATGGCGCGGCGGACCACGCTGAAGAGCGGTCATATTGTCTTCAACAGCGGGCGATCGACCATCGACTGCCGCATTCGCAACCTCAGCGCACGCGGCGCCAAGCTGCAGGTCGCGTCCGTCCTGGGTATCCCCGAGAGCTTCGACCTGATGCTGGAAGGTCACTCGCGGCAGCCCTGCCAGGTGATCTGGCGTTCGCTCAAGGAGCTGGGCGTCGAGTTTCCGGCCGCCTGAGGCTGCGGTCCGCTACGGCTTGCCGGCGGGATAGACACCGAGCACGAGGAAGTGGTCGGTAAAGAAGCTCAGCTCCTCGAACGCAAACTGCACCGAGCGATCTTCGGGATGCCCCTCGATATCGGCGTAGAACTGCGTCGCAGTGAACGAGCCGTCGAGCATGTAGCTTTCGAGCTTGGTCATGTTGACGCCATTGGTGGCAAAGCCGCCCATCGCCTTGTAGAGCGCCGCGGGCACGTTGCGGACGCGAAACACGAAGGTGGTCTTGACCGGTTTGTTGCCCGGCTTCGGCGTTTCGGGCTTCCTCGAGATGACGAGAAAGCGCGTGGTGTTGTGGGCGGCGTCCTCGATGTTTTCGGCAAGGATGTCGAGGCCATAGACTTCGGCGGCGTAGCGGCTGGCGATGGCGCCGACGGATTTGTCGCCGCGCTCGGCGATCTCCCGGGCGCTGCCGGCGGTGTCGACGCCGTTGATGGTCTTGAGCTTGTGCTTGTTGATGAACTTGCGGCACTGGCCGAGGGCGACCGAGAGCGACTGCACCGACTTGATGCCGGCAAGCGTCGACCCCTTGACGCCCAGCAGGTTCATTTCGACCCGCAGGAAGTGTTCGGCGGTGATGAACAGCCCGGATTCCGGTAGCAGGTGGTAGATGTCGGTGATGCGGCCGTAGAGCGAGTTCTCGACCGGCACAACGCCGTAGTCGGCTCTGCCCGACTGCACCGCCGCGATGGTATCCTCGAAGGTGACGCAGGGAACCGGCTTGCCGCGCGGGAAGAGTGCATGGGCCGCGGCATGGCTGAAGGCGCCCGCTTCGCCCTGGAAAGCGACAAGTTTGGCCATGTTCCGCCCCCGAGCTGCTGGCCGGCTCTATGAACCGGGCGGGGCGCGCAAGTCAACGCCGGGCCACGGTAGGCGAAGCGCTGCGAAGGCTTGGGGTTATTGTCGCAGCCCAGCCCAAAGCGGTTGCGGCAAATAGGCCTTCCGGCTAGGTTCGCGCCGCATCGGGACGGGGCCCCGGTGGCACCGGACTGGCGGCGGGTCAGTGCGCGCCGCCATCGTCTGCACCCCGCGGAAAAAGGGCTTAGAGACGGCGATGGATTCGTTCGAACTCAACAAGATTCTGGGCGCCATCCTTGGCACGCTGCTGTTCGTGATGGCGATCGGGTTCATCGCCGAGGGCGTCTACGCGCCGCGCGCCAGCGGCCCCGGCTACGAACTGCCCGCCCCCGCCGAGCCGACGACCGATCCCGGCAATACGGCCCCGGTGCAGGTGGCCGACATCGGCACACTGCTGGCCAGCGCCGACGCCAAGGCGGGCGAGGGCGCGGCGAAGAAATGCGGCGCCTGCCACGATTTCACCGAGGGCGGCCCGAACAAGGTCGGCCCCAATCTCTACGGCGTGGTCGGCCGCCCGATCGCCAGCCACCCGGGCTTTGCCTATTCGGATGCGCTCAAAGCCAAGAGCGCCGACAGCTGGACCTATGAAGACTTGGACCAGTGGCTGATTTCGCCCAAGGCGTGGGCGCCCGGCACCAAGATGACCTATGCCGGCGACAAGGACGACAAGGACCGCGCCAACATCATCGCCTATCTGTCGACGCTGTCGGCCTCGCCCCAGCCGTTCCCGGCACCCAAGGCGGCGGAGGGCGGCGCGGCGCCGACATCGGCGCAGACCACCGAGGCAACGTCGTCGGCTGCTCCAGCGGCACCTGCCGTATCGTCTGCAGCTCCGGCCGCTTCGTCGGCTCCCGCAGGCGAGGCGGCCTCGTCCGCCTCGGCCGCGCAGTAAGCCGGTCGCAGCGCCGCCAATGACGACGCTGCTGCTGCATCTGTCGGACGTCGACGAAGCACGCTGGGCCGAGGCCTGGCGCGCCGGCCTGCCCGAGGTGCGCGTGGTACGGCGAGGCGACGACTATGCGGCGGCGGACATCGACTACATCTTCGTGTGGAAGCCGAAGGCCGACGCCTTCGATGGCCTCACCGGGCTCAAGGCGGTGCTGTCGCTTGGCGCCGGCGTCGATGCGCTGCTCAAGCACCCGCACCTGCCGGTGGCGCCGATCGTGCGCTTCGTCGACGCCGACCTGACGCAGCGGATGAGCGACTACGTCGTCGCCGAGGTCAGCCGGCACCATCGGCTCGGCACCCGTTTCCGCCGCGACCAGGCGGCACGGCGCTGGACGCAGCACTATCCGCCGTCGGCGGGCGAAACCTGCGTCGGGATCATGGGGCTGGGCGCCATCGGCACCGACGCAGTGCAGAAGCTCCGAGGCCTCGGTTTTGCTGTGCGCGGCTGGAGCCGGACGCATAAGGCGATTGAGGGTGTGGAGACGTTCGGGGCGGACGGCCTCGATGCATTCCTTGCCGGCGTCGACATCCTCGTGTGCCTGCTGCCGCTGACGCCTGAAACCACCGGCATCCTCAATCTCGCGACGTTCCAAAAGCTGAGGCGCCGGCTCGACGGCGGGCCAGCGGTGATCAACGCGGCGCGCGGCGGCCACCAGCGACAAGCCGATATCGTCACGGCCCTGAGCGACGGCACGCTCGGCGCCGCCAGCCTCGATGTGTTCGAGACCGAACCGCTGCCGGCGGACAGCCCGCTTTGGGGCCTCGACAATGCCTACCTCACGCCGCACATCGCCGCCATTTCCAACATCGATGCCGGGGTGCGGTATTTCTCGGCGATCGTGCGCGAGCACGAGGCGGGCAAGCCGCTGCCGACCGTCGTCGACCGGACGCGCGGCTACTAGCCAGCGCTAGAATACCGTTTCCCAGATTTCGCCGGTCATGGTCCGGCCGAAATTGTCCTCTTCCATCGTCTCGACAATGGCGAAGCCTGCAGCGGCATAGAGACGGCGGGCTGATTCCTGGATGGTGTGGGTCCAGAGCCGCATGCGTCCGTAGCCATTGTCGCGGGCAAAGCCGACGGCCTGGGCGACAAGCGTTGCGCCAATCCCCTGCCCGCGCGCCGAAGGCTCGACATAGAGCATGCGCAGCTGCGCCGAATCGCTGATGCCCTCGGACGGCATCACGAAGATCGAGCCGACGATGCCGCCGGCCTGCTCGGCCACCCATAGATCCTTTGGCGGGCTCGACGGGGCACGCTCGTATTCGCTGTAGATGCCGGCGATCAGCGCCTCGAACTGTCCGTTCCAGCCGAACTGGCGGTTGTAGATCAGCCCCTGGCGGTGAATGAGCCAGCCGAGTTCGCCGAGCCGGCGGGGCCTCAGGATCAGCGGGCCAATCTGAGACCGCTCACCGAGGAGGGCGCGGACCGTCGCCATCGCGGCAAGCAGCCGATCACGATCCGGTGGAGTGACCTTTTCGATCACCTGCTCGATGGCCTTGTCGTTGAGCGTCTCCAACTCCGCGACGGCGGCGTCGCCGGCCGACGTGAGCGCCAGCGTATTGCTGCGCCGGTCGGATTGGCTTGGGTCAACGCGCAGCAAATCGAGCCCCAGCAGTTTCTGGAGGATCCGACTGAGGTAGGCGGGGTCGATGGAAAGCGAACGCGCCAGGACGCGGGCGGTGATCCGTGGGTGCTTGCCGATCTCGTAGAGGACCCGACCCTCGGCGAGGCTGAAACGGCCGCGCGCCACGTGCTCGTTCAGGAGCCCGATCTGGCTCGTATAGAATCGGTTCAAGGCCCGGACCTGGGCGACGTGCGGGTTGGACATGGCCTATCGTGCCGCGTTTCGTGGACGACGTCCACTAATTCGTTGCTTCCCTGCCGACAGGCCTTAACTCCCCATTAGGGTTAATCAATTATTGCTGGCGGGGTTGGGGCCGTGCCCCGTGAACCCTGCGCCGACGCCCGTGTCCCACGCCCTTTCCAGCCTTCGTCCGCTTCGCGTCCTGCTGTTCGCCGGTGTTGCCGCGGTGGCGCTGTCGGGCTGCGTCACCAACCGATCGACCATGGCGCAGCCGGATTTTGCCGGGGCTTCGAGCACCCAGCGCCAAGCGGCGCTGATGCAGCTTGAGGCGCGCTACAAATCCAATCCGCGCGACAAGGCGACGATCATCTACTACTCGGCCGCACTGCGCTCGGCGGGGCAGCCGGAGCAGGCGGTCAGCGTGGTCGAGAGCGGCCTTGCGTTCTACCACAACGACATCGATCTCGAGATCGCTTACGCCAAGGCGCTGGCCACCGCCGGCCGCTTCGACCAGGCGCTCAGCATCATCGAGAGTGCGATCAATCCGGCCGCGCCCGACTGGAACGCGCTTCTGGTCAAGGGCGCCATCCTCGACCAGTCCGGCCGCAACAGCGAGGCCCGCGCGGTGTATGGGCAGGCCATCACCATCGCGCCGGACCAGCCCTCGCTCGAGGCCAATATCGGGCTATCGTATGCCATGACCAACGATCTCACCCAGGCCGAGGCGCACCTGCGCAAGGCCGTGGGGATGCGTGGATCGACGAGCCAGGTGCGCCAGAATTTGGCGCTGGTGATCGGCCTCGAGGGCCGCTTCGACGAGGCCCGGGCGATGTTCGCCGCCGAGTTGCCGCCCGACCAGGTGGAGGCGAACATGAACTATATCCGCGCCCTGCTGACGCAGCAGAACCGCTGGGACCTGATCAAGGGCGCACCGAGCAAAGGCTGAGGCGCCAAACCCGGCCCCTCGTCCTTCGAGGCCTCAGGACGAGGTCTCAGAGACTCCAATGACAAAGAAGTAGCCTCATGCCGGGGCAAGCCTCGCGCCACGAGGCGTCGCCTTACGACGGGTTGAGGAAGCTCAGCCCGCCCTGCGAGGCGATCTTGATGATCGCGGGCGCGATGATGACGATGAACAGCACCGGCAGGAAGAACACGATCAGGGGCACGGTGAGCTTGGGCGGCAGCGATGCGGCCTTCTTTTCGGCGTCACTCATGCGCGTCTCGCGACCTTCCTCGGCCATGACGCGCAACGAGGTGCCGACGCTGGTGCCGTAGCGTTCGGCCTGGATCAGCGAGGTCATCACCGACTTGACGCCATCGAGGCCGGTGCGTTTGGCGAGGTTGTCGTAGGCGCGGGTGCGGTCCTCGAGAAAGCTCAACTCGGCGGTGGTGAGAGTGATCTCCTCGGCGAGCTCGGCGCTCTGCAGACCGATCTCCTTGGAGACGCGCTTGAAGGCGTGCTCGACCGACATTCCGGATTCGACGCAGAGCAGCATCAGATCGAGGGCATCGGGCCAGGCGCGGCGGATCGACTTCTGCCGCTTGATGGTGCGATTCTTCAGCAGGACCGTCGGCAGATAGGCGCCGATAAGGCCAAGGAACAGCGCATACATGGCGTTGAGGTAGATCGGTTTGTCGGCGAACACCGTGAACTGCAAATAGAGGAACGCCAGCACGAAAGCAACGAAAGGCGTCACGAACCGTGCGAATACAAACGTGTTGAGCGGACCCTGCCCGCGATAGCCGGCACGCGACAGCGCATCGACGGTCTTTTCGTCGGCAAACAGCTTTTGCAGCGAGAAGCGGTTGACGATGTTGGTGACGTATTCGCGCCCGGCCACACGGCGCATGGTGCGCGGCTCGTCCTGCGCCGCACCGCGGCCGCGCAGGCGCGCCATTTCCTCGGCCCGCATCTTCTCGCGCTCGAGCGCGACGCGCTTGATGCGCTGCTTCATTGTGGCGCCCGAGCCGCCCAGCAGCGAAAAGCCGACGGTGAAGACCACGGCCGCCGCCGACACTGCGGCGAGCACGGCGATGACGAAGTCACGGGTCAGCAGATGTTCGAGCGCGCCCATGGTGCCTCAGAAATCGAACTGGATCATGCGGTTCATGATGAAGCCGCCAAAGCCCATCATGATGCAGGCGATGCCAAGCCAGATCTGGCCGGTGAGCGTGGTGAACAACGGCACCAGATAGGTGGGCGTGGTCAGCGACACGAGGATCGCCACGATGAAGGGCAGCGAGCCGATGATGCCGGCCGAGGCCTTGGCTTCGGACGACATCGCCTTGATCTTCTGCTTCATCTTCTTGCGGTTGCGCAGCACGCGGCTGAGGTTGCCCAGGGCCTCTGACAGATTGCCGCCGGCCTGCTGCTGCACGGTGATGACGACGACGAAGAAGTTGATCTCGGGAAGCGGCATGCGGTCGAACAGGATGCTGACCGCCTCCGCCGTGGATTTGCCGAGCGACTGCTGATCGAGAACCTTCTGGAACTCGGTCTTGATCGGCTCCTTGGCTTCCCGCGCCACGAGGCGCATCGAATCGTTGAGCGGCAGTCCCGACTTGACGCCGCGTACGATCGCCTCGACGGCGTTGGGCAGTTCGTCGAGATAGGCCTTCTGGTGACGCTTACGGCGAAAGCCCATGTAGAAGCGCGGCAGGAGGAAGCCGCCGGCGACGCCGAAGACCACCGAGAACAGCGGGATCGGCAGCCCGACAAGCTCGGTCGTTGGAATCTGGAAAAAGATGCAGAGCGCGAAGATGACGACGCCGATGATGACCTGGTTGCGGATCCAGTCGCGGGCCTTGATCTTCATGCCCGCCTGGTAGATCTGGTCCTGCAGCGAGGCACGGCGGCGCGCCTTGCCGAGCGCCTCGTTCTGCAGCTTGAGGGTGTCGGAGATCTGCTTGCGGCGCGAGTCGCGGGTGCGGGCGACGTCGGCGTTGCGGCGGTTGGCCTGGATGTCGCCCTGCAGCGCCTTGATCCGCTTGTCGGCGCGGCTTGAGCCGAGCAGCGAGGGCACGAGCGCGAAGGCGGCGGCTCCGATGCCGACCGCGCCAAGCAGTATATAGACCAGAACGCTCATCGCACTCTCAGTTCTTGAGCAGGCTCTGCTGCTCGACGTTGGATTTCTCGAGGGCTTCGACGAGGTTGGCTTCCTCGTTGAAGTAGCGGGCGCGTTCGGTGAACTGCGGCTTGGTGATGCCGGTCGAGCGGTGGCGGCCAATGAGGTTGCCGTTCCCGTCCTCGCCGAGGATGTCGTAAAGGAACACGTCCTGCATCACGATGGTCTCGCCTTCCATGCCCAGCACCTCGGAGATGTGGGTGATGCGGCGCGAACCGTCGCGCAGGCGCGCCGCCTGGACGACGACGTCGATCGAGGAGGTGATCATCTCTTTGATGGTGCGGCTGGGGAGCGAATAGCCGCCCATGGTGATCATCGATTCAAGCCGGGACAGGGCCTCGCGCGGGCTGTTGGCGTGCAGCGTGCCCATCGAGCCGTCGTGGCCGGTGTTCATGGCCTGCAGCAGATCGAAGGCCTCGGGGCCGCGGACCTCGCCGACGATGATCCGCTCGGGACGCATACGCAGGCAGTTCTTGACCAGGTCGCGCATGGTGATTTCGCCTTCGCCCTCGAGATTGGGCGGACGGGTTTCGAGACGCACCACGTGCGGCTGCTGCAGCTGCAGTTCGGCGGAGTCTTCGCAGGTGATGACCCGCTCGTCCTTCTCGATGAAGGCGGTGAGACAGTTGAGCAGCGTCGTCTTGCCGGAGCCGGTGCCGCCCGAGATGAGGACGTTGGCGCGCACGCGGCCGAGGATGCGTAGCACCTCAGCGCCCTCGGGCGAAATCGAGTTGTACTTGACCAGCTGCTGCAGCGTCAGCTTGTCCTTCTTGAACTTACGAATGGTGAGAGCGGCGCCATCGATCGACAGCGGCGGGGCGATGACGTTGACGCGGCTGCCGTCGGGAAGGCGGGCGTCGCAGATGGGTGAGCTTTCATCGACGCGGCGGCCGACCTGCGAGACGATGCGCTGGCAAACATTCATCAGGTGCGCGTCGTCGCGGAAGCGCACGTTGGTCAGCTTCACCTTGCCGCCGACTTCGATGTAGCACTTCTGGCTGCCGTTCACCATGATGTCGGCGATGTCGTCACGCGCCAGCAGCGGCTCGAGCGGGCCGTAGCCAAGAACGTCGTTACAGATGTCCTCAAGCAGATCTTCCTGCTCGGAGATGGACATGACGATCGACTTGAGGGCGATGATTTCGGCGACGATGTCGCGGATTTCCTCGCGCGCCGCCTCCTGGTCCATCGTCGCCAGTTGGCTGAGGTCGATGGAATCGATCAGGGCATTGAAGATCGCCGACTTGGTCTGGAAGTATTCCTTGTCGCGGGCGATGGCCTCGGCCGAGCGGACGTCGACGATGTCCTCGTTGCGCAGGCGATTGACGGCGGCGTCGACCACCGGCTTGGGGACGATGTCGCTGCGCGCCGAGGAGGTGGAGACGGCCGGCGCCGAGGGCGATGGGCTGGCCTGCGGGCGCGGCGCTTCTGCCGCTCCCGGTGTGTTGCCGCCGAAGCTCTGACGCCGTCCGAACATTACGAGGCTTTCCTGCGCTTGAGGAACGTCGGGAGCTTGAGTGCAGCGGCCTTGCCCTGCGCTTCCGGCAGCGAGCGGCCAGTGACGTGCATGCCGACCAGGCGGAAGACGTCGTTGATGCGGTTGTTGGAGGCGACCTCGGCCAGCATCTGGCCGTTGTTGGCTGCAGTACCGAACAGGGCCGCGTCGAAGGGCACGGTGCCCAGCAGCTTGCACTCGATGGAGCTGGCAAACTCCTGCGGCGCGATCTCGGGGCGCTTGGCGATGCCAAGCTTGTTGATAACGAGCAGCGGCGCCGACTCCGAGGGCCGCAGCGCCTTCATGCTGTCGGCGAGATTCTTGGCGTTGCGCAGATTGGCGAGATCGGGCTCGGCGACGATGACGATCTCGTCGATGGTGGCCAGGGTGTGCCGCACCCAGGCGTTCCAGGTGTGCGGAATGTCGAGGATGACGATCGGCGTGGTCTTTTGCGCCAGTTCGACCACCTGCTCGAAATCGCGCTCGCCGTTGTCAAACGTGCGATCAAGCATCGCCGGCGCAGTCAAGAGGTTGATGTGGTTGGCCGCCTTGCTCATCAGCCGGTCGAGCATGGTGGGATCGACCTTGCCCTGCGATGCGAGGGCGTCGGCGAGGCCGTGCGGCGGGTCCTGGTTGAAATTGAGACCGGCGGTGCCGAACGGCAGATCCATGTCGAGGATCAGCACGTCCTGGCGCAGCGTCTGGCTGATCGACCAGGCGACGTTGTGGGCGATGGTCGAGGCACCGGCCCCGCCCTTGGCGGCCACGAAGCCTATGGTACGGCCGATGGGCGCGGCACCTTCGGCGGCAAACAGGTCGGAGATGGCGTTGACGATGACCTGCGCCGTGGTCGGCAACACCAGGTATTCGGAGACGCCCGAGCGGATCAGCTTGCGATAGAGCAGCACGTCGTTGACGTGGCCGAGAACGATGAGGCGGGTCGAGGCGTCGCAAACCTCGGCAAGACGGTCCAGCGCCGCGGGAATCTCGTCCGTCGGCAGCGTCGTCTCGACGATGATGAGGTTGGGGGTCGGATTGGACTTGTAGCTCTCGACGGCGCCATCGAGGCCGCCATTGTGAGTGGTGAGAGCCACTTTGCTCATCCGGCGGTCGTGCACGGCCGCTTCCACCAGTTCGGCCGTCTGCGAATGCTCGCAGAACGCCTGGATGGTGATGCGCGGCAGCAGCCGGGCGCCGGTGGCGATGTCCGCCGCCGGCTCATCGGCGGGCTTGCTGTCCTTGGGCGCGAGAAAGCTCATACTCTAACACTCCATCGTGGCGGTTACGGCCTCGTGATCAATCGAGGACAAATCCCACCGATCCACTGTAACTGCCGCGCATGCCGTCCTCGCCGACCCCGTACATCTTCTCCATACGGCCCAGGAAAATGGCCTCGGCGTCGCCGGCGACGGAGAAACTGGAGCTTGGCTTGTCGGTGTCGACGCCGACACTCGCGAGATAAGGGGTAACCAGGATCACCAGTTCGGTCTGGCTGCGGATGAAATCGCGCGAGCGGAACAGGGCCCCCAGGATCGGCACGTTGCCGAGGCCGGGGAACTGGTTGATCTGCTGGCGAATGGTGTCCTGCAGCATGCCGGCGATGGCGAGGGTCTGGCCGGCCGGCAGTTCGACGGTGGTCTTGGCCTGGCGGTTCTTGGTGGCGGGGATGACAACGCCGCCGGCCGAGATACCGCCCTCGGTGCTGAGTTCGCTCACTGAGGTATCAAGGCTCAGGCCGATGTTGCCGTTCGACTTGACCGTCGGGGTGAATTTGAGCTGCACGCCGAACTGCTTGAAGGTGTAGGTCACCTTGCCGTCGGACACGTCGGTGGGCACCGGGAACTCGCCGCCGGCAAGGAACGAGGCCTCCTGCCCTGACATCGTCGTCAGGGTCGGCTCGGCCAGAGTGCGCACCGCACCGCGGCGCTCGAGCGCTTTGAGTTGCGCGTCGAGGCTGTAGCCGTCGCCTTCGGCCTTCACCTCGAAGCCGTTGGTGTTGGTCACGCCGGAGGCGCCGCCATTGGGTGGGATGTTGGAAAAGCCCATGGTGACAGGGCCAACCGAAATCGTACCGTCGAGATTGATGCCAAGCTGCTTGACCGTGTCGCGGGCGACTTCGGCGACCTGCACCTTGAGCTTGACCTGCTGGTTGCCGGCGATCGAGACGATCGAGGCGACGTTCTTGGGATCGCCGGCGAATTGCACGGCAATATCCACGGCCTTGCTGACATCATCCTCGGACAGTGCCGTGCCCGAGAGCACGACGCGGTTGGTCGAGCCGTCGAGGGTCACCGACTCGACAGTGATGCGCGAGCCGGGAATGTTGCGGGCGATGGCGGCCTCAAGCGCGTTGCCGACGTCGGAGCGCGGCTGCACGACCTTGATGTCGAGCACGGCGATGTTGTTGCCGGCGCCATCGAGGAAGAAGATGTTGGTATCGCCACCGGCGATGCCCTGGACGATGGCGCGGGTCTTGGAGCGCATGACGGCGGTGGCCACCGTGGGCAGGCTGACGATGACCTCACCCACATTGGTGGGCAGATCGACGATCATCGATTTGCCGACTGCGACTGCGATCTGCTGGGTGATGCCGAGGGTGCGGTTGGACACCTTGAGATAGGTCTGCTGTGGCGCGTCGGCCGCGGCAAGCGTCGGAAGCGCGGCCACCAGCACGGCGAACAGGCCGGCTCGGATGGGATTCAGGAATGAGCGCATCGGTTCCTCGGCCTCCTCAACGGGGCGTGTCTTCGGGCGACATGGGCGCCGGGGCCGCAGTCGGGGTGAGCGAAATGGGCGAGCCGCCTGCCGGGGTGGCCGAGATGGTGAGCGGCGGCTGCGTCAGCGCTGCGGTGTCGACGCTGAAGCCGCCGGTGGGCTGCGCGGCGGTGACCTGCGCCTCCTGGCCGTAGCGGATGATGCGGATCGGTGCGTTGCGCTGGAGGCCGGTCTGGTCGCTGCTCTCATGGGGGAAATCGACGATCGAGCGGAGCGACAGCGAGAGCTTGCCGAGCTGCACGCCGTTGGCGACGATCTCGGCCTCGCCCGGATCGAGCTCGAGCGTCGCGATGGCCGTATTGGCGAACACCTGCGCCTTGGGATCGTTCGGATCGTCGGGAGCGCCGGTGGTGCCGTGCTCGCCCAGCCGGGTGTTGATGGCGAGGACGCGGACGTTGGAGAGCAGTGTCTCAGCCGTGGGGCCGAGCGCCGAATTGCGCGTCATGATGACGTCGACATGATCGTTGGGAACGATGAAGCCGCCGGACGCGGAGTCGGCGGTGACCGAGATCGACACGCCGCGCATGCCCTTATCGAGCACCGCACTCAGGTAGCCCTGGTCGGAATGCGCGAGCTTGGAATCAAGGATCGGCTCGCCCGGAAAGATCTCGAAGCGGGCAACGGCGCCCTTCATCTGGCTGACCGCGTCGGGCGTGGCAGAGATGGTGACGTATTCCGGCCGCAGCCCCGAGTCGGGCCAGGACTGCCATTCGATATTGGCTTCGGACAGCCGCTCGCCGATGCCGATATTGGTCTTGGCGACGAGGATCTGTGCGTGCTGCTCGGCAACGACGACGGGTTCGGCAGGTGGGGCTTCACCACCACCGCGCGTTGCAAGCCACGCTGCAAGGCCGCCGGCAACCAGGGCCACGACCAACAGCAGGATGCGCGAGACTCTCATCGGCCGACTCCACTCAACGCGAGACATGCGCCCAGACGTTCGGCGCATATTGGCGGCCAAAGGGTCAAAACTTGGTTAATCGATACTTTGCAATTACGGTTAACCGAACCTTGTTCCAATGCGGATTGCGAAATCAGGCGGCAAAACGCAGGAAGATGGTGCTCGCCGGATAGACCAGCAGTCCGGCAATCGCGAGGGTGATGCCGTAAGGCACGCCGGACTTCCGGTCGTGCAGGCGATCGAGCCAGCGCTGGCGCTGCAGCACGGCCGGCAGCGGATAGCGGCGGATGGCGAGGATGGCGAGGGTCAGCCCGCCACCGAGCAGCGCCGCATAGACAAGATATTGCAGCATCAGGCCGGTGCCGACCCAAAGCGCGGTGACGGCCACCAGCTTTGCATCGCCGCCGCCGATCCAGCCGAAGGCGAAGAAGGCGAAGGCAACGACCAGGACGATCGCGGCGACGCCGACGTTGATGCCGATTTCGCTCCAGCTCACGCCGCTCAGCAGGGCCAGTGCGAAATATGAAACCGCCAGGACCAGCACCAGCCAGTTGGCGATGCGCATGGTGAAAAGGTCCGAAGAGGCCGCGTAGGCCATCAGCACCGGAAAGACGAAGAGTGCGAGGGTAGCGAGCATGGCAGGACCGGCCGGCGGACGCGGCGCCTCAGTCTCGACCGCGGATGGTTAACAAAGCGCAAATGCGAAAGGGGGCGCGGAGCCCCCTTTGCCGTCGAGATCGTCGATAGGTGAAATCAGGTAGCGGCGTTCAGCTTGGTGCTGATCCGGCCGAACAGCGAGGACAGGCTGCCCCCGAGGGTGGTCGCGGCGGCGATGATGCCGACGGCGATGAGCGCGGCAATCAAGCCATACTCAATCGCAGTCGCGCCGGACTCGTCATTTGCGAAACGAGCGATAACGTTCATTCTAGGCTCCTTGCACACGTCATTTTGCCTTGCGGCGTCTTCGAGCGGGACCGCGTCGAATGGATGTCGAAACTAAGGGCGCCGAATTGAAATTGGGTTAATTCCGAGCGTGGGAATGGTGCTGTCCGGTGTTGTCGGCGCGATGGCCAACAAGGCCTTTGCCGATCCGATAAAATGCAACCAAGCGCTGCTCTGGCGACGTTTGCCGATTATTCACCATTAGGGTCGAAAGTGCTTGCCTTGAGCGTACCAGTTCATCGGGTTCCCACATGCTGCATGTTCGTTTCATCGCCGCTCTCGCCCTTGCCGGGGTCGTTGTCGCGGCTCCCGCCATCGGGGCGACGAACGAGCCCATCAGCATCACCGTCAACATGGCCCGCATCCTCCGCATCGCGGCGCCGGCGGCGACGGTGATCATCGGCAACCCCATCGTCGCCGATGTCACCATTCAGGATCCGCAGACGCTGGTGCTGACCGGCAAGAGCTACGGCGAAACCAATCTCATCGTGCTCGACAGCATGGGCAATCCGATTGCCG
>JBDTVO010000026.1:0-18075 GCA_040007135.1 Devosia sp. | reverse complement strand
TGCCGATGGCGCTGCCCTTCATCATGCTCGCGGTGCTGTTCCGCGGCATCGAGAACTTCAAGATGTTCGACATGGTGAACTTGTTGACCGGCGGCGGGCCCGGCTCGACCACCGAAGTTGCCTCGATCACCCTGAAGCGCGAGGCCTTCGAGAAGTGGCGCACCGGCTACAGCTCGGCCTTCGCCATCATCCTGTTTGTCGCGGTGTTCGGCCTCGCCAACATCTATGTGAAGGCTCTCAACCGGGTGAAGCAGCGATGAGCCTGACCACCGCCCACTCGGTCGTTGCCCCGACACCGCTGAGCAAGCGCATCGCCGCAACGCTGGTCATCGCCTACGCGGTCGTCACGCTCATTCCGCTGCTCTGGATCTTTGCCACCAGCTTCAAGACCCCATCGGACTCGATCGCCTATCCGCCCAAGCTGTTGTTCAACCCGACAGTCGAGGGCTATTGCAACCTGTTCACGACGCGGACGCACCAGACTGAGGAATATATCGCCACCCTGCCGCCCGCGAGCTCGCTCTGCGAGGACATCAGCCATAAGCGCGACATGGTCATTGCCGGGCCCTCCAATTACATCCCGCGCTTCATCAATTCGCTGATCATCGCTTTCGGCTCGACCTTCTGCGCGGTGTTCCTCGGCACCCTCGCCGCCTACGGCTTCTCGCGCTTCAAGGTGCCGCTGGCCGACGACCTGCTGTTTTTCATCCTGTCGACCCGGATGATGCCACCGATCGCCGTCGCCATCCCGATCTACCTGATGTACCGCCAGCTCGGGCTGACCGATTCCGCGCTCGGCATGATCCTGCTTTACACGGCGGTGAATGTGTCGCTGGCGGTGTGGCTGCTCAAGGGCTTCATCGACGAGATTCCGCGTGAGTACGAGGAAGCGGCGATGATCGACGGCTACTCGCGCTTCCAGGCCTTCTGGCGCGTGGTGGTGCCGCAGGCGACGACCGGCATCGCCGCCACCGCTATCTTCTGCCTGATCTTTGCCTGGAACGAGTACGCCTTCGCGGCGCTCCTCACCTCGGGGACCGCCCAGACTGCGCCCCCATTCATCCCGCAGATCATCGGCGAAGGTGGCCAGGACTGGCCGGCGGTCGCTGCTGGAACGACGATCTTCCTGGTGCCGATCCTGGTGTTCACGATATTGCTCCGCAAGCAATTGCTGCGCGGCATCACCTTCGGAGCCGTGCGCAAATGACCGACAATGCCACCCGCTGGCCCCGGCTGCTGCGCCGCGGACCGCTCGAGAACCTCGCGACCTTCCTGATCGCGGCCGGGTTCGTGATGCTGTTCCAGCCTTTCTTTCTCGTCCTCTACGGCTACTCGTTCATCACCATGCTGGTCGGCACTGTGATGTTCATCGTCGTCACGAAGTTTCCGGAGTAGCGATGGCCGAGATCCGCGTCGAAAGCCTGCGCAAGGAATTCAGCGGCTTCACCGCCGTGCAGAACTCCAACTTCGTCGTCGAGGACGGCGAGTTCTTCGTCATGCTCGGGCCCTCGGGCTGCGGCAAGACCACCACCCTGCGCATGATCGCCGGGCTGGAGCTGCCGACCTCGGGCCGCATCCTGCTCGATAGCGAGGACGTGACCATGAAGCGGGCCCGCGAACGCGACATCGCCTTCGTGTTCCAGCTCTTTGCCCTCTACCCGCACATGAACGTGCGCAAGAACATCGGCTTTCCGCTGCTGACCCAGGGGACGCCCCGAAGCGAGATCAGGGCGCGGGTCGACGAGACGGCGCGCCTGTTGCGCATCGACCATTTGCTCGACAAGCCCGTGTCCGGCCTCGCCGGCGGCGACCGCCAGCGCGTCGCGCTCGGCCGGGCCATCGTGCGGCGGCCGAAATGCTTCCTGATGGACGAGCCGCTCGGCACCCTCGACAGTGAATTCCGCGACCTGATGGTGCATGAACTGCGCGACCTCCACGACCGCATCGCTGCGACCACCGTTTATGTCACGCACGACCAGCTCGAAGCCATGTCGATGGCCGACAAGATCGCCGTGATGAACCACGGCATCATCGAACAGTTCGGCACCCCGCAGGAAATCTACGATCGGCCGCGCACCATGTACGTCGCCGACTTCATGGGCTCGCCGCCGATGAACTTCCTCCGCTTCCACTCAGGGCTCGAGGCAGGCAGCGCCAGCGTACGTGTGCTCGACGCCGAGATTGCCGTCCCCGAAATCCGCGACAGCCGTGCGCCGTCCGATCTTGCCCTCGGCGTTCGCCCCGAGCATGTGCACTTCGACGACGCCAGCCGCCTGCGCGGCGCGGTGGTC
Source organism: Devosia sp. (assembly GCA_040007135.1). Lineage (GTDB taxonomy): Bacteria > Pseudomonadota > Alphaproteobacteria > Rhizobiales > Devosiaceae > Devosia_A. The sequence goes on along the minus strand of JBDTVO010000026.1, from coordinate 15,784 downwards.
GGCGCCGAATATCTCGGCACCACCCAGATCGTCTCGGTCGAGACCAGCGAGGGTCTGGTCAAGGCCCGCATTCCGGCCAGCGAGATCGTACGGACGGGCGAAATCGTCGGCCTGGCGCTCACTGCCTCGCGGCTGTCGCTGTTCGACCGCGCCTCGGGCGACGCCATCGTCACCGCGCTCTATCCGGAGGCCCGTCATGGCTGACGTCGTCCTCTCCCGCGTCTCGAAATCCTACGGCACGTCGCCGGCGGTGATCGACCTCGACCTCAGCATCGAGCAGGGCGAATTCGTGGTCCTGCTCGGGCCGACCGGGGCAGGCAAGACAACGACCTTGCGGCTCGTCGCCGGGCTGGAGCTGCCGACGACCGGTTCTGTCAGCATCGGCGGTGTCGACGCGACCAATTTGCCGCCCTCGGCCCGCGACGTCAGCTTCGTTTTCCAGCAATATTCGCTCTATCCGCACCTCAGCGTCCGCGACAACCTCGCCTTCCCGCTCAAATCGCCGGGTCGGCGGATGAGCAAGAGCGACATCGCCCGGCGCGTCGAGGAAACCGCCGAACTGGTCCGCATCGGCCACAAGCTCGACAACCGCGCCACCCAGCTCTCGGGCGGCGAGATGCAGCGCGTCGCCATTGGCCGGGCCCTGGTGCGCCAGCCGGCGATCTATCTTATGGATGAGCCGCTCTCGTCGCTTGACGCCAAGCTCAGGGCCGATATGCGGCTGGAGCTCAAGCGCATTCAGCGCGACTTGGGGGCGACGCTGCTGTATGTGACGCACGACCAGATCGAGGCGATGACCATGGCCGACCGCATCGGCATTCTTTCCGCCGGCCGGCTGGTGCAGCTCGGCACGCCGCGCGAGATCTACGCGACGCCGGCCAATGTCTATGTCGCAGCCCGGCTTGGGCAACCCTCGATCAACCTGTTGCCGCGCGGCCTCCTGCCCGATGCCGATCTGCCGGCAGGCACCGCGACCGTCGGCGCGCGCACCGAACACCTCGACATTGCCGCGGCCGCCAACGGCAACGGCAATGGCACCGTCGAGCGTATCGAACATCTGGGCGACCAGAGCCACTTGCACCTCAGCGTCGGCGACCGCACCGTAGTAACGCTCGCCACGCCCGACACCGCGCTCGTCGCCGGTGACGCGGTGACCATCCGCTATCGCAACCCCCTCGCCTTCGACGCGGCGGGCGAGCGGCTGCAGGGAGCCGCCTGATGGACGAGCAGCAGATTCGCGTCCTCGTTTCGGCGCTTGCCGACACGGTCACCGCGCACGCGGCGGAATTGACCGACCTCGACTCCGCCATCGGCGATGGCGATCACGGCGCCAACATGAAGCGGGGCTTCGACGCCGTGGCCGCCGACCTCGACGCAATTGCGCCAAAGCCGTTGCCTGAAGCCCTGCGGGCTATCGGCACGAAGCTGGTGATGACCGTGGGCGGCGCTTCGGGACCGCTCTACGGCACCCTGTTCCTGGCGCTGGGCAAGGAGCTTGCCGCGTCGCCCGGCGACTACGGCGGAGCGATGCGGCGCGCCGTCGATGCCGTTGCGGCGCGCGGCAAGTCGGAGCGCGGCCAGAAGACCATGCTCGATGTGCTCTATCCGGTGGCCGATGCGGTCGCCGCAGGAAAGTCCAGCGGCGACATCGTGGCGCTCGCCAATTCCGAAGCCGAGGCGACGCGCGATCGCAAGGCGCTGCGCGGCCGTGCGTCCTTTCTCGGCGACCGCTCGATAGGCCATGTCGATCCTGGCGCGCGCTCCAGCGCGCTGCTGATCGAAGCCGCCGCGGGAGCCCTTAAATGAGCAATGTCGGCATCGTCATCGTTTCGCACTCCGCCCTTGTGGCGGAGGGCGCCGCCGACATGGTGCGCCAGATGGTGGGCAACGAAGTGCCCCTCGCCTGGTGCGGCGGCAATCCCGAGGGGGGCCTTGGCACCTCGGTCGAAGCCATCATGGCGGCGATCGACCGCGCCTGGTCGGACCGCGGCGTCGCTATCCTCGTCGATCTGGGCGGTGCCGAAACCAATTCGGAAATGGCCGTGGAAATGCTGCCGGCGGAGCGCGCCGACAAGGTCGTCGTCTGCAACGCCCCAGTGGTTGAGGGAGCGGTGATGGCCGCGACCGAGGCCTCGGGCGGCGCGTCGCTGGCCGAGGTGCGCGCCACCGCCGAGGAGCTGTCCCCGGCATGAGCGACGATACTGTACTCGCCGAAGGCTCGGTCGAGATCACCCACGATGTCGGCCTCCACGCGCGGCCGTCGGTAAAGCTCACCAAGCTCGCCAAGGGATTCGGTGCCCGCATCGGCCTCGCGCTCAACCAGGACGGGCCGTGGATCGACGCCAAATCCATCGTCAAGGTGATGGCGACGCGGGCCCCCAAGGGCGCCACGCTCTACCTCAGAGCCGAAGGCGACGACGCCGGAACCGCGATCGAAGCGCTGGTCGCTTTGGTGGAACGCGATTTCGACGAGGGCGCGACCGATGCCGACGCTTAGGGTCAGTGGCGTCGTTGCCTCGATCGGCTATGCGTCGGGACCCCTGTTCCTGCTCGATGCGGGGAACGCCATCTATCGCGCCAGCGGCGATCCTGCGACCGAGGCCTCGCGGCTGAGGTCGGCGATCCTCGTTGCATCGGCCGGCATCTCCGACTTGATGCACGGGGCCGCTGCGGACGCCGCTGCCATGCTCGAGTTTCAACTGGCCATGCTCGACGACGAATCGCTCACCGAGCCCGCGCTCGCCGCAATCGCCCGTGGCGGCGACGCGGCGAACGCCTGGGCGGCGGGCCTCGCTACCGAAATTGCCGGCTATGAGGCCTCCGAGGACGACTACTTCCGTGCGCGCTCTGCCGATTTGCGCGACATCCGCGACCGCGTGCTCCGCGCCCTCACCGGCGCCGATGAAGCCATCGCCCCGCCTGGCGCCGTGGTTCACGCGCGCGACCTGACGCCGAGCGAGTTCCTGTCGATGGACTGGAAGGATGGTGGTGGCATCGTCTTGCGCGAGGGCAGCACCACGAGCCACGTCGCCATGCTGGCGCGGGCCCGCGGCGTCCCGATGCTCGTGGGCACCGGCGCGCTGCAGGCGGCGAACGACGATCTCGTGCTCCTCGATGCCGAACATGGGCGCCTCGTCGTGCTGCCCGACCCCGAGGCGCGGCGCGAATTCGCCAAGGCCTCGGTGGCCCACATGCACCTGTTGCAACGGGCGAGGCGGCTGGTGCACGAGCCGGCCGTTACCGCCAACGGCATGGCGATCGCCGTCATGGTCAACATCGCCGAGCCCCGGGATGTCGAGTCGATCGACATTGCTTCGTGTGACGGCGTCGGCCTGATGCGCACCGAGTTCCTCTTCGGCCGCGGCCTGCCCGACGAAGACACCCAGCTCGCCGCCTATCGCCGTGTTCTCGACTGGGCCAGGGGCAAGCCCGTCACGATCCGCACCGTCGATGCCGGAGGCGACAAGCCGGTCCCCAGCTACACCGTGGAGGAGACCAACCCGTTCCTCGGGCTGCGCGGCATCCGCCTGTCGCTCAGCCGGCCCGAAGTGTTCCGGGTGCAGGCGCGAGCACTGCTGCGCGCTGCCGGCGCAGGCCACCTCAAGGTGATGTTTCCGATGATCACGGTGAGTGCCGAATACGAGGCAGCCCGTGCGATCTTCGCCGAAGAAGCCAATCGCCTCGGTCTGCCGGTGCCGCCGCTCGGCATCATGGTCGAGGTGCCGGCTGTCGCCATCCACCCCGAACCGTTCCGCAATGTGGGTTTCCTGTCGATCGGCTCCAACGACCTGACGCAATATGTGCTCGCCGCCGGTCGCGACAATGGCGCGGTGTCGGGGCTCGGCGACGTGCGGCACCCCGCGGTGCTCGACCTCATCCGCCGAACGGCTGCCTTCGGTGCGAAGGAAGGCATCCCGGTCAGCCTGTGCGGCGATGCCGGTGGCGACCCGCAGGCGATCCCGTCATTGCTGGGCGCCGGATTGCGCACCCTGTCGGTCGCGCCGGCTCAGTTGCCGTTGGCAAAGGCTGCGATTTCGACGGCGAGCACCGGCGATGGCCCGGCCTGATCCCGCGCCAACGCCGGAAGAGGCGATCCGCATCTACAAGCGCATTTTGTCGGGAGTGCTCGAAACGCGGCCGTCGGGCACGCGACAGCGGCTGGCCGACGCCCTCGGCAAGCACCGCAGCTTCATCACCCAGATGATCAGCCCGACCTATGGGACGCCGATCCCGCAGCGGCATCTGGCGACGCTGTTCAGCGTCTGCCACTTCAGCACCGCCGAGCGCGATGCGTTCATGCAAGTCTACCGGGCCGCCCACCCCGGCAAGCTCGCCATCGGCGACCCCGAGCACAAGATGCGGCATTTGTCGGTGCTGGTGCCCGACATGGGTGACGACAAGACCAACGCCGCCGTCGACAAGACCATCGGCGAATTCGTGCAAAAGCTCGCCGGGCTCATGCGCAAGGGAGGGGACGAATGAAGAAATTCATCAACGCCGTGGACACCATGCTGGCCGAGAGCCTGCACGGCTTCACCGCCGCGCACAGCGACATCGTCGCGTTGGGCGGTGGCGGCAAGTTCGTGCGCCGCAAGACGCTCAAGCCCGGCAAGGTCGGGCTGCTGTCGGGCGGAGGCGCCGGCCACGAGCCGTTGCATGCCGGCTTTGTGGGCCTAGGTATGCTCGACGCCGCCTGCCCCGGGCAGGTGTTCACCTCGCCGACGCCCGACCAGATGCTGGAGGCGGCAACCGCCATCGACACCGGCGCCGGGGTGCTGATGATCGTCAAGAACTACGAGGGCGACGTCATGAATTTCGACATGGCGGCCGAGATGTCCTCGGGTTCGCTCGCGCGGGTGCTCGTCAACGACGACGTCGCCGTCGAGGATTCGCTCTACACCACCGGACGGCGCGGCGTTGCCGGCACGCTCGTGGTCGAACGGATCGCCGGCGCCGCAGCAGAGGCCGGGCTCGGGCTCGATGCGCTCAAGGCGCTCGGCGACGGCACCAACGCCGCCATCCGCTCGATGGGCGTTGCCCTCACCTCGTGCACCGTTCCGGCCGCCGGCAAACCGATGATCGAGATCGGCGACGGCGAGATGGAGTTCGGCGTCGGCATCCACGGCGAGCCCGGTCGCCGCCGAGACAGACTGCGGAGCGCCGACGAGATTGCCGCTGAACTGTGCGCCGCCATCGCCACAGACTTTGGCGACCTCACCGGCAAGCGCGCCCTGCTCTTCGTCAACGGCTTCGGCGGCACCCCGTCGATGGAGCTCTATCTGATGTACGGCGCGGCGCGCGCCGAGCTCGAAAAGCGCGGCGTCGTGGTCACGCGCTCGCTCGTCGGCAGCTACGTGACGTCGCTCGACATGGCGGGATGCTCGATCACCCTCACCCTGCTCGACGACGAATTGACCAGCTACTGGGATTCCCCAGTCCACACCGCAGCGCTGCGCTGGGGCGTCTAGGCGCTGTCTGCCGGAAGCCTTGGTAGGGGGAGAGATATCCCGGCGGCAACGCGGCGACGCACCGCAACATAGCGCAAGGTCGCGTAGCCGATCAGAAGCAGGCCCACTTTGCTGACAACGGCGTAGACCAGCATGATCGCCGACCAAGTCACGATGCTGAAGCTCAAGGCGACGATTACATTGAGCGCCGCGGAGAAAACATCAGGCCGGCCCATGCAAACCCGAGGGCAATTGCAATGTCCGGCACGCGCGCCGTGACAACCGGCGGCAGATACCGGATCAGCCATCCTGGCCGGAGCATCACGATCCCGACGATGACGTAGATCACGCTCGGCTTGACCATCAGGAAGTGGGGATCGTCGGTGATCAGCGTGGCTGCGCCCGAGCCCAGTACCAGGAACAGGTTCATCCACTGCATTGCCTCTATCGGCTTTTTGAAGACGAACTGCCAACCGATCTGGGCGACTCCAAGCGTCATGGCGAGCCCCACCGAAAGGGGCACGTTGTCCGTCACCAGATAGGCGACGAGGAACAAGACCGTTGAAGCCATGTCGGCGAGCAGTACGGTCGCCGCAGCAAACAGATTTTTCATTTGAACCTCGGTCGCATCGATTGCGCGGTGAACGGGCGGCCGACGCCGCCCGTGATTGATGAGTGCGCCGGGCTAGGCGGCAGTCGCCGGGGACGGCGCGGCATTGGGCGAGCTTCGCTCCGCCGTGCCGCGGCGATGTTCGGACCAGAGCGAGTAGCCCAGCCAGATCATCGCAATGCCCATGGGAACCGCCGCGTAGCGCTGCAGCGCGTGTGGCAGCAGCGCGGCCGCCGGCGTGATCACCGCCGCGACGACGAGGAGAATGGCCGGCCCGCGCGGCAGCACGGCAGCGCGAACCGTCGCGATGCCGAACAGCACGCCGCCCAGCAGGTAGCAGACGCCAAGCACGCCATAGGCCGGAATGAAGGCACCAATATCCAAGGCGCCGGGATGGCCGTTGGCGACGCCGAGCGCGCTTTCGACAAACCCCGGCATTGCCGTGGCGACGACAGGCAACACGAAGAGTTCGAAGAAGACGAAGCCGGTCTGCAGCCAGAAGGAGATGGTCATCAGGGTGAAGCCGGCGAGCCCCAGCCATCCTGCTTTCTCGGCCTGGCGGGCGTAGATTCCGGCAAAGCCGACGAGGAAGAACAGGCACATGATAAACTTGAGGCTGATGATCACCGCCCAGAGGGTGGTGGTGACCGACGCGACCTCGTCGGCGGGGTGGATCGGTTGAATGCCGGCGAAGATGATGCCGCCCGCGATGGCGACAAGCCCGGAAGCGCGGATGAGTCCTTGCAAAGTGATGGCCATTTCGATGTCCTTTGCTTGTGTGGGGCGGCGGATCACGGACGCCCCGCCCACCGGGCGGGGGAGTTTGACGGTGCCTCAGGCAGTAGCAGCTGTCCTTGTGGGCGCTTTGTCTCCAGCGGCGGTGAGAGCCAGCGCAGATGTCGAACGACGTTCTGACCAGAGAACATAACCGAGCCAGAGCAGAGCGATGCCCACCGGCAGGGCGACTTTCGGCTGCAGGTCGAGCGGCAGGAAAGCGGCGACCGGGCCCATCGCGGTTCCGACGGCAAGCAGAATCCCGGCCCAGCGCGACAGGATACGGGCGCGGAACGTCGCGATGCCGAACAGGACGCCGCCGAGGATGTAGAGCGGTCCGGTGATTGTCCAAACCGTCGGCAGCGTGGCGAGGTCGATCGTGCTGGGCGTGCCGTTGAACATGCCCAGCCAGCTCTCCACGAAGGCCGGTGCTACGGTCGTCAGCGGAGGCAGGATGAACACCTCGACAAAGGTGAAGCCCAGAACCAGCGCCAGCCAGAGGCTGAGAAGAATGTAACCGGCGAGACCCAGCCAGCCGGTCTTCTCCGCCTGCCGGGCGTAGAGCCCCGCGAGGCCGAGCAGCCCGAAAATCGACGTCGCCATGGCGAGAACGTGGACCATCATCCACGCCGGGGTGATGACCGACGACAGCGCGTTGGGCGGGTGGAGCGCCCCAACCAGAGCATAGGTGAGGCCTGCGATCATGACAGCGGTCCCGCTCCAGCGCATAAGATTTTGGGAGGTGATTTTCATTTCGATGTCCTCGTTTTGGGTGTGGGAGAAGGCGTGAGACGCGTGACGGAAATCAGCGGCAGGCTGAGGTCGCGAATTCTTTGCAGCAGGCCGTGGAGCGCCGACTGATCGGCGGCGAGGCCGATCAAGGTCGTGCCGTCGGTCTCATGTGAGAGACCGACGACCCCGAGTGGATCCGCCCAGCGCGCGTCGAGATGCCCGTGCAGGCGAATCTCATAGGTCGCCGCCGCATGGGGGTCCGGCTTCGATGTCGATGGCTTGGTCATCTGGCTCCCGGGCTGTGCCGCTTGCGAACAATGTGTTCGCATGGGAGCTGTTTGGGCCCTCGCAGGGTGAGGGCGCCTCACCACATCTGGTGAGCGGGATGAATTATTTGCGCGCTGGCCGCGAGATGAGGCGGCAGGCCTAAGGCTTCATGCGCTCCAGCAGGCTCATCTCACGGGCGCGGTGCACGGCGGAGCGGCGATTGTTGACGCCAAGCTTCTCGTAGATGTTCTTGGTGTGGGTCCGCATCGTGTTCAGCGAGATCATCAGCTCGCGGGCGATCTCTGGGCCACCCAGCTCACTGCGCAGCAGCCGGAGCACGTCGAGCTCGCGATCGCTCAGTGGTTCAATGAGGTCGGGGTGCGGTGCCGCGTTGCGGTCGGGTGAACCGAAGACGGCGAGAAGCTGGCGCGTATAGGCGGGGGTGATGCCGCGCTTCAGCGCCGCCTTGAGCAGCGTCGCCATCCGTTCCCCTGAGTCGACAAACAACCGAACATAGTGTTCGGGCTCGGCCAATGACAATGCGCGCTCGAGGGGGACCAGCGGCGCCGTAAGATCACTGTCGGCTCGATAAGTCAGCGACCGGAGCATGGAAATCTCGATGGCGCTGCCGCTCCTGCCATTGGCGGTTGCCTGCTCGAGAAGGCGATCGAGCAGTCGCGCCGCGGTCTCGCCGCCGGAATCCTGCGCGAGGAGTAAGCGGGCCAGGGTGATGTGCTCAAATTCGCGCAGATAGGTGAGCTGGTCGTCGGCATCGAGAGCGTGTTCGCGCCGCCAGCGCAGCGCGTCGTCTATGCGGCCCTGCGCAATCCAGAGACGCGCCCGGATCGCTGCGACCGGCCGAACGTGCGGGAAGAAATCGCTCACATAGAGGCGTTCGGCCTCGTTCAGCAGATCGACCGCGCCGTCGAGATCTCCTTCGTCGCGCCGCAACATGGCCGCCGCGACTCGCCAGCGATAGGGGTGTTGCGGCAGTCCGGCCTGTTCGCCGAGCTCCTGGCTCCTGGAGAGATGTTGATGAGCGGCGCCGAAGTCGTTTCGCTCGCGATAAAGATCGCTGAGCCCGGCATGCATGTCTGCCGTTCCCCGCAGAACCTGACCATGCGCCATAGCTGCGAGTTGCAGAGCCTCCTCGCAAACCGCAACGGCCGCGCTTAGCCGACCTTGAGCGCGGTTGATGTCCGCCAGCGCGAGGGAAACGCCCAGCACGTCGGGGATGTGCCCGGCGCGTTGCAGGCCGTCCCGCCCGATCGTCCACGCCAGACGAGCTGGTTCCAGTTTTCCCTGCGACCAGTACGCGATGCCCAGCATCGACGAGCCCGCCGCGCGGCCGACATCGTCGTCGGACGGCGCGAGATCAAGCACGCGCTGTGCGTGCTCGATGATGCCAGCCACATCGCCCCGAACCTGAGCGAGAGCGGCGCGGTAAAGTTCGACCGCTCCGGACATTCGAGGCAGCTGGCTTTGGTCGATAACCACGATGCTGTGCGGTGCGGCATTCGCCAATGCCGCAAGACCAAGCTCAATGTCGCGGAGCCGCTCCTCTATGCCGTCGAAATCGCCGTAGGACACCAGTGCTCCGACAAAGCCGATACCGAGCACCGGCCGATTCCGTACCAGCGCTTTGGGCAGAACGCGCGACCAGCCGCGAAGAATGGCCTCGCCGCGATTCTTCTGCATCTCCGGCGTCGCCAGCTCGATCAACTCGGCGGCGCGTTCGAGGTCGTCGGCGAGGAGCGCGTGCTGGATAGCGTCGAACCGCTCGCCTTGTTGTTCGTACCAGTCGCTGGCACGCCGGTGCAGCAGAGGCAGTTCGGCGCGCGCTTCGTCCGAAAGGTGGGCGAGCAGTACGTCGGCAAAGAGATGGTGGTACCGGTACCATTGCCGGCGATCGTCGAGCGGGACGACGAACAGGTTTTGCCGGTCCAGCGCATCGAGCATCGCCTTGCCTCCACTTGCGGCAGTCACCGCGTCGCAGAGCGGCCCGCTGAGCCGGCCGAGGAAGCAGGTGCGAAAGAGGAAGCGGCGAACGTTATCTGGCAGTCGCTGCAGAACCTCTTCCACGAGATAGTCGACGATGTAACGATCGCTGCCGGCGAAGCCAGCGATGAAGGCGGCGGGGTCATCGCGTCCCTCGAGCGAGAGCACCGCCAGTTGCAGCGCCGCGATCCAGCCCTCGGTGCGCTCGCCCAGCACGGCGACATCCTTCGCCGTCAGGCTCAGGTCCTTGGCACCATGGAGATAGGTGGAGGCCTCTTCGGGGGTGAAGCGTAGATCGGTCGATCTGATCTCGACCAGTTCACCCCGCGCCCGCAGGCCGCCAAGCGGCAAGGCCGGGTCGGCGCGCGTGCTAATGACCAGGTGAATCTGCGGCGGCAGATGTTCGAGGAGGAAGCTTAGCCCCGTCTCGATCTGCGGCTGGCTGATGAGATGATAGTCGTCCAGCACGAGAGCGATGTCGACGGGCATGGCGCTCAGCCCGTTCAGCAGTTTTGCGAGAAAACTATCAGGCGACTGCCCAACCGGCTGCATATCAGGGAAATCCACACCGGCGGCATCGGCGGCCTTTTGCAGGGCGGCAACCAAATGCGACCAGAAGGCCATCGCGTCATCGTCGGTCTCGTCCAGCGAGAGCCATGCGACCCTGTGGTCCTGACCGGTGCGGGCCAGCCATTCGGCAAGGAGCGTGGTTTTGCCGAAACCGGCGGGCGCCGAAACGAGCGTGAGCTTTGATTGCGTGCCGCGCCGCAGCCGTTCGCTGAGGCGCGGCCGCTCGACCAGCCCCGGTCGCAGCTTCGGCACAAACAGTTTCGTCGCGACGAGCGGGGTAGCCATTTGCGCAGCTTATCAGCCGCTCGCGCGGTCGCGGCACAATTCGGTTGTGCCCGCAAACGTCAGGTGCGGGCGGGAGCGATCCGCGACCCTATGCCGAAGATGAGGAGATAGAGCACCATCCCGATCTCAGCGACGGCGCAGGGGATGACGACGTAGCCATGGATCGCGGCTGCGACGTCGGGCGCGAGAAATGCGATCAGAACGTCCGCCAGATAGCAGACGGCTCCGAGAATAAGCACGTATCCCAGCGACCTAGGAAAGCGGCCCGACTTCAGGGCGAGGTAGCCGAGGGGCGCCAGCCACAGGCCGAAGAACACCTGGGCGGCGAGTAGGCCATGGTGCTGCGCGTCCACCAAGATGCGGGCCAAGGCATCGGATCCGTTCGCACTGAATGCGGCTAGGTAGCGAGCATCGGTTGCGACCTGTAACCCCTCGAACAGAAAGATCACAGCGAGGCTGGCGATGGCCGCGGCGACGAGCACAAGAGCGACCATGGCGCGTGCCGCAGTCTCGTGCACATGCTTGAGCAGCGCATAGAGTATGAGGGCGAGCCCCACGAAGAAGACCTGGTCGAGCAGGTCGGCGACGATGCCCAGACGAACCAGACCGGCATTGGCGACCAGGTTCTCAACCGTCGTCATCGTGCCGGTAAGGGCAAACATCTTCGGCTCGACGAAGCCTTCCGCAAAGCCACCGGAGATGCCGACGAGGAGATAGAACACGCCCGCGATGCGAGCGGTGCGCCGATCGGCGGCGTCCGGGTTCGGTGTGAGAGCTGGTGTGGTCATGACTTCTCCTCAGAGTGGCGCTGCACGAAGGGACGAACCGACCGGTGCCGAGGCCAAGAATAGACCAGGAGCGATCGGCCGGCGAGTAATCCAATGTCGCCCAGATCCAGCCGGGACCTCACGACCGCAACCCCTGCCGGTCGTTGAGCCATTCGGCAATGCCCAGGTTGAAGGCCCAGGCACCGCCCATCAGCAGAGCGTGGATGAAGGAGTCGGGCTGCCCAAGGATCATGATGTAGGGGATCTGGATCAGCCCCTGCGTTCCGGCGCCCATGCCGATGGCATAGGCTCGGCGCATCCAGACCTGATGCTCGCTGATCTTTCGTTGGCGAATGGCGATGAAGCCGAGAATGATCGATGCCGCCATCGCCGCGCCGAAGGTCAGGCGAAACACGTGCAGCAACGGCGGGTCGGCGGGGACGATGGCGTAGAACAGCGCCATCCAGAGGCCCGAGAGCGCCGCGACGAGACCGGCGACGACCAGAACCCTGCCTGCGGCGCGATGCCAGCTCGGCCAACGCCTGCGCACGCCGGGCGAGAACTGGAAAGCGCCAAGAATGCTGTAGATGGTCACGCTGACGATGTGCAGCGCGACCGGGACCGGCGAGGCGAGGAAGCGCGCATTTTCCGGCGTGACGGCCACGTGGGCCGCGAGAGTCGTCAGCCGGAACGCGCCGGCGACCACCGGAACGAAGGCGAGGGCGAGAAGCGCCACCGGGATGAGCCAGTCGGCGGGACTTGCAGGGGGCCGGGGCCGTGAGCGCAGGGCGAGACTCGTCATCGGAAACTCCCGTTAGGTCGGTGGGGCAGGCGGCTTCTGCCGCCTGTCGTCACGGTGGCGATCAGGCGGTGGCGGAGTGGCGCCCGACCGCGAGGTTGGCGCTCTTGTCGCGGCGATGTTCGGCCCAAAGCGTGTAGCCGAGCCAGATCATGGCGATGCCCATCGGCACTGCGGCGTAGCGTTGGAGAGCATGCGGCAGCAGCGCCGCGGCAGGCGTGATCAGCGCTGCAAAGGCCAGCAGCAACGCCGGCCAGCGCGGCAGGACTGCCGCACGCACGGTAGCGATGCCGAACACTAGGCCGCCGAGCAGATAGCAGACACCCAAGACGGCGTATGCCGGAACGAAAGCTCCGATTTCCATCGTGCCCGGATGTCCGTTGGCGACGCCCAGTGCGCTCTCGACAAAGCCGGGGAGCGACGGCGCGACGATGGGCAGGACGAACAACTCGGTGAAGACGAATCCGGTCTGGAGGAAGAACGAGAGGATGAGCAGCAAGAACCCGGCGAGACCGAGCCAGCCGGCCTTTTCGGCCTGGCGGGCATAAATGCCGGTGAAACCAACGAGGAAGAACAGGCACATAGCAAGCTTGAGGCCGATGATGATCGCCCAGAGGCCTGTCGTGACCGAAGCGACCTCGTCGGGCGGATGGATCGGCTGGATGCCTGCGAAAATGACGCCGCCAGCGATGGCGAAGAGGCCCGCGAAGCGGATGAGGCCGGAATTTGTGATCATTTCTTGTCTCCCATGGGTTGTTGGAGGCCGAACCGATCCGAGCCGGCCCAATCCGGCGAAGGTCGGTAGGGCCGACGTCGCGAAGTGGATTGATGGGCGCCGAAATGGTGAGGACGCCTCACCACATCTGGTGATTTGAAGGAATAACCTGCCGGTGGCGCGAACTCTCGGTGCGGTCGTGGTCAACCAGCCGCAGTGTCGTAGGCCAGGGTCGCGCGGCTGACGTCGCGCCCCGACCTGGCGCCTTGTGCACGGTCTGGACGCTTGCATAGACGCTTCGGCCCAGTCTATCGGCCCCTTGGAACAAGGGCCTAGTTCGACTCAGTGGAGCTTCGGCTGGACTAGCCCCTCATGTCAGTCGAATGGTGATTGATGGCAACGCAACGCCGACAGGCTCCGCGCGCCATTCGTCCCCCGGGCTCGCGTCCATCGCGAGCGTCAGTGTTCCAGTGCTAATGATCTCGCCTGCCGTGAGCGGAGGTCCGAATGCGGGATCGGACAGCAGATCGTTGAGGTGACGCAGCGCGCTCAAGGGGCTGCCGAGGACGTCTGCTCCGCTGCCGTCCGTCACCCAATTCCCGTTTCGAAACAGTCCCAACCGAAAAGATCCAAGCGATCTCATCCAGTCGTCGGTCCGGACCGGTATCCGGGCCCCGACGCGGAGAGCAAAGTGAACGCCGTAGGCGGCGACGGCATCGGCCGGCTGGAATTGCCATCCAGCATAGATCGACGAGACCAATTCAAACCCTAGCGCGACCCAATCAATGCATCCGAGAAGCTCAGCCTCGCCCATCCCCGGGCCTGGAGTGGCACCAAGCCCAAAGACGATTTCGGGCTCAATTTTGGGCTCAGGAAAACCTGAGAGCGACACGTGATCTTCATCTCCAACGTGCCGAACCGTGCTTTGGTACATGTAGCCCCAGATGGGCGCTTTGACCGCGTATTTTTCCCACATCCGGTGATTGGTAAATCCGATCTTGCGGCCCAAGACCTGACCATCGCGATCGAGGCGCCGTCGCCGAACGGCGTCCGCGATCTGATACGCGGTTGGCAGGTCCAGAGTTGGATGAGTAGCAGTCAACAACGGCGCCGATCGGCCGCTACCGAACAGATCTACCAGCACTGCGGCGGTCGGCTCGATGTCGAGCATGTGACACAGATACTCGCCGTTGATGTCCCATGGAAGCGGGGAGTTCGCTTTGGGCCAGGAGCGGTCGCTGGCCCATTGGCTACGCCGACAACGGTCATAGAGTCCGGCAGGTAACCGCGTCAGACGTCTGCGGTCAGGGTAACGGACGAGATGATGACTTTAGCATCTTTGTCAAAACCGTTGTTCGACCTAGGTGACGAACGGCTGCCGGATGATCGTCTTGAGCTTTTCGGGCGCACTGCGGCGCGGGTCGCTCAGGTAGATTTCGTGGTGCTTGCCGGCCAGGGTCCCGCCCTGTTCGGCGATGAACGCATGGAGCTTCCGAATATTCTCGGTCTCAGCGGCATAAGGCCCAAGGTGCATAAGTTGAGCTGAACGTCCCTCGGCAAAGGATTCAAACCGCAGGAGTGCCAGGGCGTGGTTCGGTTTTTTGCGGGCAGCCTCGGCTCGGGCGGTTTCGAATAGCTCCCCGGTCACCAAATCGGGCTGCAGGATCATGGTGGTCCATTGCCAACGGTCCTTGCTGGCCCCTGTGAACGCCGTCATGTCGCGAGCCCACCAGAGCCCCTCGAGCGGCATCACCGCATAGTCGACGGGGTGTGGCGATTTCTTGATGGTGAACTTGAGCGTGTAGGCAACGCTGTACAGCGCGCCGATGGCCGCGGCGTATTCCGCCGATGTGTTTGGATCTCCGGCACCGTCAAGCATCAGGAAGCTGAGCCTTGGGACATCGACCACAACAGCCATTGAACGCGCTGTATAGAGCGCCTTCAGATCCTTCTTGAGATCGAGCTTCTGAGGGCCGGCCATCTTACTGTGAGACGTAGCCGCCATCGACCAGGTGATAGCTGCCGGTGATGAACGACGCCCGGTCCGACAACAGGAAGCAGGTGAGCGCCGATACCTCCTCGGCGCGGCCCAAGCGCTGCATGGGGTGCAGTCCGGCGACGTATTTCAGCGTGTTGGCGTCGAGGTTCTTGGCGAGCAGTGGCGTATCGATGAAGCCGGGACCGACCGCATTCACTCGGACGCCCTTTGCCGCGTATTCCATGCCGGCCACCTGCGTCATTCCTAACAGCGCGTGCTTGGCGGAGGTGTAGGCAACGGCGCTGGCAAATCCGACGCTGCCCAGGATCGACGCCATGTTGACGATGGCGCCACCGCCAGACCTCAGCATCGCCGGAATTTCGTAGCGCAGTGCGTAGAAGACACCATTGAGGTTGATATCGATGACACTCTTCCAGCCATCGAGCGGGTATTCGCCTGTCGGTGCAGACGGGCCGCCAATGCCGGCGTTGTTGACCGCCAGGTGGAGCCCGCCAAAAGTCTTCTCCGCAAACGCCACCATGGCGGCGTTCCGTTCGGCATTCGCCACGTCGATTTCAAATCCCGAGGCGATGCCCGCAGCCGCCTTCACTTCGGCAACAACGCGATCCATGCCGGCCTTGTCGCGATCTGCGACAACGACCTTTGCACCCCCCGCCGCCAGCTCTTTGACGATCGCTTCGCCAATACCGGAGCCGCCGCCTGTGACGATGGCTACCTTGTCGCTGAATTGGCCCACTTTGTCTCTCCTTTGGAATATGGTTCCGTTCTTCAAGACTAGCGGGCGCCGGGGTGCCTTCGTTGATCGGGATCAACTGTCGATG
>JBDTVO010000025.1:0-18388 GCA_040007135.1 Devosia sp. | reverse complement strand
ACGACCAGCCGCACCTTGTACGCCATCGCCATCTCGACCGAGCGGATCATCAGCACCTTGGCCCCGAGCGAGGCCATCTCCAGCATCTCCTCGAAGGCGATGCGGTTGAGCCGCCGCGCCTTGGGGTCGATCCTTGGGTCGGTGGTATAGACGCCATCGACGTCGGTATAGATGTCGCAGCGCTCGGCGCCCACGGCGGCAGCGACGGCAACCGCCGACGTATCCGAGCCGCCGCGGCCCAGCGTCGTCACCCGGCCCGTCGCCTTGACCATCCCCTGGAAGCCGGTGATCACCGGCACCCAGCCGTCCTTCATGCGCGCGTCGAGTTCGTCCGGGACGATCTCGGCGATGCGTGCGGCGCCGTGCGCGTCGTCGGTATAGATCGGCACCTGCCAGCCCTGGAACGAGCGCGACGGGATGCCCATGTCGGACAAGACGATCGCCATCAGCCCGGCGGTGATCTGCTCGCCCGAGGCAACCACGGTGTCGTACTCGCGCGCATCGTGCAGCGTCGAGCTCTCGTTGACCCAGCCGACGAGCTCGTTGGTCTTGCCCGACATGGCAGAGACGACCACGGTCACCTCGTTGCCGGCGTCGACCTCGCGCTTGACGTGCCGTGCCGCCTGCCGGATGCGCTCGACATTGGCGACCGACGTGCCGCCGAACTTCATGACGATGCGGGCCACGACGCCTCTCCAGACAAGCGGGGTGGAGTCCGAACCCGCCGGTACGCTTTAGAATTCGGCGGGGACATGCCACATTGCCCCCGCCCAATCAACTGCGGCCGCCGCCATGCAAGAAGCCGATCCGTCCCTGCTGAACGCCCGCCGCGCCGCGTGGTTGTTGGCGTTGGCCTCCGCCATCGGCGGCTCGGCCGGCCCGATCGCCATCGGCACCGGCGGGCTGGTCGGCATGGCGCTGCTGCCGATGCAGCAGATGGCGCTCGCGACCGTGCCGGTGTCGGCCTACATCGTCGGCTCGGCCCTCGCCTCGGTGCCCGCGGCGCTGACCATGCGGCGGATCGGCCGCCGCCTCGGCTTCATGCTGGGGACCGCCATCGGAGCGCTGGGCGCCGTCGTCGCCGCTGTCGCCATCATGTTCGCCTCGTTCTGGGGCTTCACCTTGGGCATGGTGCTGATCGGCTGTTCGGGTGCGTTCCTGCAGCAATACCGCTTCGCCGCCGCCGATGCGTCGCCGCCCGGCTATAAGCCGCGCGCCATCGCCTGGGTAATGGCGGGCAGCGTCATCACCGGCGTGCTCGGCCCGCAGTTGTCGATCCACGCCCCGGCGCTGACGCCGTCCGTGCCGCTCGCCGGCCCGTTCCTGGCGCTGATCGGCCTCTACGCCATTGCCGCAGTGGTGTTGTCGCGGCTCGACGTGCCGCTGCCGCCGCCGATCGGCAGCGGGCCGCAGGGCCGCCCGCTGCTCGAAATCCTGCTGAAGCCGCGCTTCCTCATCGCGCTCGTCGGTGCCGTGTCGTCCTACGCGCTGATGAGCCTCGTAATGACGGCGACGCCCCTCGCCATGGTGGCGCACAACCACACCCAGGCCGAGGCGCAGACCGGCATCCAGTGGCACGTCATCGCCATGTTCGGCCCGAGCTTTTTCACCGGTGCCCTGATCACGCGCTTCGGCAAGTCGGCGATTGCCGCAACCGGGCTGTTGCTGATCGCCGCCTCGGCCAGCGTGGCGCTGTCGGGCACCGGCCTCTGGCAGTTCTGGATCGCCCTGATCCTGCTCGGTATCGGCTGGAACTTCGGCTTCATCGCCTCGACCGCCATGGTCGCCGAACTGTACCGCCCGGAGGAAGCCTTCCGCGTGCAGGCGATGAACGAGTTCATCCTGTTCACCATCGTCGCCATCGCCTCGTTCTCCTCTGGCGGCATCCTCGTCGCCAGCGGCTGGACGGTGATCAACATCGTCGTCTATCCGGTGGTCGTCATCGCTGTGCTGCTGATCCTCGGGCGCGCCCTGATCGACCGGCGCATGCCGCGGACCGCGACGCCATGACCGACACCACCATCAACCCCGATGAGATCGCCAAATTCGCGGCGATGGCCGACGAATGGTGGGACCCGGCCGGCAAGTTCAAGCCGCTGCACCGGCTCAACCCCGTCCGCCTCGCCTACATCCGCGACTGGGCGCTGCAGCATTTCGGCCGCAAGCCAACGGCACGCCGGCCGCTCGACGGCCTGAGCGTCCTCGACATCGGCTGCGGTGGCGGGCTGCTCACCGAACCGCTGAGCCGGCTCGGCGCCACGGTGACCGGCATCGATGCCGGCGCCAGGAACATCGCGGTGGCAAAACTCCACGCCGAGCGCATGGGGCTGTCGATCGACTATCGCGACCAGACCTCCGAAACGCTGGCGGCGACCGGCGCCCGCTTCGACATCGTGCTCAACATGGAAGTGGTGGAGCACGTCGACAACGTACCGCTCTACATCAAGAGCTGCGCCGACCTCGTGGCGCCGGGCGGGTTCCTCGTCTCGTCCACCATCAACCGCACGCTGCGAGCCCGGGCCCTCGCTGTGTTCGCCGCCGAGAACATCCTCCGCTGGCTGCCGCGCGGCACGCATGACTGGAACAAGTTTCTGACGCCCGACGAACTTGCCGCGCTGATCTCGCGCAATGGGCTGAGGATCACCGACCGCACCGGCGTGGTCTACCACCCGCTCGCCGACGACTGGCGGCTGAGCCGGGACCTCGGGATCAACTACATGCTGCTAGCGGAGCGGCAGGCCAGCTAGCCGGGGGAGCTAGTTGTGCTCTTCCTTGATCGTCGGCAGCGGCATGAAGTCGACGCCGTCCTCGACCAGGGCTGCCACTTCCTCGCGCGTCGCTTCGCCGTAGATGCCGCGGGCGTCGACGTCCTTGAAGTGGATCTTGCGGGCTTCCTCGGCGAATTTGTCGCCGACATAGTCGGCCTCGCTGGTCACCTTGTTGCGCAGCGCCAGCATCGCCTCGCGCAGTTGCGCGTGCTGTGGATGGCCGATCGACAGTGACACCTTCTCGCTGCCCGAGCGGCCGAGCGAGGGCGCCATCAGCGCCTTGTCGACGCTGCTGGTGAGGCAGATCGGGCAGGTGACGAGACCGCGCAGCTTCTGCTCGTCATAGGCCGAAGCGCTGGCGAACCAGCCGTCGAACTTGTGGGATTTGTCGCAGACGAGCGAGTAGTGGATCACGCGGACAGGACCTTTCGCGGGCCTCAGCTTGCGCTGGCAGGGTTAACGGATAGCGAAAATGGGCGGCTGTTCGCAAGCGCCGGCACGCGGCTCCGCGCTTCGGCGACCGCCGCGACGTCGAGATCGGCGACGAGCACGCCCTCGCCCTCCCCGCTCAGCTGGCCGACGATGGCGCCCCAGGGATCGACGATCATTGAGTGTCCCCAGGTGGAGCGGCCGTTCTCATGCCGGCCGGCCTGCGCCGCGGCAATGACGAAGCATCCGGTCTCTATGGCGCGGGCCCGCAGCAGCACCTCCCAGTGCGCTTCGCCCGTCGGCACGGTGAAGGCGGCGGGAACCACGATCATCTGCGCCCCGGCGTCGGCGAGCGTGCGGTAGAGCGGGGCAAAGCGCACGTCGTAGCAGATCGACAGGCCGAGCCGGACGCCGGCGGCCTCCACCACCACGGCCGCGTCGCCGCCGGCGTAGGTTTCGCTCTCCCGATAGGCGCGAACACCCGGCAGGTCGGCGTCGAACAGATGGATCTTGTCGTAGCTCGCGGCGATCACTCCATCGGGGCCGAACAGCACCGAGCGGTTGGCAAAGCGTCCATCGGGCAGGGCCACGGCAAGCGAGCCCACATGCAGCCAGAGCCTGGTCTCACGCGCGATGCGGGCGCACTGCGCGATGTCGGGATTGTTCTCGAACGGGCGCGCCACGGCGGCGAGGCCGGCGCGGTTTTCGGCGAAGGCGATGGTGACTTCGGGGCTGAGTGCGTAGGTCGCGCCGCGCCGCGCTGCCTCGTGTGCCAACCGCTCCAGCGTTTCGAGATTGGGCCCCGGCGCGGTGCCCGAATTCATCTGCAGGGCGGCGACGCGGAGGAGGCTCACGCTAGGCCAGCAGGGGATCGAGCTGGCCGCGCCGGTCGAGGGCGCTGAGGTCGGTGTAGCCGCCCACATGCACATCGCCGATGAAAATCTGCGGCACCGTGCGGCGGCCATGGGCTCGCTGGATCATCTCGGCCCGCCGCGCCTCGTCGTCGGTGACGTCGATCTCCTCATAGGCGACGCCCTTGCTCTCGAGCAGCGACTTGGCTGCGTCGCAATACGGGCACCAATCGGTGCCATAGACCTGGACTTTGGACATCTGCGCGGTTCCTTCCCCTTCTATATGGGAAGCCCCGCCGGCACGGCAACGGGGGTCAGCGCTGTGACCGTCTGGCCTTGATCGCCGCGATACGGTCGATATCGGTCGCCTGCAGGTAGCGGCCGCGTTCGAGGATCTCGAGCTGATACTCCCGGAACGTCAGGCCGAGCGCCTCGGCCTGCCGCGCCCGGCGGATGGCGGTCTCGACCGGCACCGCTTTGAACGCCGCCTCGCTCGCGGCGCGCCAGCCGAAATAGGTGCCGATGCCGCCGGTGCCCCATTCGGGGATGTGCTCGTCGAGCGGCGGCCCGCCATTGTGGCCGATCCCCGCAATGTCGCCGCCGGTGATCGCCGCCGGCCGCCGCACCCGCGGCGGCCGCACGCGATTGAGCCGCAGCTCGCCCATCAGCCGTCACTCCCCGGCACGACCCGGGCAAAGCTCACGACGTCGACGCCGAGCGCACCACCGGCAACGAGCGCCCGCGTCACCGCCTTGACCGTCGCCCCGGTGGTGATGACATCGTCGACGATGATGGCCCGCCGCCCATGCAGCCGGGCGAGCGCCTCCGGATGCGGCGCGAAGGCACCGGCGACGTTGCGCCGCCGCGCCTCGCCCGACAGCCCGACCTGCTGGCGCGTGCGTTTCTTGCGCAGCACCAGCGAGGAATCCGTCGGCAGCCCGGTGAGCCTGCCCAGCGCCCGCGCCAGCTCCATCGACTGGTTGTAGCGGCGCGCAAACTGCCGCGTCGGATGCAGCGGCACCGGCACCAGAACGGCGTCCTTGCCCCAAAGCTCGTTTCCGGCCCGCAGCATCAGCCGCGCACAGAAGCGCGCCAGCTCTGGCCGGTCGCCATACTTGAGTTTTCCTACCAGCGCCCGCGCGATGTCGTTGTAGATGACGGCCGAGCGGGCCCGATCGAACGGCGGTGGATCGGCGATGGCTTCGGCCGACAGCGCCTCGGGCCCGAGCGACACTTCGAACGGCAGCCCGAGCACCGGGCAGAGCGGCGCCGTGATCGGCCGCAATTGCCGGAAACAGGCGCCGCAAAGCGCATCGGGCGACGCCACCGGCGCATCGCAGCTCAGGCACTGCGGCGGATAGAGCGTGTCGAGCAGCAGCCCGGCGGCGCGCCCAAGCGGCCGCAGCGCGGTTTTGACAAGCGTCGACCCCGTCTCCATAACCCCGATCCTGCCACTGCCGGACGGTTGCGCCAATGCCCTCGCTCGGGCCGCCGAAAATATTCGACCGCGCCCTCATCGCCCGCCACCTGGCCCGGCGGCCGGCGGACCGCGACGATTTCATCACCCCGATGGTGCTCGCCGATCTCGACGAACGGCTCGCCACCGTCACCCGCGATTTCGAGCAGGCGCTGATCCTCGCGCCCGACGCCGGCCCGCTGCCCACAGGCGGCCGCACCGCGAACGGCGCCTTCAGCTATGAGCGCGCCGCGACCACAGTCGCCTCCGGCGGCGTGCCGCTGCTCGATCCCGAAGCACTCGACCTGCCCCGCCGCGGCTACGATCTCATCGTCTCGATCTTCGATCTCGATGTCGTCGACGACGTCCCGGGTTTTCTCTCGCGGGTGCGCGCCCATCTGCGCGCCGACGGGCTGTTCCTCGCCGCGGCCATCGGCGGCGACAGCCTCACCGAGTTGCGCGAGGCCTTCCTCGGTGCCGAGGCCGAACTCAGCGGCGGTGCATCCCTGCGCGTCGCGCCATTCATCCCGCTGAGCGATGCCGCCGGGCTGCTGCAGCGGGCCGGCTTCGCCCTGCCCGTCAGCGACGTCGAAACCCACATCGTCCGCTACGCCACGCCGCTGGCGCTGATGCGCGAACTCAAGGCGCTCGGCGCCTCCAATCCGCTGCTCGAAAAGCCGGGACGGATGGCAACGCCGCGCCTGATCGAGGCGGCAAGCGCCGCCTACGAGCGGCTGGCCGCTGACCCCGATGGCCGCGTGCGGGCGACGCTGGAAATTGTCTGGCTGAGCGGCTGGGCGCCGCACGAGAGCCAGCAGAAGCCGCTGCGCCCCGGCAGCGCCGAGGTCAGCCTGACGAAAGTGCTGAAGACCAGGAATTAGCCGCCGGTGAGAACCGAACCGGCCTTGTCGTTGACCGACCCGAACAGGCCGTTGACGGCGCCGCCGAGGGTGAGGAACGCCGCGACGCAGGCCACCGCGATCATCGTCGCCATGACGCCGTATTCGATGGCGGTCGCACCGCTGTCGTTGCGGACAAATTGTGCAATCAACTTCGCCATGCCGTCCTCCAGGCTCAAAGCAGATCGCAGAGCGGCGCGATCAGCGGTTCGTCGGCCGGCGGCATCGGATAGTCTCGCAGGGCCTGCGGACGCACCCATTTGAGGGCGGCGTGCTCGCGCGGTTGCGGAACTCCCTGCCATTTTCGGCAGACGAAAAGTGGCATCAGAAGATGAAGGCTTTCGTAAGAGTGCGAAGCAAAAGTTAACGGCGCGAGGCAGGCAGTTTTCGTTGAAATGCCAAGCTCTTCCTCAAGTTCGCGGATCAGCGCCTCTTCCGTTGTCTCGCCCGCCTCGAGCTTGCCGCCGGGGAACTCCCAGAGGCCCGCGAACTGCTTTCCCTGCGGCCGCTGGCCGATCAGCACGCGCCGGTCGGCATCGACCAGCGCACAGGCGACGACGAGGAGGATCCGGTGCCCGCTCATTGCGGCACGCGATAGTGATAGTCGTAGTGCGGCGCGAAGCCGAGCCGGACATAGAGCGCCTGTGCCGCGACATTTTCGGCCGCGACATTGAGCGTGGCGAACCGCGCCCCGACGCTTTGCGCCCAGGCAAGGCCGGTGCGAACCGCCGCCGCCCCGAACCCCTGCCGGCGGGCCGCCGGGTCGGTAACGACGCCGCTGGTGAGCGCGATGCCGCCGTCGACCGAGACCAGCGCCGCAGCGACAGCCCGGCCATCGCCGTCGGCAACGATCACCCCGCGTGCCGGCACGGTGAACGCCCCGAACAGGGCACGCATCCTTTCGGTGGTGGCATCGTCGTACTCCTGCAGCCTCCGCTGGACCTCCACGAAGCCCGCATCGAGCGGCGCCTGCAGGCTGCCGCGTGGATCGGCCTCGACCGGACCGAGCTCCATCGCCATCAGCCGGCTGTGGTCGATGCTCGCCCATACCGCCGCATCGAGTGCGCGGAGCACGCCGACGCCTGCCAGCGGCGTCACCCGGAACGCCGGACGGATATTGCGGCTGTCGAACCACCGACGGGCGGCGACGAGGCGCTGCGGCGCCTCGCCATCGTCGCTGGCGTCGAAGCACTGTACGCTGTTGGCCCGCTTGGTATAGCCGCCGGCAGCGCGGCGCACCCAGCCACCATCCCACTCCGCCTCGAGCCCCGGCCAGCACTTGAGCCCAGCCATCTCGATCGCCCGCGTGTCGGGGAAGCTCACGTTCAGCTCCGGTAGCTGCCGTTGATGTCGATGTAGCCGTGCGTCAGGTCGCAGGTGTAGACCGTCGAGCGCCCCGCTCCCAATCCAAGGCCGACGGTCAGCTCGAGTTCCTGGCCTTTCATATAGGCGGAGATGGCCGCCTCGTCGTACGACACCGCCCGTTCGCCCTGCTCGGCCACAACGATGTCGCCGAAAGCGATCATCAGCCGGTCACGATCGGCGGGCTCGCCCGCCTTGCCGACGGCCATCACCACGCGGCCCCAGTTGGCGTCCTCGCCGGCGATCGCTGTCTTCACCAGCGGCGAGTTGGCAATGGAGAGCGCGATGCGCCGGGCGCTCTCGTCGCTCATGGCGCCCTCGACATTGACGGTGACCAGCTTCGTCGCCCCCTCGCCGTCGCGCACCACCTGCATCGCCAGCTCATGCAGCACGTCGCCGAGCGCGGCCGCAAACGCCGCGAGCCGCGGATCGTCAGCCGAGTTGAGCCCGTCGACCGGCGCCTTGCCGGTGGCGAACACCAGGCAGGTGTCGGACGTCGACGTATCGCTGTCGACGGTGACCGCATTGAAGCTCTGTTCGATCAGCGGCTGCAGCAGACCCTGTAGAACGCCGCTCGATACCGGTGCGTCGGTGAACACGAAGCTCAGCATCGTCGCCATCGCCGGCGCGATCATGCCCGAGCCTTTGGCGATGCCGGCGATGCGGACCGGCACGCCGTCGAACTCGACCGTTGCGGTCGCCACCTTGGGATAGGTGTCGGTGGTCATGATGGCGCGGGCCGCGTCCATCCACGGCCCCGCCGCCAGCCGGCCGGCCATCTCACCAGTGACCCCGGCAAACTTCTCCGCATCGAGCGGCTCGCCGATGACCCCGGTGGAGGCGAGAAACACCTCGCCCGCAGCCACACCGAGCGCCTTGGCGGCATGGGCGGCCGACATCTCGACGGACTTGCGTCCCTTCATACCGGTAAAGGCGTTAGCGTTGCCCGAATTGACCAGCAGCCCACGCGCCACGCCGCCCTTCAGCGCCTCGCGGCACCAGTCGACCGGCGCCGACGGGCACTTCGACGAGGTGAACACCCCGGCGACGGTGGTTCCCGGATCGAACGCGGCCAAGAGCACGTCGGTGCGGTTCCTGTACTTGATGCCGGCTTCCGCCGTGGCGAAGCGGACCCCGGCGATCTCGGGCAGCTCTGGATAGGTTTTCGGCGCAAGCGGGGAAACGGGATGAGCCATGACAGGGCCTCGTTGGTTGACCCCAGATGCCCGATGGGATGGCACCACGCAAGGGCCGCAGGGTCGAGCGGAATCCGGGAAAGCAAAAGAGCCGGGACTGCTCCCGGCCCTTTCGTTAGTTCGTCGGCGGCAACCCCTACTGCTGTGCGGCCTTGAGCTGGGCGTCGACCTGCGCCTTGAGCGTTGCGTCGGGGATGTCGATCTTGGCCGCGGCATCGAGCTGGTTGAACAGCGCCCGGTACTTCTGCACGTAAAGCTGCTGGCCGATCTGCTGCGTCATCTGGTCGAGGCCCGGGCGCGCCGCCGGCCGGCGGTCGAGCACCTGGATGATATGCCAGCCGAACTGCGTCTGGATCGGCTGGCTGATGTCGTTGACCTTCAGCCCGAACGCCGCGTCGGCGAACGCCTGCACCATCTTGTCGTGGGTGAAGTAGCCGAGATCGCCACCCGATTGCGCCGCACCCGGCTCGATCGACTTCTCCTTGGCGAGCTGGCCGAAATCGGCTCCGGCATCGAGCTGAGCCTTGATCGCCTTGGCGTCGTCCTCGCTGCTCACCAAGATGTGACGCGCGTGGATTTCATCCTGGGCCGGCACCGCTGCCATCTGCTTGTCGTACTCGGCCTTGATCTCGGCCGGGGTGACGGCGTCGGACACCGCCTGCTTGGTGTAGGCGCGGCGCAGGGCCCGATCCATCAGGTATTGCAGCCGCAGCTTGTAGAGATCGGTCGCCTCGACATTGGCGGCATGGCCGGCCTGCGCCATGAGCTTGAGGTCGATCATCTGCGTCAGCAGCACGGCACGCAGCTGGTCCGGCGGGATCTGCTGCAGCGTCTGCTGCCCCAGATCCTCGGCGGCAAAGCTGAGGTCGCCCTCGGTGATGGTCTCGCCGCCGACCGTGGCGACGACGGAATTGATGTCGGGCTTGGCTGGTGCCACCGGCTCCGCCGATGAGGCGGACGAACTGCTGTCCTGCGCCATGGCCGCGCCGGGAGCGGCGAGCAGAGCCAGGGCGACGAGGGCCGCGCCAATGAGGTTAACGAGGCCGGGACGCGTTCCCGGCGCAATGAACATGGTCATTCTGATACTCACTCCGTGAGCCCGCGCCTTGGCCCTCCCGGCTGGGCGGCGGTGGTTTGGCCCATTTGGCCTCCGTTGACAATACACACCCCCGCTCTTACATACCCGCAACGCTCAAAAGGCCCCGGAAAGCGGCGGTTTTCGCGCCTGTCAGGCAGCCCCCTCCGACCGCCCTGGCGCCCATCGCCGGCGCCATCAAGACAAGGAACACTCCATGGTCTTCGCCGCAATTGCCAAGGCGATCTTCGGCTCCGCCAACGAGCGGCAGATCAAGCGCTACCAGCCCAGCGTCGACGCCATCAACGCCCTCGAAGCCGAGTACGCCAAGCTGTCGGACGCCGACCTGCGCGCCAAGACCGCCATGTTCCGGGCCGAGCTCGCAGCCGGCAAGCGCCTCGAGGACATCCTGGTCCCCGCCTTCGCCGTCGTCCGCGAGGCAAGCAAGCGCACCCTCGGCATGCGGCATTTCGACGTGCAGCTGGTCGGCGGCATGGTGCTCAACGAACGCTCCATCGCCGAAATGCGAACCGGTGAAGGCAAGACGCTGGTCGCGACGCTGCCGGTCTATCTCAACGCGCTCACCGGCAATGGCGTCCACCTCGTCACCGTCAACGACTACCTTGCCAGACGCGACGCCGCGTGGATGGGCCAGATCTACACCTTCCTCGGACTAACCGTCGGCGTCATCGTCCACGGTCTCAACGACGACGAGCGCAAGGCGGCCTACGCCGCCGATGTGACCTACGGCACCAACAACGAATACGGCTTCGACTATCTGCGCGACAACATGAAGTACGCGCGCGACCAGATGGTGCAGCGCGGCCATGCCTACGCCATCGTCGATGAAGTGGACTCGATCCTCGTCGACGAAGCCCGCACGCCGCTCATCATCTCCGGCCCGACCGATGATCGCTCCGACCTCTACCTCAAGGTCGATGAGCTGATGAAGCAGATCGTCGAGGGCGATTTCGACCACGACGAGAAGCAGCGCTCGGTGACCTTCACCGAAAGCGGCACCGAAAAGCTCGAAGGGCTGTTCCGCGATGCCGATTTGCTGAAGGGCGAGAGCCTCTACGATATCGAGAACGTCAACCTCGTGCACCATGCCAACTCGGCGTTGCGTGCCCACACGATGTTCAACAAGGACAAGGACTACATCGTCCGCAACGACGAAGTGGTGATCATCGACGAGTTCACCGGCCGCATGATGCCGGGCCGGCGCTACTCCGAGGGCCTGCACCAGGCGCTCGAAGCCAAGGAGCGCGTCAAGATCCAGCCCGAGAACCAGACGCTCGCCTCGATCACCTTCCAGAACTACTTCCGGCTCTACAAGAAGCTCGCCGGCATGACTGGCACGGCGGCAACCGAGGCCGAGGAGTTCGCCAACATCTACAACCTCAATGTCGTCACCATCCCCACCAACCTGCCGGTGGTGCGCATCGACGAGGACGACCAGATCTACCGCACCGCCGAGGAAAAGTTCGACGCCATTTCCGAAATCATCCTCGACTGCCAGAAGCGCGGCCAGCCCGTGCTGGTCGGCACCACCTCGATCGAAAAATCCGAGATGCTGGCCGATCTGCTGCGCAGCAAGAACATCGGCTCGATGCAGGTGCTCAATGCCCGCTACCACGAGCAGGAAGCGCACATCGTCGCCGATGCCGGCATGCCCGGTGCGGTGACCATTGCCACCAACATGGCCGGCCGCGGCACCGACATTCAGCTCGGCGGCAATCTTGATATGCGGATCGAAAAGGAAGCCGAAGGCCTCGAGGGCGTCGAGCGCGACATCCGGATTTCGCGCATCAAGGAACAGATCGCCAGCGACAAGGCCAAGGCGCTTGCGGCGGGCGGACTGATGGTGATCGGCACCGAGCGGCACGAGAGCCGCCGCATCGACAACCAGTTGCGCGGCCGCTCCGGCCGCCAGGGCGACCCCGGACACTCGAAGTTCTTCCTGTCGCTGCAGGACGATCTGATGCGGATTTTCCCGGTCGAGCGCATGGATGCCATGCTCAAGGGCCTCGGACTCGAAAAGGGTGAAGCGATTTCGCACCCGTGGGTCACCAAGGCCATCGAGAATTCGCAGAAGCGCGTCGAAGCCCGCAACTTCGACATCCGCAAGAACATCCTCAAGTACGACGACGTGATGAATGACCAGCGCAAGGTCATCTTCGAACAGCGCCTCGAGCTGATGGACAAGACCGACGTGTCCGACACCATCGCCGACATGCGCCACGACGTGGTCGACACCATCCTCGCCCGCACCATCCCGGAGCGCTCCTACCCCGAGCAGTGGAAGACCGAGGAACTCGACAGCGAGATGAAGGAATTCCTCAACGTCGAGATCAAGACCGAGCCCTGGGTGCACGAAGAAGGCATCGAGGTCGAGACGGTGCGCGAGCGCCTGATCACCGCCGCCGACGAAACCGCCGCGGCCAAGGTGGCGAAGTACTCTCCCGACATCATGCGGCAGGTCGAGAAGTCGATCCTGTTGACCTCGATCGACAATCTGTGGCGCGAGCATCTGGTGACGCTCGACCACCTCTCCAAGGTCGTGGGCTGGCGCGGCCTCGCGCAGCGCGACCCGCTGAACGAATACAAGCAGGAAGCCTACGAGCTGTTCAACAAGCTGCTGACCGACATGCGCGAGCTGGTCATCATGCAGATGAGCCACGTCGAAGTGCAGATGCGGCCGTCCGGCGCTCCGGTTCCGGTGGCTCCGCTCGACCTCGACAACCTCAGCGAGATCCACATCGACCCCGACAGCGGCGAGAACGACGTGATCACCCAGAGCCCGGGGACGATCGGCAGCGCCTTCGCCGCCGCCGGTGCGCTGGCGGGTCTTGGTGGCGACGTGGCAGAGGCCGATCCGCGCCTCCGCCCGATCGATCCCAAGCTGCTCGTCGGCGTGTCGCGCAATGCGCCCTGCCCGTGCGGCTCGGGCAAGAAGTTCAAGCACTGCCACGGCAGCTTCTAGAACAGAACTCTATCTGATCCTGCAAAGGGCGCCTTCGCGGCGCCCTTTTTTGTTACTGGCAGGCGACCCGCATCTCGGCGTAGCCGCTGGTGTCGGCGGAAAACACCGTGACCGTGCAGCCCTGCGCATAGGGTACCGTCGAGCCCTGCGCCACGTCGCCGGCGCCGTCGATGGTGGCGAGGCCGTCGCTCACCGCCGCCACCTTCAGCACCATCTTCGTCTTGCACAGCGGGAACCTGTCGCCCGAGGTCCCCATGAAGCGGGTGCCCAGCGGAATGCAGTCGGTCGTCGGCCCCCCGGCCGCAAGCGCCTGTGCTGGAGTGGACGCGATATTTGCGGCGTCTGCTGGCGCAGCGACTGCCATCGCGCTGGATGGTGCCTGCTGCGCCTGCTCGAGCGCGGCGATCCGCTTCTGCAGCGCCAGCAGCGCGTCGATGGTGCCGTCGTCGGCCACCGGTTTCGGCGCCGGAGCAGCCGAGGCCACCTGCGCCTGCAGTGCTGCGACCTCGGCGACGAGCTCCTGCTCGCGGCTCTGGTTGTTGACGTGGACCAGCACGGCGCCCGCCAGTGCGATGAGCCCGACAAGCGCCGCGAGGAGGGAGATGACGCGGTCCATCACACCCACCCGGTGATCGGCGTGCAGCCGGGCGCGTCGGCCTCGGCGCCGAAGCGGTAGGTGCCGCCGCAGGCGCCAACTCTGGGCGGCGCGCCGGCCGCATCGAACAGCTCGGCGCCGCGCTTGAGATTGTGCCAGAAGTCGGCCCACGGGCTGTGCGCCTCGGCCGCGAGGGCGCTGTCGGTCAGCCGGAACGGGAAGATCGCCACATCGACTTCGCGCTGGCCCCCGCCGAGCGCCGCCTCGACCAGCGCGTAAATCTCGTCGATCCGCCCGTCGGTCATGGCAAAGCACCCCACCGAGCTGCACCCGCCATGCACCATCAGGGCCGAGCCGGTCCGACCGAGTTCCGTATCGAGGGCATTGGGGAAGCCGAGGTTGAACGCCAGGTGGTGACGCGAGCGCGGGTTGAGCTGCCGCGCCGCGACACGATAGAAGCCCTCCGGCGCCTGCCGGTCGCCCTCCTTGAGCTTTGGTCCGAGCGTCCCCGACCATTTGCAGATGGGGTAGCTCTTGAACAGTGCGAAGCGCGGTGCGGCGTCGGCTTTCAGCCAGAGCTCCAGCACGCCCTCGCGCTTGAAGATGCGCACATGCGCTTCGTCGCCCAGCCGGAAGCCCGACGCGAGGAGTTCGCCGAGCAGCTGCGCGCGGTCGAAGGCCGGATTGGTGAGCGGCGGCGCCGAAGGGTGCGACATGCGCTGAAGATAGCCGGTCACGACCGGCGCGACGAGGCCACCGACGGCGAGCGTGCCGACCAGCGATAGCGCCACGATGATGCCTGCCCGAGCCCGCGTCATTGGCGCCGCATGCTGACGGCAGATCGTGTCAAAGTGTGGATGTGGCCTACAGCCAGGTCGGCGCCGGGAACGGCATCGGCGCAACCATCGTGGTCGTCGTCGGCGGCGCTGCCTGCCCCGATTGGGCGCTGCCGCCGCCGAACAGTCCAGAAATGAAGCCACCGATCGACTCGCCGCGGGCCTTGGCGGCCGCCTGGTCGTCGAGGGCCGCCTGCTTTTCCGCCGCCGACTTGGCATCCCGGTCGGCGATGGCCGCCACCTCGACCCGGTATTGCGCGTCGTCAGCCGACTGGCGGGCCGCCAGCGCGCTGCCGAGCGGGTCGGAGCTGCGCGCCGGGCAGGCCGCCGCCGCGTCGAGCGAGCCGCCATCGGGCGCGCTGAGGTCGAACACGTATTTCTTGTCGCAAACGTCCCAGCCCGGTGGCTTCTTGGCGATGTCGAAGCGGTCGTAGCCTTCCTTGAGGTTCATCCAGAACGGCATGTTCGGGTTGCTCGCCACCAGCGCCAGGTTTTTGGGCGTCATGCGGAACGGATAGATTTCGAGCTGGATCGAAGTGTTGCCGCCGCGGAACGACTCGCGCGCCAAAGCGAAGATTTCCGCCACCGACTCGTCGGTCATCGAGTAGCAGCCGGCCGACGAGCAGTCGCCGTGCACCATGAGGTTGGCGCCCGTCCGCCCCCAGGCCCGGTCGAACTTGTTGGGAAAGCCGGTGTTGAAGGCGAGATAGTAGTTGGAGTTGGGATTCATCAGTCCGGGCGTGATCGTATAGAAGCCCTCCGGCGCCTGCCTGTCGCCTTCCTTGACCTTGGGTCCCAGCGTGCCGGACCAGGCGCAGATGTCATACGTCTTGACCAGCGCATAGCGGCCCGACGGCGTGCCCTTCCACACCTCGAACTCGTTCGACTGCTTGAAGATGCGCACCATCATCGGCGCGCCGGGCGACGAGCCGATGACGCTCAGCCGCGACACCAGCGACTGCTTCAGCGGCTGCACCGCGCGCAGCGAGCTGGTCTTGGGCACGAGCCCGCCGCAGGCGGCGAGCGTCAACGCTACGGCCAGCACTAGGACGACCCCCGCCAACCTGCCAAGCATCAGATGCATCTGCCGAATCTGCCAGTCCATTGCGGCCCCAGTCCTATATCCACAAGCCTGAATGCGCCGTCACCGGCATGCAACACCACGCGTTTGTGAACACCGGCTAGTTGAGGGCCGAGCCGATTGCCATGAACTTCTCGCGCCGCTGTTCGCGGATTTCGAGCCGCCCCTTGTTGCCGGGGAAGGTATCGAGGAAATCGGCAATGGCGGCGCGGGTCGAGCCCATCACCGCCTCGGCGTGCCGGTGTGCGCCGCCCGCCGGCTCGGCGATGATGCCATCGACGATGCCAAAACCCTGCAGGTCGGTTGCCGTGATCTTCATGGCGTTGGCCATCTCCATCGCCTTGGCCGGGTCCTTGAACAGGATCGAGGCCCCCGATTCCGGCGAGATGACGCTGTAGATGGCGTTCTCCAGCATCAGCACCTTGTTGGCGGTGGCGATGGCGATGGCGCCGCCCGAGCCGCCTTCGCCGATGATGATGGCGAGGTTGGGCACCCCCAGCTCCAGCGCCTTTTCGGTGCACCGTGCGATCGCCTCGGCCTGCCCGCGCTCCTCGGCCTCCATGCCGGGGAAGGCGCCGGCGGTATCGACGAACGACACCACCGGGATGTTGAACCGGTCGGCCATGTCCATGATGCGCACCGCCTTACGGTAGCCCTCTGGGTTGGCCATGCCGAAATTGTGGGCGAGCCGCGACGCGGTGTCCGAACCCTTCTCCTGGCCGAGGATGGCGACCGGCGTGCCATTGAACCGGCCGAAGCCCGACTGCAGCGCCGGATCCTCGCCATACTTGCGGTCGCCCGCCAGCGGCGTCCAGTCGGTGATCAGCGCCTCGACATAGTTGGAGAAATGCGGCCGCTGCGGATGCCGCGCCACCTGCGTGCGCTGCCACGGCGTCAGCTTCTTGTAGATATCGGCCAGCGCCTGGTCGGCGCGACTGGCGAGCGCCGCCACCTCGTCATCGATCGACACCGCCTTGTCGGCGCCCGACAGCGACTTCAGCTCAGCGATCTTGCCTTCGAGATCGGCAACCGGCTTTTCGAAATCGAGATAGGACTGCATCCCCGCCCGCACACAATATTGACCCGACCCTCACGTCGCCGGGCATCGTGGCCGGAACGTGGCGACCGGGCGGGGTCGAGTCAACCCTGCCCGGTGCCGGAGCCTGTCAGTGGGCGCTGCCGCTGACTGTCACTTCCCCGCGCAGGACGCTCGGATCGCTCTGCGCCTGCATCACCAGCGGCAGTGGCAGGCCGGCGGGCGACACCGCGTCGACCTTGATGCTGAGCGCCTTGGCCTTGCCCGAGACGAAATCGCCGATGGCGGCGCCAACCGCCCGCGCCTCGTCGGTGCTGCCGAGGATTCCGAGCACCGCGCCTTCGAGCGCGCCACCCATCTTGACGCGGTATTCCGCCGGATCGGACACCCCCTCCTGCGCCGCCAGCAGCGGCATGAAGCGGTCGGCGATGCCGGCATCGGCGAGGTCGAGGCCGAAGCTCTTGAGCGTCACGTTCTGCCCCGCCGCCAGCTGGGCATTGGTATCGAGCGCGAACAGCTGCGGCGTAGCGTTGCCGATCAGCGCCGCCACCGCGACGCTGCCGAGGTCATTGCCGCTGACGGCGATCTTGCTGACATTGATGGTCTGGCTCGCCTGGTCCCAGTTGAGGCCGAACTCGTAGTTGAGATTGACGTGGCTGATGCCGAGCGCCAGCAGCGTCTTGACCGACTCGTCCTCGGAATCGGCCGGCAGCGGCACGTCGATGCCGTGCGAGACGCTCGAGATCGAGGTCGGGATGCCGTTGACGTAGTTGGCGAGCGTCAGGTCGAAATCGGCGATATCGACCTTGACCCGCGACCCGTCCGTATCGCCCGGCGGTACGTCGATGCTGAGGCCCTTGAACGAGAACCCGGCGAAGGCCGGGACGATGAGCCGGTAATTGGTCTCGAACCAGTCGGGGGTGAGCGTCGCGCCCGCATCCTGCAGGGCCTTCAGCGGCTGGCTCAAATCGGTCTGCTTGAATGTCGCCTCGCTGATCGAGATGGCGCCGTCGCCACCGCCCGTGAGCTTGATGTCGGTCGCCGTGATGCCCGGATAGATGCCCGGCGCGTACCCGTCCATCTTGAGCTTGCCGACGGAAAAGGCGAACGGCTGCTTGTCCTCGCCGCTGCCCGAGCAGCTGAGCCCGTCCATGGTGATCGGCTCGGATTTGAATGCGGTGAACACATCGACGAAGAAGTCGACGAGTGTCTTCATCTGCTCCGGCGTCGGCTTGGTATCCTTGAGCCCCTGGCTCAGCGCCATGAACTGGCTGAACGGCACCTTGAGCGGCCGTGTATCAAATTCGGCGGCGGTGATCTGGCCGAGCGCACAGCTGACGGTCGGGCTGGTGAACTTGCCGCCGGCAAAAACGAAATCCTTGTAGATCGGCTTGAAGCCGGGATCGGCCGATGCCGGCACGACGCTGTAGAATGACATCAGTCCGCCGATGTCGAAGGCCTTGGCCGACAGCGCGCCGAATTCAAAGCTGCCTGCGTCCGTGGTCGACGTCGCCGACCCGACGCTTGCCTCGGCGGCGACGCCGTCCTTGACGCCAGAGAGGACGATATCCTTGTACGACACCGTGGTGGTGACGGGCGTCCCGCTGGTCGTCGCGGTAATCGTGAAACTGATTTCGGGAATGGTGATCGACGTCGCCGTGAGCTTGGCGATGTCGGCGGCGTGCTTGTCGAAATTGCCCGTCAGCGCATCGCGGATCGCCGCCTCGTCCATGCTGGAATCGACGGCGGCGATGCTGGGGATCGTGAGCTTGGTGGCGATATCGACGGCACTGCGCAGTGTCAGTCGCGGCGGAACGGCGA